>SKQS01000024.1 GCA_007118895.1 Wenzhouxiangella sp.
CGACCTGACCTTCCCGAGCCGTTCGAACAGCTGCGGCCCTGGCAGGTGCTGATCCAGGCCGACTCCTCGCTGGCCGGCGACTGGCTGAGCGAGACCGGTCACCAGGTGTTCGAGGCTGCCCTGTCAGATCGCCTGGCCGGTGACTTCGTGCTGGCCTCCAGCCAGACCCAGGCCGGCCAGCTGTGGGCGCTGCGCGAATCCATTCCTGCCGCCCAGCGCTGCGGCGGCATCAGCCTGAAGCACGATGTGTCGGTGCCGATCAGCTCGATTGCCGACTTCGTCGAGCAGGCAACGGCTGAACTCGAGCGCGCCGTGCCGGGCATCAGGCCGTGCATCTTCGGGCACCTGGGAGATGGTAACCTGCACTTCAATTTGAGCCAGCCTGCCGACATGAGCGCCGAGGACTTTGCGGCCCGCGAGCCCGAGTGCAATCGCATCGTGTTTGGTCTGGTGACCCGACATGGCGGCTCGATTGCTGCCGAGCACGGCATCGGGCGACTTCGCCGCGACCTGCTGGCCCGCTCGCAGCCGCTAAAGGCTGAGCTGGTGGCCAGAATCAGGCAAGCGCTGGACCCGAACGACCTGTTGAATCCGGGCAAAGTGACCGTCCCTGATAGCAAATAGTTACCATGGTGAACAAGCTGGGGTCTAAACATGTCGTGGTGATCGGCGCCGGCGTGGTCGGTGCTACCTGCGCCCTGGCCCTGGCCGAGCGCGGGCTGGCGGTGACCCTGGTCGACCGTCATGACAGACACGCGGCCGAGACCAGCCACGCCAACGGCGGCGGCATCACCCCCGGCCACGCCGAGCCATGGAATTCACCCGGCATCATGCGCCGGCTGCTCAGCCGCTCCGGCAGCGGCGAGCCGTTTCGTATCCACGCCCATGCGCTGCCTGGCCTGATCGGCTGGGGCCTGCGCTTTCTATGGCAGTCGGCCGCCTCGCGCTACTACCGCAATGCCCGTGACAACACCCGGCTGGCGGTTTACTCCGCCGAGTGCCTGAGGCGTCTGCGCGAACGCCATGCGCTGGCTTACCACGCCTGGACGGACGGCTCGCTGGAACTTTATTTCAGTCGCGCCGAGATGGATCACGCCCTGGATTTGAGAGACAGAATCGGCGATCCCGGCGTCAGGATTCGCCAGCTCGATGTCGAGCAGACCGTGGCCATGGAGCCGGCGCTGGCGCCGGTGGCCAATCGCCTGGTCGGGGCGATGTTCATGCCGCTGCACGAGTCCGGTGATGCCTGTGCCTTTGCCGCCGAGATGGCGCGCTGTGCCGCCGGGCTCGGTGCGCGAATACGGCTTGGTTGCCAGGTGCGCGAGATCCTGGTGCGCAAGCAGCGGGTGGTCGGGTTGCGACTGGGCGGTGACGGCATGGCTGACCAGGAGCTGGCTGCCGATGGCGTGGTCGTGGCCGCCGGCTGCGGCAGCCCGGCATTGGTTCGAGCGCTGGGCATTCGTCTGCCGATCTATCCGGTCAAGGGCTATTCGGCCACGCTGTCCTTGAGTGAACCGGCACTGGCGCCGAGCGTTCCACTGCTGGACCTGGAGCAGCGTATCGTCACCGCCCGTTTCGGCAATCGCCTGCGGCTGGCCGGTCTGGCCGACTTCGATGGCCATGACCTGAGCCTGCGGCCTGAACGGCTTGCCTTGTTGATCGACTCGGCCTGCCGGCTGCTGCCGAGGCTGGCCGAAGAGATTCGTTCCAGCCAGGTCGAGGGCTGGACCGGACTTCGGCCAATGACGCCCAAGGGCCCGCCGATCCTGGGGCCGACCCGGGTGGCCGGGTTGTGGCTCAATACCGGCCACGGCTCCATGGGCTGGACCCAGGCGGCCGGTTCGGCCGAGCTCCTTGCCGACCTGGTAACCGGTCGCGACCCGAAAATCGCGCTCAACGGCCTGACCTTGGCCGGTTGAGCTCTACTACTACTGGGCCAAATTACCTGGGGATCAGATTACCCGGCGCGATCCTCGCGCGGCAGCGGGAGTATCGTGGTGTATTCCCGTTCCATCAGCTGGTTGAACGCATCTTCGGGCATGGGGCGACCGAGGTAAAAGCCCTGGGCCAGCTGGCAGCCGTGTTGACGCAGCAGCTTGAGTTGCTCGGCGCTCTCGACCCCTTCGGCCACCACCAACAGACCGAGGCTGCGGGCCAGGGCGATCGATGCGATGACCAGCTCGCGGTTGCGGGCGTCGGCATGAATGTCGCAGACGAAACTGCGGTCGATCTTGAGGGTGTCGATGGGAAACTGGCGTAGGTAGCTCAGTGAGGCGTAGCCGGTGCCGAAGTCGTCCATGGCCAGGCTGACGCCAAGTCGGCGCATTTGACCGAGGGCATCGCTGGCCTGATCGTGGCTGCTCAGCAGTACGTTTTCGGTAATCTCTATCTGCAGCGCCCGGCCCGGCAGCCCGGATTGCGCCAGTGCCTGCTCGAGTCGGCTGACCAGCTTGAGGTCCCGAAACTGTTGCGGGGAAACGTTGACCGAAATGCAGAACCGCTCCTGGTAGGGGCGCCAGCGCGCAGCCAACGCCAGTGCCCGCTGCAGCACCGCCTGGCCGATGCTGTCGATCATCCCGATCTGTTCGGCGATCGGGATGAACTCATCGGGGTCCAGCTCACCGAGTACTGGATTGTGCCAGCGGACCAGGGCCTCGGCGCCGACTACTGCATTGTCGGCCAGGTCGATAACCGGCTGATAAGCCACCGTGATTTCGCCGCGGTCCAGCGCATAGCGCAGCTGTTCCTCTATCGCCAGTCGCCTGCCGACGCTGCGATTCATGGCCCGGGTGAAGAACTGGTAGGTGTTGCGGCCGCGGGCCTTGGATTCATACATCGCCATGTCTGCGTTGCGCAACAGCTCCTGGGCGACATCGCCGTCCGACGGCGCCAGCGCCAGGCCGATACTGGCGGTCAGCAGCAGCTCGCGGTCTCTTAGATGAAACGGCTGGCGAAAGCAGTTCAGCACCTTTTCGGTCAACGGCTGTACCTCGGCGGGCTCATGCAGACCGCCAAACAGAACCAGGAACTCGTCACCGCCAAAGCGCGCCACGGTGTCCTGTTCCCGGACCTGGGTCAGCAGGCGTTCGGCAGCCAGCCTGAGCAGCTCATCCCCGGCTTCGTGCCCCAGCGTGTCGTTGACCTTCTTGAAATGATCGAGGTCCAGGAACAGCACGGCCACATGTTCCTGGTAGCGACGAGCCCCCTTGAGCAACTGCTCGAGCCGATCCAGGGCCAGTACCCGGTTGGGCAATCCGGTGACCGGGTCATAATGGGCCAGGTTCAGTATCTTGCGCTGGGCTTCGCGCTGCTCGGTGACATCACGCAGCGTGCCGGTCAGGCCGGTGATCTGCCCACCGTCACCTGTCACCGGCTGGACATTGGCCTCCAGCCAGCCGTAGCCGCCTTCGGCGTTCAGGTACTGAACCGGCTGGCGTGAAAACCTGATCTGACCATCAAGTATCGAGCGCATCGCGCTTTCGGCGCCCTGCTGCTGATCCGGATGGATGAATGATAGCGCCGGCCTGCCCAGGCAATCTTCTATCGGATGGCCGGTGATCTTCTCCCAGGCTGGATTGAGAAAGGTCCAGCGGCCGGCCCGGTCGATCTGAAAGACGATCTCGCGAATGTTGTTGACCAGCGAACGATACCGTGCCTCGCTGGCCTTGAGCGCCCGTTCACCGGTCTGGCGCAGGATCGCGCTGCCTATCAGGTCGGCCAGCACCTGCAGCAGACGGATCTCTTCCTCGTCCCAGGTGCGTTTGTCACGCACTGCGTCGAACCCGGCAAAGCCGAACACCTCCCCGCCGATGATGACCGGGACGAGGATCAGGGACTGGATCTGCTGGGCCTCGAAGATCTCCCGCTCATTGGACCACTCGGGGCCCAGCACCGAGGTATCCGGGATGTGGACTACCTGCTGCTGCTCGATACCGCGAACCACTTCGGGAACCGATGCCCTGGGCAGGTTCTGCAAGTTGTCCTTCTCGGGAGTTGTTCCGTCCGAGCACCACTCGTGGGTGTTGTCCATCAGCTTCCGATCCTGCTTGAACCGGAACAGGTAGCTGCGATCGGCCCGGCAGTAGGCGCCAATCTCGCCCAGGGTGGCCGTGATCAGCTCGTCGAGCTGCCGTGTGCCGCTGACCAGCAGGCGTCTCGAGGCCTCGACCACCATGCGTTGCAGGCCAGTGACGTAATGCAGGGCAGACTCGGTCTGCTTGAGCTCGCTGATGTCGATGCCCATGCCGGCGACGTAGAGCGCCCCGTCAAGCTCGATACGCTGGCCGATGAAGCGATAGGGGCCGACCGGACCATCGGGCGTCTTGACCATGGTCTCCGCCGCCGCAAACCCCTGCTCCAGGCAGCGACTTATGGCTTCCCTGATGCGCTGATGGACGTCGGGATAGAAAAAGATGGTGGGGTCGCCGTCCTCTATGGCAGAAGCCTCGATGCCGGATAACTTCTCGAGATTGGTATTCCAGCGGTACATCCGGCCGTCACTGTCGATCATGAAGAGGATGCCGGGCAGGCTGTTGATCAGGCTGGCCGAGAGTTCGGTTTCCCGACGCTCGCGGGCCTCGATGGACTTGCGCAGGCTGATGTCGCGGATCGAGGCAATGGTCACGGCCCCGGCACTGCTGGCCATCGGGTTCAAGTTGATCTCGACCGGAAACACACTGCCATCCCGGCGCCGTGCGTGCAGTTCATCGCGTTGCGACATCGACCGCGCCTGCGGCGAGGCCGAAAACTGCTCACGATGAGCCACGTGGCCGGCGGCCAGCTGTTCCGGAACCAGCAGCTCCACGACCTGGCCGTTCAGTTCCTCGGGGCGGTAGCCGAAGATGCGCTCACTTTGGGAGTTGGCGCGAAGGATACGGCCGTCGGAGTCGACTACCAGCAGGGCATCAGGGAACGCCTCGATCAGCAGTCCGAACAGTTCGGATTCAAGATCAATCGCCCGAGTGGGCGCTGGCTGGTTCATCGACGGATTGGACTCCCTTTGATCTGGCGCGACTGCAGAACTCCAATATAACGCCATCGGCAGGGTCGCGAAAAGTCTGGGATAATCCGATGATGGCCGTTTCACTGAACACGGACGTGAATCAACGCCGTTACCGGGGCCTGCCCGAGCTCGGAAGCCGTGCGCTTTTCCCGACGCTCGAGGTGCCTGTCTACCTCAACCATGGCTCGCTTTCGCCCATCAGTGAAGCGGTTCAGGCGTCCATCAACGAAGTGCTGGCAGGATATGCCAGCCGGGGCATGGGCTGGTATGCCGTCGAGACCGAGCGCCGCGAGCGTCTGCGCGCCAACCTGGCCGGGATGCTCTCGGCCGACCAGGGCGAGATCGCTTTGGTCGGCAATACCACGGCCGGCATCCAGGCGATTGCGCTGGGCCTGGACTGGCAGCCTACCGACCGCGTGCTGTTGCTGGAAGGCGAGTTTCCGACCAACGTCATGCCGTGGCTGCAGGCGGCGCGAAACCACGATTTGCAGACGGTCTGGATGGAGGCCGAAGCGTTCCGGCTGGACCGCGCTGGCGCGCTTGAGCGCCTGGAGGCCGAGCTCAGTCGCGGTGTCCGGTTGATGGCGATCAGTGCGGTACAGTTCGCCACCGGCCAGCGCATGCCGCTGGAGGCCATCGGCGAGCTGTGCAGACGCTTTGGTACGGAGTTATTCGTCGATGCGATCCAGGCGCTCGGCGTGGTGCCGCTGGATGTCAAGGCGATCTGCATCGACTACCTGGCCTGTGGCAGCCACAAGTGGCTGATGGGCCCGGAGGGCGCCGGACTGCTGTATGTCGATGCAGCCCGGGCCGGTCGACTGAACCCGCAGCTGGCCGGCTGGCTGTCCTGCGAGGATCCGTTCGCGTTCCTGACCCGCGCCCCCGGCGAGCTGCGTTATGACCGCCCGTTGCGTCGCGATGCCCGACTGTTCGAGGCCGGCACCCCCAACAGCATTGGCCTGGCCGGACTGGAGGCCAGCACGGCGCTCTTGACCGAGCTGGGAATCGATTCGATTTTTGACCATGTGCAGAGTTGGCTGGGCGCGCTGGAGCCGGCGCTGGTCGAATGCGGCTTTGAAAGCGCTCGCATGGGCGGAAAGGAAGGCCGCTCCGGTATCCTGAGCGTGCGGCCGCCAGACCCTGCCCTGGCTCCGGCCTGGGCGGCGGCACTGGGCGCGCAGGGTGTGGCCTGCGCCAGTCCCGATGGCTGGATCCGTTTCTCTCCCCACTGGCCGAACGCACTGAGCGAAGTCGACACCGTGGTTACCGCGGTCGACGAGATCATCGCCGCCGGCGGGCCCGGTCAAATCACCTGATCTCGCCGCCTTCTGGCGGTCTCGGCGCTCCAGAACATCGCGATCAGGCCGATGCCGGCCATGAAGGCCAGCATCACCGCGCCGATCTGCGGGGCTTGACCGGCAGCCTCCTCGAACCGCCAGGGCCAGTGGTGGGCGGCCAGCCCGCCGCGCTGGCCAAGACCGTACTGCCATGGCCACAGCGCGTTGAGCGAGCCGAGCATGAAGCCGGTCAGCACGGCCACCGTGGCATCGTGATGGCGCCTGAACAGTGCCGCCAGCAGCCGGGCAACGCTGAGCACGCCGACCAGCGCGCCCAGTGCGAACACGAAAATGGTCAGCAGCTCGCGCTCGACCACCGCGCCGACCATGGTCTCGTACTTGGCCATCAGCA
>SKQS01000181.1 GCA_007118895.1 Wenzhouxiangella sp.
GCGCAGGCGAGAGCGCAAGGGCGGCTTCGCGTAGCGGAAAAGCCCTGGAGCGGAGCCGTAGCGCGTGTTGTCGGCGCTCGATGTAGGCCAAGCTACAGACTTCGCGCCGACGCCTTGCCACAAACGCCGAGAGACAAGCTGAGTGTGGCAATACTTATGCAGGTACTAGTATCAACCTGGGACCAGGTTGCTTGCCTTTCAGCGCCAGTCCCATCGCACCATGTCACGCGGTTAATGAAGCGGCCAGACAACCAGCAGCAGCGGGATGCTGATCATGATGACCAGCAGCTCCAGCGGCAGGCCGAGCTTCCAGTAGTCGCCGAAGCCGAAGCCGCCCGGGCCGAGAATCAGGGTGTTGTTCTGGTGCCCGATGGGGGTGAGGAAGGCGCACGAGGCCCCGATAGCGACCGCCATCAGGAAGCTGTCGGGATTGACCCCCAGCGCAGAAGCGATACCGATGGCGATCGGACACAGCACGGCGGCGGTAGCGGCGTTGTTCATGACATCGGACAGGAACATGGTGGTGACCAGCACCACCGCCAGCGCGATCACCGCATTGCCCTGGGCAATCGTTTCGACCAGGAACCGGGCCAGCAGGTCAGCGGCCCCAGTCACCTGCATCGCACCGGCCACCGGGATCAGGGCCGCCAGCAGCACGACCACCGGCCAGTCAATGGCGCTGTAGACCTGCCGGGGCGGCACCGTGCGAAACAGCATCGAGGCAATCACCCCCAACGTGAACGCCGCCGCGGCCGGCAACAGGCCGACAGTGACGATCGCCACTGAGCCCAGCATGATGGCGCCGGCAATAATCGCCATGCGCTTGTCGGGAATGCGCAACTCGCGCTCTCCCAGCGGCACACAGCCATTGTCGTTGGTGAAATCAGCCATTACCTCGGCCGGACCCTGCATCAGCAGCAGGTCGCCTGGTTTGAGCTTCAGCGTGCGCAGCCTTGCACGCGGCGAGCGGCCTTCGCGCGATACCGCCAGCAGGTTCAGCCCGTAACGGGTACGCAGGCGCAGGTCGCGGGCTGACCGATCAACGATTCTGGCGCCCGGCAGCACGACCAGTTCGCGCAGCACGATATCTTCTTCGCGCTTGGGGTCGTCGTCATCATTGCCATTTTGAGGGGATGCTTTCTTGCCTTTTGAACCGCCGGCAGATTTCGCTGCCTTCTCGCTATCCTCCTCAGACGACGAGCCCTGCTCTTCCAGCTTGATATCGAAGATCGACAGCGCATTGGCCAGGGTCTCGACATCGGCTTCCAGCACCAGGATATCGCCTTCGCGGATGCGCCGACCGCCGTGCGGGGCCGTCATCCGCACCTCGTTGCGCACCAGGGCGACGATCTGCGACTCGCTGTCTTCGATCTCACGCTCGAAGGCGCGCAGGGTCAGACCGACTGCCTTGCTGCCTTCTGGTACGCGTACCTCGGTCAGATAGCTGCCGGTCTCGAAGCTGTCGGCACCCAGGGCCTTGCGCGCCGGCACCAGGCGCCAGCCGATCCACGCCACGAAAGCCACACCGGCCAGCGCTACCGCCACCCCGACCGGGGCAAAGTCGAACATCCGGAAATGGCCCAGGCCGGCCTCGGCGCGAAAGCCCGAGACGATCAGGTTGGGCGGGGTGCCGATCAGCGTGGTCATGCCACCGAGAATGGTGCCAAAGGCCAGCGGCATCAGCACCTGCCCGGGGGTCAGGTCCAGTCGGCCGGAAAGCTGTACCGCCACCGGCATCAACAGCGCCATCGCACCGACGTTGTTCATGAAGCCGGACAATACCGCGCCCAGCCCCATTAGTGCGGCCATGCTGGTAAAGCGGCCGGCATCGCGCGGCAGCACGGAACGGGCCAGCCAGTCCACGGCGCCAGTGGACTGCAAACCCTGGCTCAGCACCAGCACACAGGCCACGGTGATCACCGCCGGATGGCCGAAACCGGCAAAGGCCTCGGCGGCCGGCACCAGCCCGACAACGACACAGGCCATCAGTGCCATCAAGGCCACGATGTCGTGCCGAAGCCGTCCCCACAGAAACAGGCCCATCACGCCGGCCAGGATGACCAGGATCAGAATCTGGGAAGTCGTCATTCTATGACAATCCTTAACAAGCGCTTGGGCAACCTGGCCAGATGATTACACACTGTCGGGCAGGATGGGCAATGACAGGCTCACTGGCGGTGTTTACATCGCAAACGGTGCAACAGTGGCAATATGGTCCGGTGATCCAATCCTTACATTCAACGAGCCGATCATGCGAGCGGTAGCCATCCTGGTCGTCGTTTTCCTGACCACCGGTTGCGATCCCTTCACGCAGCCTGAGTCGATGCTCGATGAATACAACCGGCGGCTGGCCCGGGTGCTGGATCTGGAACCACAGCTCACGCCGGTGCCGGCCGCGCCGGGCCTGCCGCGCCTGCGCGAGCGGGTACGCGAGATCGAGCCGATCACCCTGGGTTTGATGGATTTCTTGAGGCTTTACGGTTGCGAGCTGCAGTTCGTGGTCGGCGAACGCAACTCCGGCCTGGGCCGGGTCGCCCACCCGCTGACCCGGCTGGACTACGAGCGTCGCTTCATCACTGCCGCCGAGGACTGCCTGGCGAGCATCGAGCGCGAATCGCTGGCCGAGCAACTGATCGTGGCCACCGCACAGAAACGCCAGTCACTGCCCGATGCTGCCTGGAATGCGGTCTGGGGCAGCCGCGAGATCGAAAGCCACTTCACCCGCTCGCGCGGGCCGCTGCCGGTGCATGCGGACCACAACCACCTTGGTACCAGCGTTCACAATGCGGCCTTGCTCGAGCGCCGCATACGCAACCTGCTCAACGGCGAGCTCGAGCAGGATCTTGCGGCCCTGGATGCCGTATATCAGCGCTGGCTGTATGACCCGCTGGCCGGCCAGGCGCTGCGCAGCGCCATTCTCGTCACCACCCGCCTGGACGATGCCTCCGGGCTGATCGAGCAGCGCCTGGGCGAGCGACCGCTGTGCCGCGACGGCCGCACCAACCGCCAGGCCGAGATCCTGCGCAACATGTTCGGCGCCGTCTACGCGGCCGAAGTGCAGCCCTATCTTGCCAATGTCCAGCGCGTGCGCCGCGAGCTTTTGCCGCCGCTGCTGGCACTGGCCAGCTTCCGCGAATCAAGCCCCAGCGAGAGCTTCGAACGCTACGTGCTGACCGTGCTCGACGACAGCGCCGAAGGCAACCACTGGCAGGCCTTCGACCAGGCCATCGCCCGCCACACTCGCGCCTGGCAGGACCTGCTCGATCAGTGCGGGATGCGGCCAGGAGCGAATGGAACCGACACCGGCACGATGCGTGGTAAGAGGCTCCCTAGTAGACTGTCAGCCCACGCCGCCGAAACTGCGCCCTGACCCGCTCGGTCAGTTCCGCGCTGGGTGGTTCGGTGTTTTCCAGTGGATAGGCTAGCCCCAGACGGTGCCATTTGTCACGGCCCATCTGGTGGAAGCGCAGGATTTCGATCCGTTCCAGTGAGCCTAAGCGCTCGCAGATGTCGGCGACTTTTTCGACGTTGTCTTCGCCGTCGGTCAGGCCGGGGACAAGGACGAAGCGGACCCACATCGGGCGGCCCAGGCGGGCCAGGCGCTCGGCGAAGGCGACGGTGGGAGCCAGCGGTTGGCCGGTAACACGCTGGTAGATATCCGGATCGCCTGACTTGATGTCCAGAATATGCAAATCGATGTCGGCCAGGTCCTGGTCGGTAAAGACCTGGTTGCGAAAGCCAGAGGTGTCGATGCAGGTGTGAATCCCCAGGCGCTTGCAGTGGCTGAAGATTTCGCGCGCGAAGGCGGGCTGCAGGGCGGGTTCGCCGCCGGACAGGGTGATGCCACCGCGCGAGACGCGTAGCACTTCGGCATAGCGGTTGATCTCTCGGATGACTTCGGCAACCGTGACCTGGCGGCCGTTTTTCAGGTGCCAGGTGTCGGGATTGTGGCAAAACTGGCAGCGCAGGGCGCAGCCGGTGAGGAACAGCACGAAGCGCAGGCCGGGCCCATCTACGGTACTGCCGATTTCCACCGAGTGAATGTAGCCTGCCTGGCTGGGGCCGCCGCTGGCCGCCGGGTCCTCCAGGAAGGCCAGGTCTTCCGGGTGGACGGCGTAGTAGTCGTCTCCGCGTGCTTCGAGTCGGGTTGCGCCACGCAGCTGGTAGCGGCTGCCGATCAGCTTATCAACCATGGCCGGCTTATACGCTGCCGTGGAAAGTGCGGTTGATGACGTCGAGCTGCTGTTCGCGAGTCAGCTTGACGAAGTTCACCGCGTAGCCGGACACCCGGATGGTGAGCTGGGGATAATTTTCCGGGTGGTCCATGGCGTCAATCAGGGTGGCCTGATCAAGCACATTCAGGTTGGTGTGGAAACCGCCGGCGACCGAGAAGGCATCGAGAGTCCCGACCGCCACGTCGGCGCGTTCCTCATCGCTGCCCAGCGAGTTGGGAACAACCGAAAGAGTCAGCGATATGCCGTCTTCGCAGTCATCGTAGGGCAGCTTGGCTACCGACATCATCGCCGCCAGGGCGCCGCGACTGTCGGCGACGCTGGAGGGGTTGGCGCCAGGCGCGAAAGGCTGACCGGCGCGACGCCCGTCAGGCGAGTTGCCGGTCTGCTTGCCATAGACCACGTTCGAGGTGATAGTCAGGATGGACTGGGTATGGCGGGCATCGCGATAGGCCGGATGGCGGCAGATATTGGCCATCATCTGGCGGCACAGGTCAACGGCGATGTCGTCGGCGCGGTCATCGTTGTTGCCGTAGCGCGGGAATTCGCCTTTGGTGTCGAAGTCGACGACCAGGCCGCGCTCGTCGCGGATCGCGCGGACCTTGGCATAACGGATCGCCGACAGGCTGTCGGCAGTGTGCGACAAGCCGGCCAGACCGCAGGCCAGGGTGCGGATCACGTCGCGGTCGTGCAGGGCCATCAGGGCGGCCTCGTAGCAGTAGCGATCGTGGGTGTAGTGAATGCAGTTGAGCGCATGCACATAGGTTCCTGCCAGCCATTCCATCATCGCGCTTAAGCGGGTCATGACCTCGTCGAAGTCGAGGTATTCGCCGGTAACCGGGGCCAGCTGAGGCCCGATCTGCTGGCCGCTGACCTCGTCGCGGCCGCCGTTGATGGCGTAGAGCAGGCACTTGAGCAGATTGACCCGGGCGCCGAAGAACTGCATCTGCTTGCCCAGCGGCATGGCCGAGACGCAGCAGGCGATGCCGGCATCATCACCAAACTTCGGCCGCATCTGGTCATCGGAAATGTACTGGATGGCGCTGGTGTCGATCGAGCAGCGCGCGGCGAAGCGCTTGAAGGATGACGGCAGGGCCGGCGACCACAGCACGGTGAGATTGGGTTCGGGCGCAGGACCCAGGTTATACAGGGTCTGGAGCATGCGGAAGCTGGTCCGGGTGACCAGCGGTCGGCCATCGGTGCCAATACCGCCGATGGATTCGGTGACCCAGGTCGGATCGCCGGAGAACAGGCTGTTGTACTGGGGCGTGCGCAGGAAGCGAATCAGCCGGAACTTGATCACCACATCGTCGATCAGCTCCTGGGCCGAAGCCTCATCGAGCTGGCCTTCGTCGATATCACGCTGAATGTAGATGTCCCAGAAGGTCGAGACCCGGCCCAGCGACATCGCCGCACCGTTTTGTTCCTTGACGGCGGCCAGGTAGGCGAAATAGGTCCACTGAATGGCCTCCACGGCGCTGCCAGCCGGCTGACTGATGTCAAAACCGTAGGCCCTGGCCATCTCACCCATGGCCTGAAGCGAGCGGTTCTGGGCGGCCAGTTCCTCACGCAGGCGCAAGGTGATTTCATCGGGCCGGCAATGATCAAGGTCGGCGCGCTCGTGCCGCTTGACTTCGATCAGGCGATCCAGGCCGTACAGGGCCATGCGTCGATAGTCGCCGATGATACGACCGCGTCCGTAGGCATCCGGCAGGCCGGTGATGATGCCAGACTTGCGGCAACGCAGGATTTCCGGGGTGTAGACATCGAACACGCCGTCGTTATGGGTGCGGGCGTGGTGGGTGTAAATCTCGCTGACCTGCTGGTCGGGCTCGAAGCCGTAGGCTTTAAGGCTGTCTTCAACCACGCGCCAGCCGCCCCTGGGCATGATCGCGCGCTTCAAGGGGGCATCGGTTTGCAGGCCGACTATGCGTTCCAGTTTCTTGTCGATGTAGCCGGGGCCGTGGGCGGTGATGCTGGAGGGCACTTGCGAAACATCAAGCACGCCTTTCTCGCGCTCGGTCTGAAGCAGGGTTTCAACCTTGTGCCACAGGCGCTGGGTGCGCCGGGTAGGGCCGGCGACGAAATCTGCCTGGCCGGCGTAGGGGGTGTAGTTGCGCTGAATGAAATCGCGCACGTCGATGCGCTGCTGCCAGCGACCGGCGGCGAAACCACGCCAGGCCGCGGGAGCGACCTGTTCCATTTCCTGTCGTCTGACTGACATTACGCTGACCGAAGGGACTGATGAGACAGCCACCTATGCTAGCGAATCAGGTGATGCGGATTTGTTAAGGTTTTTCGATGCTGACCCTCAGGCAAGCTGAGTGGTTGCCAGCCCGGCACGCTGACGGCATGCCGGGCTGGTGTCGTCTGCTCAGGTCGCCCAGCGCAGAATCGCCGCCAGGCTGGCCTGATTAGGGATGTCAGCCTTGCGAACACCGATCAGGCGGCCACCGCCGGCCAGGGTGCGACCGGCAATTTCATCAACCACGCCATAGTTGTCGGCGCTGGCCTGATCGGACAGGGTCAGCTCGCCGGTTTCCTCGTCGATGCGGCCGTGGACGACTTCATCGATAGCCACCAGCAGCGTGTGTACGGCGCCAAAAGTCGCGGCGCGAGCGGCCTGTGCCAGGTCGGTGGTGGCCCTGCCTTCCTTTTCGCGCGCTTCGAACAGTTCGACGAACTGACGAATGGACTCGGCATGCCGCTCATCGAGGATCGGGCGCGCTCGCTCGGCCAGCTCATGGTCGGGGATACGCACCGGGCTGGATTCAATCACCTGCTCGGCAAAGACCGGGTAGGTGTTGACCGATCGGTAGATCGACAGCAGCGGTTCGGTAGCCGCCAGGATCAGCGGCTCGTGGCGTCCTGCCAGCACCGGGCGCAAGGCCGCATCGACCATGCGGCAGAACTTGCGCAGGTAGATCTTCTGTCCTTCACTGCCGTGCTGGCGGCCGGAGCTGGCCGACCGCGTATTGACCGTGGCCGTCCCTACCGCCGAGGCGGCATCCTTGGGCAGACCGGCCACATGCAGGGTCTCGGCCGGCATGTCGCTGAACACCTCGATGAAGCGCACCTCGTTTTCGGCCAGGGCCAGCACGAAAGCATGCTGCGGCATGCTGATCGCCCGGTACAGGGGCTTCAAGTGAAAGCGATCGGCGACCTCGACCATGGGTTCCAGATGGGTCGGCAGGCGGTAGCAGCGATTCGATTCCGGGGTAGCGAAAATTGCCAGGCTGTTGGCCTGGTAAACCCAGAACTCCTTCTCGCCGGCAACCTCCTCGAGCTGCTCGGTCACCGCCCAGCGGGTTCGCTTGTCGATACCGGCGGCTTCAAGCTGGGCGTCGGCTTCCTTGATCAGGTTTGACAGCATGATGCCGGCACCGCCGATGTCCTGGGTCCTGGGCGTGGTCTTCAGATAAATCGAGACACAGGCGGGGTTGCGCTCGGCAACCAGACCGCCGAGCTCGGGCAGCGTCGGGATATCTACATGCAGCATGTCTTTCAGGGCTCCTTGAATTTCGGGTGATTGGGCGAAGAGTGGTCACAAGCGACCCCCTTCCCGGCCGAACGCACTATGGTATTCGATTGCTGCCTGCGACGGCACGCTGCGTGCCCTCCTACTGCTTGGACTCTACGGTCGTCGGATCATCTCCAGCTCGAAGTGCAGATCGACCCGATTGCGGATAAAGTCGGGATCGGCGAACTCGCCCTCACCGACGCCGAAGTCGATGCGCAAGATCTCGGCGCTGCCGGAAAGGCCTAGCCGGTCCTCGTCGAGATCGAAGGAAAGGCTGACCGGCTGGCTACCCGACACGCCGCGCAGCGTAAGCTCGCCTCCGGCCAGGTAGCCGTCTTCGATCTTCTCGATCTTCCCGCTTTGCCAGCGCGCCTGGGGGAACCGCTCGATGTTGAACAGCTCCTTACCGTGCAGGGCCTCATCGCCCTGGCGGTTGCCCACCGATGCCGAGCCGGTATCGACCGTCACCTCGATTACTGCGGTGGCCGGATCGGCTTCATCCAGGCACAGCTCGACGGTGAAGGCGGCGAACTGGCCGGAAAATCGATTGCCCTCGGCCTCACCGCGAAAGCCAAGCTCGCCGCTTTCGGCATCGGTCTGGTAGCAGCGCTGCTCGGCGACGGCGACGGCGACGGCGACGGCGCAAAAACATAGCGCAAGTATTGAAATCAGTTTCTTGTTCGCCATAGCGGCAGCATTCTCCTCAAGACATCATCCTTGTTGATGAAGTGGTGGCGCAGTGCGGCCAGCAAGTGGATTACGGCTACCGCAGCCAGGGCAATGGCCAGCGCCTGGTGCAACCGGTGCAGCCGGTCTTCCAGCGACTGATTGGCCTCGATCAGGCTCGGAAAGTTCACCGGGCCCCACCAGAAATCGGCATAGCCGGCAGCCGACGAATACAACCACCCCGATAGCGGCACGGCCAGCATCAGTCCGTACAATGCCCAGTGGCCCAGTTGTGCCGCGCGCCGTTCCCAGCGACGCATGGTCTCGGGCAACGGCGGCGGCCGGTTGAACAGCCGCCAGAGAAGGCGCGCGGCAGCCAGGATCAGCACCAGCATGCCGACGGTCTTGTGCTGGGTCACCAGCTCCAGCCGCAGCCGGAAGCCTTCGACCTGATCGATGCGCCAGGCCCAGGCATACTGAAACAGGATCAGCGCCACGATCGCCCAGTGAAACAGCTGGCTGATCAGGCCGTAGCGTTTTTCGTTATTGCGTAGCGGTATGCTCACGCACTCAAGTCTTCAATTTGTATGACCATGCACACTATAGCCGGGGCAATGAAGATCCTGTCATGCGGACTGTTACTTGCCATCTTGCTGGCCGGCTGCCAGGCCCAGCCACGCGGGCCAGTCGATGAGTACCTGACCAGGGCGCCAACGGATCAGCCGGCGCCGTGGCCTGAATCCGCAAGACACTACCTGATCGACGGCCAGGCATCAAAGCTGCGTATCGTAGTGATGCCGGCCGGCACCCTGGCCCGCTTCGGCCATCCCCACGTCATCGGCGGTCCGGTGCTAGCCGGCGAAATCGCCCTGGCCGAGCCTTTTTCGGACTCGGCGCTGAGATTGACCATCGATGTAAACCAGCTTGTGGTCGACAAGCCGGACTGGCGCATCGCGGAAGGCTTCGATCCCGAATTGCCCGAGTCGGCCATAGCCGATACCCGCGAAAACATGCTTTCAGCGGCCGTGCTGGACGCGGCAAGTCATCCATCCATCCTGATCGAGTCGACAGGCCTGACCGGCCCGCCATGGCAATCAGATATAGCGCTAAGGGTCAGCCTCCGCGGGGTGGCTCGCGAGCTGACCGTACCGGTCGCCGTGAGCGTGTCCGAGCACGAGCTGGTGGCTACCGGACGACTGGTCCTTAATCAGAGCGACTTCGGGATCGAGCCGTTCAGCGCCCTGGGCGGGGCGCTGGCGGTTGCCGACCGGCTCATGATCCGGTTCCGGATCGTCGCTTTCGAGGAGTAGCTTGCCGAATCCGGTTCAGCCGGCCTCCAGGCCGGCGGCCGCGCGAAAGCGATTTCGACCATCGCGCTTGGCGGCCATCAAGGCCTGATCGGCCCGCCGAACGGCCGAGGAGAAGGCCTCCGTGGCCCGTTTCACCGCGGCGCCGGCCGACAGCGTCACGCTCAGCGCCACACCATCCACATCGACC
This sequence comes from Wenzhouxiangella sp., assembly GCA_007118895.1. Lineage (GTDB taxonomy): Bacteria > Pseudomonadota > Gammaproteobacteria > Xanthomonadales > Wenzhouxiangellaceae > SKQS01. The sequence goes on from SKQS01000181.1 coordinate 9,916, forward strand.
GGCGCCTGCGCCATGTGGCTTACCAGCTGCCGGGCGAAGCCGTCCAGGCCCTCACTGTCAGGGCGCACGATCAGAAACTCCTCGCCGCCCCAGCGCACCAGCAGATCGGCCGGGTCAAGCCGAGAGCGCAGGCGATCGACCACGGCGATCAACACGCTGTCACCGGCATCATGTCCATGGCGGTCATTGATCTGCTTGAAGTGATCGATGTCGATCAGCAGCAGGCCCAGCGTGTTGTCGGCCTGCGGATCCAGCGCCTCGCGCAGACCGCGCCGGTTGAGTGCGGCGGTCAGGGGATCATGAGTGGCGGCCCAGTTCAGCTCTGCGCGGGCCCGTTCGCGAAGTCGCATTCGGCTGATCAGCGCTCCCAGCGCGATCAGCAACAACACAGCCACCGCGATGGCAGCATAAACGGTCAGCCGCTGGCGATCGGCCTGAATCCGCGCCAGCTCCTCGGCCTGGCGCAGCTGCAGATTTTCCCGCTGCAGACGCTCGCTTTCGTAGCGAGCAAGCACTTCGTTGAGCCGCACCTCGGTTTCTGCGCGCAGCTGGCGCTGCTCCAGCTCGACCGACTCCCGGACCATTTCCAGTGCGCGCTGGTGCTGACCGATATCGGCCAGTACCTCAGCGCCCACGGCGAGCAGGCTGGGCAGGTAATGTTCAGCGCCGGTTTCCCGGGCCAGCCCGATCAACCGTTCGGCCAGTTCCACCGCTTCTTCGCTGCGCTCACTAGCATGCAGGGTGCGAATCAGCCGATGGCCCATGGTCAGGATAGAGCGATGATCTCCGCTGGCCTCGGCAGTCCGGAATGCCTGACTGATCAGTTCGTGGGCCCGCTCATGGTCTTCACGCAATTCGGCCAGGCCTGCCAGATTGCCCAGGGCCATCATCTCGCCGCGCTGATTGCCCAACTCGACAAAAGCCCCCAGGGCGCGGTTGTAGGAAACCTCGGCCTCCTCGATCAGGCGCGGATAATCCGGGTGGTCATGCTGGCTGCGCAGAGCGGCCCCCAGATTGATTGCCGCTCCGGCAATGCCGATGGTCAGCCCGACCTCTTCGAAAACGCCCAGTGCGCGACGATGGTAGTGGGCCGCCTGGGCAAGGTCCCCCAGCTCGAAGAATACGTTGCCGATATTGGACAGGGTCTTGGCCTGCTCCACCTCGTCGCCGATCGCCTCAAAGCGCTCCAGGGCAGCCAGGTAGCTGTCGATGGCCTGATCGAGGCGATCGCTGTCGAAAAGCACCACGCCGCGGTTGCGAAGGGCCAGCGCCTCGTTGTCAGTGTCACCTGCCCGGGCAAAGCTTTCCACCACGCCATCCAGCAGCGCCAGGGCCTCGTCGTTTCGACCCAGAACGTTCAGGTTGAGCGCCAGCACGCGCTGAACGCGGGCGATGATCAGGTCATCCCCGTATGCCTCGGCCCGGGCGAGCAGCTCGCGGGCTTGCTGCTGGCCGCTGGCCGGGTCGCTGTCCTTGAGCGCCTCGATAGCATGCAGGGTCTCGGCAAGGCCCTGCGAGTCGTCAAAATCAACCGCGGCGCTTGTCGTTGCCAGCAGCAAGGCAAGTAGTGCAGCACAAAAACGCATCACGGATTGCCAGCGCGTTCCGGCGCATCGATCAACACGGTCCGGCACGCGCCGGTGTCTGGCCATGGACACGGCGACCTCCACGTGGCAGTAGTTGGCGAGTATACCGCGAGCATCGCTCCGCTCCGAGCGACCAGATCGGGGTTCAGGCCAGCAACCTTTGAATCAGCTCAGCCAGGTGCCGGCAGTAGCGGTCCAGGTAGTTCATGCCGCGGCTCTGGCCGGACAGCCAGGGGTTCATCAAGGTATGGCGCAGCAGGAAAATGCTGTCGGCCTGGTGTCGATCGTCTTCCGACTCGGCAACAAAGCTTGCCGGATCCAGCGCAAGCTCTGCGATCAGGCGGTCGGCCACGGCCTGGGTCAGGGCCGAACGGTGGACCAGGGTGCGCGAACCGAAGAACTCGCGCTGACGCAGATCGGCCCCGGCAGACACGCTGAGCTGGTCGTAGAGCCTGCGACCAAAACGATTCATTGCCGCCAGGCTCCGGTTGCCCTCGGGGTTGATCGCCAGGCAGACCAGGTTGGTATCGGGCTCGAACGGCACGACCACCCTGGCCGTCCCGGCCAGCGCCTCGCGCAGCTCGGCGATATGGTCAAAGAAATACTCGCAGTTGCGAATGGTCTCGCCGCACAGGCGACCAAAGTGCCGGTGGTCCAGCGGCAGCACCCGGTGGCTGACCCACACCCCGGCCACCGCGGCACCCGGCTTGGAGCCTTCGAGTATGTACTGGCCGAGATTGCGGAAACGCCGCTCGTACTCGGTATCGGCGCTGGCGGACTCGGCATCGAACACGTAGGCGGCCTTCTGGCTGATGAAGTCGGTCATGCCGCGATGGCGGGCAATATAGGCACCACAGCCGAACGGAACGAACCCGAGCTTGTGCGGGTCAACGGTGATCGAGTCTGCATGACGCAAGGCGGCAAACGCCTGGTAGACCTGGTTCGAGGGGAAATGTCGAAATCCCTTGCGCAAGTCCTGGTGGCTGACCAGCGTGCCATCGCTGTCACGGAAGATGCTGGCCAGGTAGCCGCCCCAGGCGGCATCGACATGAATGGCAAAATCCAGGCCCTGGCGGCGCCAGCGCTGACGGGCGGCAACCAGGTCGTCGATCGGATCGATGCTGCCATACTCGGTGGTGCCGAGCACGCCGATCACCGCCAGCACCGGGCGGCGATCGGCCTGGGCTTGCTCCAGGGCGAGTTCGAGAGCATCGGCGTCCATGCGCATCCGCTCGGTGACGGCAATACTGACCAGGTTGGCACTGCCCAGGCCGAGCAGCTTCAGGGCCTTTTCCCAGGAGTAGTGGGCGGTGACCGGGACCAGCACGCACGGTGTTCCCAGCCCGGGATGACGGGCGTGGAACTCGGCGATGCCCTGCGCCTCGACTCGCTGGCTCTCGATCTCGGCAGCGAGCTTTCGCGCCTGGGCCGAATCCAGGTGATCACCGAGCCAGGCCAGCAGCTCGCGTCTTAGCGCTATCACCCGGTCGAGCGAGAGGTTGATCAACTGCCAGTCGTCAAGATCGGCCAGCGCAGCCCCCAGGCTTTTCAGCCGGCCGGGGTCACGGCCTCGGCGGGCCATTACTACGGCGGCGGCCAGCGGCCAGTAGCGGACGGCGCGGAAATACCACAGCGCCTCGTCATTGGCCAGGGTGCCGCCGGAGGTGATATGGCCCCAGGCGCAGGGCTCGACCGTCGGATCAACGTTGTAGCCGAACATGGTCGCCAGCTGCCGGCCCACTTCCAGCTCCAGCGACAGGGTCACCGGGGCGGCCTCGTCGGTGACGTTGTTGGGGTTGTACAGCGTGGTCACCAGCTGCGCGATCAGGCCCGGCAGCAGCAGGTCGGAGGCCATGTGGCCGATGTAGCGCGGGTTGAAGAACGGCACCGAGTTCTTGAGTCGCGCGGTCAGGCCATGCAGCTGGGTTTTCATCTCGGCAACGAACTCGAGGTATTCCGGCGAATGCCGGTCCAGCTCGCTGATCAGCGGCGGGTCCTCGGGGTGGATATTGCGCCGCCAGTAGACATGGTCGCGCATCAACTCGACCACGAGCTTTTCCAAAAGATCATCGTTTTCGGCATAAGTGCCGAGGAAGAACGGGCTGAGCCAGGTCAGCCGCTGGTCCGGAGTCTTGTCTTTCATGATCGGCTTTTATTGATCGGCACCGAGGCGCGTGGGCAATAAGCCGTCATTGTGCCAAGACCTGCCGGCCGGCGGATTGACCATGATCAACGACCATCGCCGGCAACTGACAGCCGGCGATGGTCGGGCAGGTTCAGTCCTCCCCCGCGCCAAGCGGGCCCAGAAAGCCTGCCGGGGCCTCGAAACCGTCGGCGAAAATGCCGGTGCGGAAGCTGACCTCGGCGATGTTGTTGGACGGATTGGTGTCGATGTTGTGGACCGATTCGTTGGCGCCGGCGATGTAGAGAAACTCCTGGTCGACATTCGGGTTGACCAGATCAGCAGTAGCGCCGATAAGGGCGACTTCACCCGGCATCAGCGGGCCCACCCAGAGGTTGAAGTCACCAAGCCCGAACCAGACGCTGCACCACGCCGGACCTGCCGCCACCTGGCACTGCCAGAAGCGGCTGGTCACGAAGCCGGGGGTGAACTGGTCGAACAGATCGATCTCTGCGAAGGCGATATTGGGCCCCACGTTTCTTACCACGACCTGCTTGGCCAGGCTGGATTGATCGGCGTTGATGAACAGGTTGTCGGAAATGATTTCGATCTCAATATCGGTCGGCTGCGGCGAGAAGCTCATTTCGAAGGCGCCCAGGTCGTAAGGGCCCAGGGCATAGTTCGGGATAGTGGTGGGCCCATTCCACACCACGCCGCGCGGGCCACCGTTGAGATCCGGGCCGCTGGGCGGGAAGAAACCGTCGCAGAAATCGATCGCGGGCGACAATGGATCAAGCCGGTAATCTCCTCCAGGCGGGTCGATAAAGCGCGGGTCCTGCTGCAGGTACCACTGCGAGGCCGAGGTAATACCGGTGGCCGATGGTTCATGCAGCCCCAGTACGCAATCGGAGATGACGTTGCGCACTCCTGCCCCTGAGCTTGCCACCATGTTGTTGGCCAGATCACTGAGCACGATACTGCTCAGCAGTCTGAGATTGGCGGTTTGCCCGCCTGGTGCATCGATCAGCGCTGCCCGTCCGGCATTGTCGGCGAGCGTGGAGTAGCGCAGATCCAGATCGGCGATCCCCGATACCTTGAGCGCCTGATCGCCCTGGTTGCCGACAATCAGGCTGGATTCAACGTTGACCACGGTGCGCGGGAAGGTGGCCACACCGGTGGCGCGGATCGCGGCGGCCTGCTCGGCTGTAGTCTCCGTATTGTTGCGAATGTAGGTGCGACTGATGCTGACCTGAGCGCCGGTGGTGGCGCCGATCGCACCGACCCTGGCCGCCTCGTTGGCCTCGATGACGCTGCAGGGCGGGCGGGTCAGCACTCCGCCAGCGGCCGATGGCGGCTGACAGCCCAGGGTGAAATCGGCACGCCGCACGATGAGCTCTGCCCCAGTATCGACCGAGAAAGCGCCATTGAAGAGCACCGCGCTGTTGCCAATGACATAGGCATCTTCCACCACCAGCTGCGAACCTGCGCCACGAACCGTGGCGGCGCCGCCAAAATTGGCATCATTGCCCTGCAGCAAGGCAGCCTCGCTGGCGTTGCCGAAGCCTGAGAATGCCATCGCTCTCAGACTGGCCTGGCCGCCATTGTCGACATGAAACGCCCCGCCCGAGCCGCTGGCCTGGTTGAGCACGAAACCGCCGGTCGGGATGAACAAGAATGTCGGACCACCGTTATAAAGGAACACGTTGCGGCAGCCGTTCAGGGCCAGTCCGCCGCCGTTTGTCGCCTGGTTGCCGAATACCAGGGTGGTGCCCATACGCAGCAGGGTGGCGCCGTCGGTGTCATGGCTGGACTCGCAATACACCCCGCCGCCGTCGCCGGTGGCGGTGTTGTTGAGCAGGCTGCTGGCATTGTCCAGGGTGACGAAGGGCTGGGTCCCGTCCCGATCTCCGGTCGTGCGTATGTGCAGTCCGCCGCCATGGTTGTTTGCGCCGCTGCGGCTATTATCGGCAATCTCCACGTTGATAAAATCCACCCGCAGGCGCCCGGGCCGGCCCTCGACCAGCGCGCCGCCGGACAGCAGGGGGTCGGTGCCGGCGCCGTTCTCGATGATCAGGTTTTCCAGCACCACGTGCCGAAATGCCCCGCCCATCGGCGCCGAGTAGAGTATGTCCAGTACCAGGCCGCCGTTGTTGCCGTCCAGCACCGAGCGCTGGGTGGGGGTGGACCCGGGATTGCAGTCCGGATAGCCGCCGCGGATGGTCAGCCCCTTGCTCCAGATCTGGAAGCCACCGGAAAAAGGCGGGGTGTAGGCCGCCGTCCTCAAACGGATCTCGTCACCATCGGCAGCAGCGGCCAGCGCGGCCTGCAGTGTGGTGTGGGTGCAATTGCCCTCAGGCCCGACCGTGAGTACAGCGCGGCTGGCGCGGGGCAGCTCTGGCTCGAAATCCTCGGGCCATTCGGTCCAGCCCGGCAAGCCTGGGTCCTGATCCCGGGCAGACAGTGCACCGGGCGTGGCAGCGGCAAGGGCCAGCAGCATCATGGTCATTTGGCAATTCAGCAGGTAACGTTTCATCGCAGTGGTCTCTCACAGGCATGGGTTCGTACCCTCTGTCACGAGATTCAGCGAGAAAATCGTTCATCGCATTGCCGACTGGCTACAATCTGTAGACGTGGAGCCGAACGAACGCGAGCCTGGCCGATGACCTTGCCGCATCTGTTTGCCTGTGTTCTTCGGGATCGCCAATTCCTGACTGAACTGACCATCGACATTCAAGGACTGCAACCATGGCCAAGACTCCTTCCAACATGCTGCCGCTGGGCACCCGGCTGCCTGCCTTCTCGCTGCCGGACACGGTCAGCGGAAAAACCTTCGATGGCCAGGAGCTGATGGGTGAGCATGGCCTGCTGGTGATGTTCATCTGCAACCACTGCCCGTTCGTCAAGCACGTGCTCGACGAGCTGGTCAGACTGGGTCGAAATTATGCCGACAGCGGGATCGGCATGGTCGCGATCAGCAGCAACGACGTGGTCGGCTACCCCCAGGACCGACCGGAAAAGATGGCCGAACTGGCCTGCGAACGGGGCTTTCTCTTCCCCTATCTTTACGACAAGGACCAGACCGTGGCGCGGGCCTTTGATGCCGCCTGCACCCCCGACTTCTACCTGTTCGACGGCGCAGGAAAGCTGGTCTATCGCGGCCAGCTTGATGATTCCCGTCCCGGCAACGGGGTGGCGGTAAGCGGCGCCGACCTGCGCGCCGCCATCGAGGCGGTGCTTGGCCGAGGCTCCATGCCGAGCGAGCAGAAGCCTTCGATCGGCTGCAACATCAAGTGGCGCGAGCGTGGCTGATTCGACCCACCTTATTCGACCGGCGCCAAAAGCCGCCGATTGACCCCGATCAAGCGTCGATCGACCCAAAGCAGTCACACTGATTGTTGATGAGCGACCAGCCGACGACATGACCCGTCCCACCAGCTTTTCCCTTGCCCTGATCGGCAGTGGTGGTGCCGGTGCGATCAGCGCCGGGCAGCTGCTGCTGGCCGCAGTGGCTCATTCCGGCTTGCATGCCGTGATGACCCGCGCTTTCGGTCCCCAGATTCGCGGCGGCGAGGCGGCCGCCCTCCTCAGACTGAGCGATCACCCGGTCGAATGCCAGGCCGAGCGGCTTGATCTGCTGATCGCCCTGGACTGGGAAAAGTCCGATCGCCTGGCCGAGGATCTGGCCGTCGACCAATCCACGGTGGTGCTGGCCGATCCCGAGACCGGCGCCATACCCGCCTGGATCGAAAAGGCCGGCGCCCGCATCCAGCCGCTGTCATGGAGTGAGCTGGCCCAGGGCAACCGAAAGACCCGCCCGAACATGCTGGCCTGCGGTGTTGTTGCCGCCGTGCTGGGCCTGGGTCCGCAGACCATGACCGCAGCGGCCCAGCGGCAGTTCGGTGCCAAGGGAGCAGCTGTGGTCCAAACCGCAAGCGCGGCGATTGAACTGGGTCGGCAGTTCGCACCGCACATGGACAGGCTCATCCCGCAGGTCGAGAACGAATCCGGCGGGGAGCGCTGGCAGATCACCGGCAACCAGGCCAGCGCGCTGGGAGCGGTTCTGGGTGGTGTGCGGTTCTGTGCCGCCTACCCGATCACACCGGCCACCGAGATTCTGGAGTGGCTGGCCGGTCGCCTGCCCGCCGTCGGCGGTTGCCTGGTCCAGGCCGAGGACGAGCTGGCCTCGATCAACATGTGCCTGGGGGCCTCTTTTGGCGGCGTGCCGGCGCTGACCGCCACTTCCGGCCCCGGACTGGCCCTGATGGTCGAGACCCTGGGCCTGGCGGTGGCGACCGAAGTCCCGGTGGTCGTGGTCAACGTGATGCGTGGCGGACCCTCCACCGGCATCCCGACCCGGCCGGAACAGTCGGACCTGAACATCGCCATCCACGGCCTGCACGGTGATGCCCCGCATCCGGTCATTGCGCCCAACGGCATCGTCGACTGCCTGATCGCCACACGCCAGGCCGTGGTGCTGGCCGAAAGCCTGCAGACCCCGGTGCTGGTCCTGTCCGACCAGGGGCTGGGACAGACCGAGGCGGTGATTGAGGCCCCGGCGACCGAGGAAGGGAAGCGTTTCGGCGAACTGAAGGGAAAACGTCGGTTGTGGTGCGGCGAAGGGGATGGCGATGCCTACCAGCGTTACCGCGACAGCGCTGACGGCGTCGCGCCGATGGCTTTGCCCGGCAGCCTCGGCGGCGAGCACACCGTCACCGGCTTGAGCCATGATCGGCAGGGCCGTCCGACTACCCGTAGCGAGGAACATCGGCGACAGCTGGACAAGCGCCAGCGCAAGCTGGAAAGTTTTGACCCTGGCGAGGACTGGGCCACGATAGAGGGCGACGGTGCAATGGCGCTGATCACCTTCGGCTCGGCCACCGCGCCGGCACGCGAGGGGCTGGCACTGCTGGCGGCCGAAGGCATTGCCTGCCGCATGATCAGCGTTCGCCTGCTCAGCCCGCTCAACGTCGCAGGCCTGGAACAGGCGTTGTCAGGCGTTGACCGGGCCCTGATACTGGAGCTCAACCACCAGGGCCAGTTTCATCGCCACCTGCGCGCCCATTGCCGGCTGCCGGCGCACACCACGGCGCTTCACCGCCCGGGACCGCAGCCGTTTCGCCCGGCCGAAATCGTCGACGCCATCAGGAAACTGACCATGGAAAGTGCCGCATGAGCGCCAACGCACCGATCACGATGAGCGTGCTTTCGGCACGCGATTACAAGTCCGACTACAAACCGGTGTGGTGCCCGGGCTGTGGTGACTTCGGCGTACTCAACGCGCTGACCAAGGCCCTGGCCGCGCTCAAACTGGCACCCGAGCAGGTCGCGCTGATCGCCGGCATCGGCTGCTCATCACGGATTGCCGCCTACACCCGGGTCTATGGCTTCCACGGGGTGCACGGTCGCGTGCTGCCGCTGGCCACGGGCCTGGCCGTGGCCCGGCCGGACCTGACCGTGCTCGCCGCCGGCGGCGACGGCGACGGTTTTTCGATCGGCGGCAACCACTTCATCCATGCCTGCCGCCGCAACGCCAATCTGACCTACCTGGTGATGGACAACGCCGTCTACGGCATGACCAAGGGCCAGGCCTCCCCGACCACCGAGTGCGACTGGACCGGCAGCGAGCTGACACCCGAAGGCCCACACCAGGCACCCTTCAAGCCGCTGGAGATCGCTTTGGCCGCAGGCGCTCCGTTCATCGCCCGGGCCTTTGCCAACGACCCCAACGGCCTGGCGCGCCTGATTTGTGAAGCGATCGAGTTCCCCGGATTTGCGATGATCCAGATTTTGAGTCCCTGCATCACCTACCGGCCGGAGCAGATGGGCTACAAGAAGCGGGTGCACGAGGATTTTCAACCCACCGATCGGCTCGACCAGGCCTGGCAGGCCCTGGTAGCCGACGACGGGTTCACTACCGGCCTGCTGTGGCGTGCCGAGCGACCGGCCTACCGGCCGCACGCAGCAGACGGCGATCCCGCAAGCCTGATCAATTCATTTCGAGTTGAATGATGAAACCTGACCATGACCTGGCGACATTTCTGGCCCACGCGGTAGTTCTCGAAAGCGAGGCGGCCGAACGCTACGATGAACTGGCAGCCGTGATGGCCGAGCACAACAACCCGGAAATTGCCGATCTGTTCGAGAAGATGGCCTACTACAGCCGTCAGCATCGCGCCGAAGCGATCGAACGGGCCCGGGCCGTCGGCGGCCTGCCCGACCTCAAGCCCTGGGAGTTCTCCTGGCCGGACGCCGAAAGCCCGGAGGCGGCCAGCTTCGATCAGGTCCACTACCTGATGGGCGCGCGTCAGGCGCTGATACTGGCGCTGGCCGCCGAAAAGCGCGCACGCGATTTCTATGCCGGCGTTTCCCGGGATGCCGAAACCGCCGAAATTGCCGCGCTGGCAGCTGAATTCGCTGAGGAAGAGGCCGAGCATGCCGAGGCGCTGGAGCGCTGGATCGAGCGATACCCGGCCGAAACGGAAACCGCCGATGACGATCCGGATCCCCCGATGGCTCTGTAGCGGCGTTATTCAGCAGATCTTGATATACTGATCTCAAGCTCAATCGCAGCCTCAGGGCTCCTCAACCATGTCCGATCAGCGCACCCTTTCCGAAGTCGGCCACAGCCAGGAGTCCTGCGAGCAATGCAGCCTGTTCGCCCTGTGCTTTGCCCAGGACATGGATTCCGGACAGCGCGAACAGCTCAACGCCTCGGTCAAACGCCAGCAGCCACTCAAGCGCGGGGAGCATCTGTTTCACGGCGGGCAGCGAATGAAGGGCGTGGTGGTATTGCGCTCCGGATCCATCAAGGGTTACGACCTGACCCAGGACGGCGACGAGATCGTTTCGGGGTTTTTCCTGCCCGGCGATGCGATCGGGCTGGACAGCCTGTCCAGCCACGCCCACAGCGGCTTTGCCGAAGCGCTGGAGGACAGCCGCTACTGCGAGATTCCGATTCGTGATTTCGAGCGCATGCTGGAAGAAAGCGCCCGGCTGAACCAGGTCATGCTCAAGCTGCTGTCGGAAGAGATGGCAGAGACGCGTCGACTGCTACTGGTAGTCGGGCGGCTGGACGCAAAAACCCGAGTGGCGATGTTTCTGCTCAGCCTGTCGCGCCGCCTGGCGCGCCGCAAGCAAGATCCGGATCGTTTTCGCCTGACCATGGATCGGCGCGATATCGCCAACTACCTGGGGCTGACCATCGAAACGGTTTCGCGCACGCTCACCGGCTTTCAGCGCGAGGGCATCATCGAGGTACGCGGCAAGCTGGTCAATGTACTCGATCGCGACCAGCTCGTTGGCCTGGCCAGGCAGGCATTGCCGGAATCCGACCTCAGCGAGGAAGCTCGGTCCAGCCAATCAGAGTGCTGAAAAACAGCGCATTGGCAAAAAGCCGTTCGCTGCCCAGCCAGTAACCGCGAAACAGCGGATCGTCGGCGATGCGAACCACCCAACCCTGACCATGTCGCGAAGCATCCAGCGCGGAACTGCCGGCCAGTCGATCACGATTGTCTTCTGACAGGTAACCAGCGGCCAGCGGCGCTTGCTCGTAGGCTGCGGCGATGACGTAAGGGTTGTTCAAGCCACGAAGTTTTTGCCGGCCCTGGCGAAACACCACCTGTTCACGCTCTCGGTAGCCGAAACCCAGGGGGTGACTGATGTCGAGGTCTATATGCAGGGCCGCACCGCCGATCAGCTGACGTGCGAAGTCTGCCCGGAAATCGGCATGGTCGCGGCGCTGAGGCGCATCCTCCCTTTCTGCATGGTTGTCCTCAACGAAGGACCAGTCCAGAGACAGGTCTTCGACCCAGCTGGCCGCTGAGCGCAGAGCGATCAGCGTGCCGCCGCCGCGCACGAATTCTTCGATGCGCTCGGCTACCCAGTCGGGCATGGTCTGCCACGCACCGTCGGGCAGGATCAGATGGCTGTAGTCGGCCAGCGCTGCGTGCCGGGCCAGGCGTGACCACTCCAGCTGGACCAGCGGCTGGTTCAGTCGCGTATCAAACCAGTGCCAGATGTAGCCGGCATGGTTGGCGTTCAGGCCCCGACCGGTCACAAGAGCCGGCCGCGGCGCCTCCAGCACCGGCGCCGAGGGTGATCCCAGATCGATGCCGTCGCTGGCCAGGCCGGTATTCGCGGCATGCACCCCAACACCCAGTTTCGGCGCGGTGGCGGCCAGCACCTCTTGCAGCGGCTCGAGGCCTTCCGGCTGCAGTCCCTGGTGAAGAATCAGGCTGCCTCGCACCAACGACCGGCTGCCCTGGTCGGTGTCGATGGTCAGCGGCTGGGTTGCCACCTGAACCCGGTAGCCTTTTGCCAGCAGATCAGCCAGCAGCACCGGCGCCCGGTACTGGTCCCAGGGCACCAACCAGGCCACCGCCTGCTGTGGAACTTCGACGACCGGGGGTGTTGGCGGCTCAGTCAGCGCGGCACCGGCGGCAGGCAGGCGACGAACCGACTCCATCGGCAGTCCGGAAGCCATGGCCAGCGGCCAGGCCGAGACATCGTAGAAGGTATCCATGGGCAGCTCGGTGACCGGCTCGAGCAGGGAGCGGGCAAGCCGGAACTGGTCCTGATCGGCGGCTACCAGCCAGGCCGAGCCTACCGGGTAATCCTGGCCGCTGACGCTGGTCGGTTCGGTCAGCGGGCGGACCTGAATGTCGTGAGCCATCAGCAGCGATATCAGCTCGACGGCGCGCACCGGATCGCCGCCGTCACCAATCACCCAGCCGGCGGTGGCGTAGCGGGCAGCCTGCTGCCGCGAGGTGGAGAAGAATTCGGCCTGGTAGGCAATCAGCTGATCGGCCAGGGCATGACTGGCGGTCAGGGTAGACAGCGATGTGCGCACCTGGTTGGCCACGGCGTCGGCGAAATGACGCCGTCCGTAACGGGTGTCCTGGACGTGACCGCGTACCGAGGCCTGTTCAAACAGGATGCCGATGCCGCCGGTCAGATCCGGGTAGGTCGAACCCTTGCCGACGTAATAGTCGTCGAACAGCTCGCGGGTGAAATAGGGCTCACCGACCTCGTCCAGCGCACGGGCATGGTATTCGGCGATCACTCGGGTAAGCTCGTAGTTACGCTCGGGTGTCAGCGGATTGTTGCGCTCCGGCACGCCTGGCTGGAAGAAATAGGTGGTCTCGGAGCCCATTTCGTGAACGTCGGTGAGCACGTGTGGCAGCCACCGATAATATTGCTGCATGCGGGTCCGAGACTCGGGATGGACCAGCGGCAGCCAGTCGCGATTGAGGTCGAACCAGTAGTAGTTGGTGCGTCCGTTGGGCCAGGGCTCATTGTGTTCGCGGTCAGCCGGGTCTGCCGACGGATGGCGCCCCCGATGCATGTTGACCCAGTGGGCGAAGCGGTCGAGCCCATCCGGGTTGAGCACCGGCTCCATTACTATCACCATTTCATCGAGCCACTGGGCGGTGACCGGGCTGCGATCGGCGGCCAGGTACCAGGCAGTCAGCACCGCCGCAGTTGCCGCCGAAGCTTCGTTGCCGTGCACCGCGTAGCCCAGCCAGACTACCGGCGGGCCTTCACCGCGACGACTGGCCTGGCGACGGGCATCGGCCAGCGCTTCGATATCGGCCAGCCGCTCGGGCGAGGCAAAGGTCAGATAGACCAGCGGGCGTTGACCGTGGGTTGTGCCATGCACCGCAAGCTCGAGGCGGTCGGAGGCGCCGGCAAGCGCCTGCAGATAAGCGACGATCTGGTCGTGGCGCGGATGCCACTGACCCGGCTCGAAATCGAAGTATTCGGACGGGGTCGGGATGGCCGGATCGGGGTCGAAATGCTCCGGGAGGCCGGGCCCGGCAGCAAGTGCCGAGGCGATCATCAGCCAACCGGGCAGGACAAGCAGCATGCGCATTGTTAGGATAGAGTCGGTGTGGATGGTATTGATAACCGTCGTAATGTAACAGGCCGTCCACGCAAGCGCTGCACCGGTCGTACACAACCGTCGTACACAACCGTGGAGGAAAACGCAAAGTGAAGCTCGTATCCAACGACATCAGGAACCATCAGCCCATCCCGACCCGATTGGCTTTCGGCAAGCCTGACCAGAAAAGTCACATGACGCTGTCGGACAACTTGAGCCCGCATCTTGAGTGGGCGGACTTCCCCGATGGCACCCGCTCGTTTGCCCTGCTGTGCATCGACCCCGACGTTCCGAGCGAGGTCGACGATGTCAACCAGGAAGGCAAGACCCTGCCATCGGAAATGCCCAGGGTGGACTTCTGTCACTGGGCGATGGTCGACATCCCGACCTCGGTGACCGGGCTGGCGACCGGACAATGCAGCAACGGCGTTACGCCCGGCGGCAAGAAGAACCCGCCCGGGCCGGAAGGCAGCCGCCAGGGACTGAACAACTACACCCAGTTCATGGCCGGCGATCCGGACATGGGTGGAGAATACTTCGGTTACGACGGTCCGTGCCCGCCGTGGAACGACGAACGCATGCATCGCTATGTCTTTACCGTGTACGCGCTCGATGTCGACCGGCTCGAGCTGCCGGAAAAATTCACCGCCGAAGACGTCAAGAAAGCCATTGACGGGCACGTGCTGGCCTCAGCCAGCCTGGCCGGAACCTACACCCTTAACCCAGCCGTGCAGTAACACCGCGGCAGCGCTGATCCCGGCCCCGGGAGGCTGCGTGAAAACTGTGCAGCACGTCCCGGGTGCCGCTCACTTGTTGAGCAACTACTCAAGGCCTGTGCATTCCATCTGGCTGTTTTTTCTGTGTTTTGTGCATGGCACACATCGTGCATTGAACAGGCTGTTCGTTCTCAACCCACAGGAACCGTACAGACACCATGAGTGCAAAAACCATTCTCAAGCGCATCCAGGATGACAACATCGAGTTCGTCGATTTTCGCTTCGCCAACACCCTTGGCAAGGAACAGCATCTGACCCTGCCGGTATCGGCGGTCGACGAAGACACCCTGACCGAAGGCCGCATGTTCGATGGCTCCTCGATCGTCGGCTGGAAGGGCATCAACGAGTCGGACATGGTCATCATGCCCGACCTGGATACCGCCTACTGCGACCCCTTTGCCGAGGCACCGACGCTGAATATCACCTGCGACGTGCTCGAACCGGCAACCATGCAGGCCTACAGCCGCTGTCCACGCTCGCTGGCCAAGCGTGCCGAGGCATTTCTGGCTTCCACCGGTATTGCCGATGCTGCCTACTTTGGGCCGGAACCCGAGTTTTTCGTGTTCGACAGCGTGCGCTGGAAAAACGACATGGCCGGCGCATTCTTCGAGATCGACTCCGAGGAGGCAGCCTGGAACAGCCGCGCCAAGTACGAGCAGGGCAACACCGGCCATCGTCCGCGAGTCAAGGGCGGCTACTTCCCGGTACCCCCGGTTGACAGCCTGTGGGATCTGCGCAACCTCATGTCCGCCACGCTGGAGGCCTGCGGTATTCCGGTCGAGCTGCACCACCACGAAGTGGCCACCGCCGGACAGTGCGAGATCGGCACCCGCTTCAACTCGCTGGTGCGCAAGGCCGACGAACTGCTGATGATGAAATACATCGTGCAGAACGTCGCCCACCAGCACGGTCGCACGGCCACCTTCATGCCCAAGCCCCTGGTCGGCGACAACGGCTCCGGCATGCACGTCCACCAGTCGCTGGCCAAGTCAGGCAGCAACCTGTTTGCAGGCGACGGATACGGGGGCTTGAGCGAAACCGCGCTTTACTACATCGGCGGCATATTCAAGCATGCCCGGGCGATCAATGCCTTTTCCAACTCGACCACCAACAGCTACAAGCGCCTGGTGCCGGGCTTCGAGGCGCCGGTGCTGCTGGCCTACTCGGCGCGCAACCGTTCGGCCTCCATCCGGGTGCCCTGGGTCAACAGCGACAAGGGTCGACGCATCGAAGTGCGTTTCGGCGATGCCGTTGGCAACCCCTATCTGACTTTCGCGGCCATGATGATGGCCGGCATCGACGGCATCCTCAACAAGATCGACCCGGGCTCGCCGATGGACAAGGACCTCTACGACCTGCCGCCGGAAGAAGAGCGGGATCTGCCACGGGTCTGTCATGCCCTGGACCAGGCGCTGGAAGCCCTGGACGGCGACCGTGACTTTCTCAAGGCCGGTGACGTATTCAACGACGACCTGATCGACGGTTACATCGATCTGAAGATGAACGAAGTCACCCGCCTGCGGATGTCGACTCACCCGGTCGAATTCGATATGTACTACTCGTTCTGATCCCGCACCCGGCCGGACGGCCCTCCTGCCGTCCGGCCCTCCCGCCGGGGCCATCGACGTCCGGCCGCCCGGATCGACAGGTTCCGGTTAGAATGGAGGCACTCCTAACTGAACGGAGGCCTCGAACGCAATGTTGACCAGGATTGCCGCCGTCTGCACACTGCTTGCCCTGCTGGCATCTGGCGCTCTTGCGACCGATCGCGTCTACAAGGTTGTCGATGAGCATGGCAACGTAACCTTTACCGATCAGAAGCCCCACGACGGCGCCGAGCCGTTGGAGCTTCCAGAGCTGTCGGTCATGGAAGCCGAGCAGGTCACCCCGCTGCCGTCGCCTCGCCAGCCCCGGGAGACCGAAGAGATCGCCCCGCTGGAGTTTCGCATCGTTTCGCCGGAACCGGAAGAACACCTGTTCGGCACCGGCAACGAGCTGACCGTGCGGATGAGTCTGAACATTGGCCTGCCGCCCGGCGCCCTGGTAATCGTGGTGCTCAACGGCGAAGCACAGGCACCCAGCACCGCGCTGGTCCAGACCTTCACCGAAATCCCGCGCGGTGAACACCGCGTCAGCGCGCGCATCGAGTCGAGTGCAGGACGCGTGCTGGCCGAGACCGACGAGGTGGTGTTTTACATGCGCCAGGCATCGCGCCTGCATGGCCCGCCAGGCTGACGGCCCGGCCGGTGTCCGGAACGCAGCCGTTCTGGCCGACGGCGAACTGCTCCGTGAACAGCAAACCGGGCTGATCTTCGCCAACCGCCAACTGATCGTCACCTGCCTTAATCCTGCCGCCGCGACGCTGCTCGGCCATGCCGAATCGGCCCTGTTGGGCGCTCCCCTGGCTGATTGTGCCCAACCGTTGGCCGACTGGGCCGGGCAGGTTATCGAAGCCAACCGAACCCTGCAGGTTGCCGAAGCCGAACTGGGGCAGGCCCGGGCCGACCTGAGCTTCCAGCCGCTTGCCGATGGTGTGCTGATCGAGCTGCACCCGATTACCGAGCGACTGCGCCAGCGACATATCGCCGAACGCGCCGACCACCAGCAGGCCATCGCGCAGCTGATTCAGGGGCTGGTTCACGAGCTGCGCAATCCGCTGGCCGGAGTGCGGGGCGCAGCCCAGCTGATTTCCGCCCAGGCCACCCAGGAGCCCATTCGCCGCCATGCCGGGCTGATTCAGCGCGAGGTAGACCGAATCTCAAAGCTGATCGATCAGTTCGTCAGCGGCAGTCAGGCCGACCGTCAACCTGTGAACATTCACCAGGTGCTCGGAGAATGCGCCGATCTGGTGATGGCAGAAGCCCGGGGCAGGGTGCGCATGGTGCAGGACTTCGATCCCTCGATTCCGGAATTGCTAGGCGTAGGCGATCAACTGCACCAGCTGTTTCTCAACCTGTTTCGCAACGCCGTTCAGGCCGGCGCCGAGCGGATCTCCACCACCACGCGAATCGAACATGACTCGCCGCTGGTCGACCCGCCGGCCCGGCACGCACTGCGCGTCGATATCGACGACAACGGCTCGGGAGTGCCCGCCGATCTCGCCGAGCGGCTTTTTCTTCCCATGGTCTCGGGTCGCCGCCACGGCACCGGCTTCGGGCTGGCTATTGCCCAGCGCATCGCGCGCGGTCACGGCGGGCTGATCGAGTACCACCGCCTCGATCAGGGCAGCCGGTTTCGCTTTCGCCTGCCGCTGGAGGTCGCATGAGCGCCCGGGTGTGGATCGTCGATGATGATCCGGCTATCCGCTACGTACTGGAGGAATACCTGGCCGGGGAACGCATTCCGGCGCGCGCCTTTGCCAGCGGCGACGAACTGCGCGAAGCGCTCAGACGGGACACGCCCGAGCTGGTGGTGGCCGATGTGCGGCTGGAAAACGAGAGCGGCATCGACCTGATGATGGACCTGCGCCGGCAACACGCTTCGCTGCCGGTGATCATCATGACCGCCTACTCCGACCTGGATTCGGCGGTACGTGCCTTCCAGGGTGGGGCCTTCGAGTTCCTGGCCAAACCGTTCGACCTTGAAGAGGTCGGGCGCCTGATCCGCAAGGCGCTCAAGACCCCGGAGCAGGCCGCCGCCGAGGGAGGCCGCAACGCCGGGCTGATCGGCAGCTCGCCGGCTTTCCAGAACCTGATCAGGATGGTGGGCCGACTGTCCGGCAGCGATATTCCGGTGCTTGTTACCGGTGAAACCGGCACCGGCAAGGAGCTGATTGCCCGCGCCCTGCACGACCACTCGCCCCGCTCTTCGGGACCATTCGTGGCGATCAACACCGCGGCGATTCCCGAGGACCTGCTCGAATCCGAGTTGTTCGGGCACGAGAAGGGCGCCTTTACCGGCGCCGGCGAAAGGCGCATGGGGCGGTTCGAGCAAGCCAGCGGGGGGACGCTGTTCCTCGACGAGGTTGGCGACATGCCGCTTGCGCTGCAGTCGCGTCTGCTGCGGGTGCTGGCCGAGGGTGAGTATTACCGGCTTGGCGGGCGCGACCTGATTGAGGCCGACGTGCGCATCATCGCCGCGACCCATCGCGATCTCGCCCAGCGCGTCGATGAAGGCCTGTTCCGTGCCGACCTGTATCACCGGCTCAAGGTGATCCGGCTGGAGGTGCCGCCATTGCGCGAACGCCGTGAGGACATTCCGCTGCTGATTCGGCACTTCCTACACCAGGCCGGGCGCGAATTCCGCCTGCCGCCCAAGATCGCCGAACAACCCTTGCTCGATTACCTGAAAGGCCTGCCCTGGCCGGGCAATGTGCGGGAGCTCAAGCACCTGTGTCAGTCGCTGGCCGCGCTGGCGCCGGCGCCGTTGATCGGCTTCGATGACCTGCCGCCTGAATACCGCGCGGACCAATTCGGTCAGGTGGCCGACAGGCGCAACGAAGACGCGCTGAAGGCGCAGATCGTTCGCACCTTGAATGCAGTTGAGGAGTCCGGGCACGAGGCGCCGTTTCACGCCATGCGTCAACAGGTCGACACGGCCTTGGTCGAAGTCATGCTCGAGAGATGCGGCGACAACCAGTCCGAGGCAGCCCGGCGATTGGGTATCAGCCGCAACACCCTGGCCGCAATCCTGGAACGACGCGGCGACTGAGCCCTGAGCCCGCTTCAGCGCACCTGCAGCCAGAAGGTCACCGGCCCCTGGTTGACCAGCTCCACGTCCATGTCGGCGCCGAAACAACCGGTTGCGGTGTCCGGCCAGGCCTGCCTGGCCATCTTGCACAGTTGATCGAACAGCGCCCGACCCCGCTCGGGCGGAGCGGCAGGGGTGAACGAGGGACGATTACCGCTATCGGTATCGGCAGCCAGGGTGAACTGCGGTACCAGCAGCAGTCCGCCGCCGACGTCCTTCAGGCCCAGGTTCATGCGGCCTTGGTCATCGGCGAATACCCGATAGGCAAGCAGTCGCTGAAGAAACCGTTCGAGCCTCTGCTCACGATCAGCACGCTCGAAGCCGACCAGCACCGCCAGCCCCGGCCCGATCCGGCCGACCACCCGGTCGTCGACCCGCACCTCGGCGCGCCGCACGCGCTGCATCAATCCGATCATCTCGTGTTTCCGAACACCTTGCCGGACATGTCCTCAACGGCCCGGCATGGTAGCATCCGGCGATCATGAAATGGACCCTGATCCGGGCACTGCTCAGGCTGCTCAGCCTCATTCCCCTGGCCTGGCTGCATGTACTGGCAACTCCTGTCGGCCAGTTGCTCAGCCTGCTGCCCTGGCGCAAGAACACCATCATCGCCACCAACCTCGAGCTGTGCTTCCCGGAGCTCGATGACCGGCAGCGCCGGGCACTGCATCGTGCCAACCTGGTGGCCATGACCCGGCTGGCCCTGGAAACACCGGCAGCCAGCTTCTGGTCGAAACCGAAGCTGCTGCGCTCGATCCGCTCGGTGCAGGGCTGGGAGCATGTCGAGCAGGCACGTCGTGAAGAAAGGAGCCTGCTGTTCGTCAGCGGTCATATCGGCAACTGGGAACTGCTGACGCTGTATCTTTCGGTCCATTTGCCGATGGTTTTTCTCTACCGTGCGCCTCAATCGTCCGGCGCCGATCGACTGATCCGCGACACGCGTGGCCGGTTCGGCGCCGAGCTGGCGCCCAGCGGCAGCCCGGCAATGCGACTGATCCTGCGCCAGCTGGCCTCCGGCGGCGGTGTTGGGCTGCTTTGCGACCAGCAGCCCAAGCAGGGTGAGGGCGTGTTTGCGCCGTTTTTCGGCATCGAGGCGCTGACCATGACGCTGGTCAATCGTCTGGTCCGCCATACCGGCTGCCAGCCACTTTTCATCGACTGCCGGCGTCAGGGGCCGGGCCACGGCTTCGCAATCCACATCGAGCCGGCGGACCCGGCCCTGGGTGCGGACGATATCCGACTGGCGACGACGACCATGAATCAGGCCGTGGAGACCATGGTCCGGCGTGCGCCCGAGCAGTATCTGTGGATCTACAAGCGCTTCGGGCTGCGCCCGCCGGGTGAGCCGCCGCTATATCCGGCGCGACGGCGGCGGGTTGCAAACGATGGCAATCCGACATAACGTGTCGGGTTTGATGCCGGTCGATCTGATCGATGAGAGGGCCACCAGCTGATGAGCCAGAATAACGAACTCAACAACGATGAAAAGCAGGCGCTGTACACGGCAATGAAGGAATGCCTGTCCAGCCTCAAGACCACGGTCAGGTTCGCCTTTCATCCCGTCGTCAGCGATATCTCGATGGACGTGACAGGCTTCGAAGCGCTGGTTCGGGGCGACCCGGAGGCCACTTCAGCCAGCGTGATGGACGACATCGGCCACGATCAGCGCTTCGATTTCGACCAGGCCTGCCGGATTCTTGCCCTGCAGTCAGCCCAGCGCTTCGAAGTCGATGGCAAGATCCATCTCAATTGCACAGCCCTTGATCCGGACAACTTTGAGCAAATGCTGCGCATCACCAGCCTGGCCGCGCGCGACAACAAGTTTGAACCGGCCAGCATCGTACTCGAGGTCAGCAACCTCTCGGCCATGGTCGAAGCCGATGCACTGGTGCGGCTGCGTGAGGCAGTCAGCGAAACAGGGTTTCAGCTGTTGCTGGACCGGGTCGGGCCGGGCACCGTCGATCTGCGCCTGATTGCCGACCTCAAGCCCGACTGGGTCAAGCTAGACCAGGCTCTGATTCGCAACATCCACGCCAACGAAAGCCACCAGGCCATCATCCGCGGCGTGGTGGCCTGCTGCCGGGTGCTGAACATCCAGGTCATGGCCGGCGGCGTCGAACAGGCCGAGGAACTCAAGTGGCTGCGAGATGCCGGCATTCGCACCTTCCAGGGATATTACTTCTCGCTCCCTGAAGTCGCCCAGGAGCGGGCACGCATCATTCACACCTGACCCACAGCCTGGGGCGCAGGTCCACATCGGGAACGGGCTTCGCGCACCGAATATCTTGTTGACCGGCCATCAGGTGCCGGTCGGGGATGCAAGCACCAGCTGGTCGCGGCCGCTGGTCTTGGCCTGGTAAAGGGCCCGGTCAACGCGCTGGCGCAACACCGACAACCGGTCGCCCGGCTGCAGCTGCGCCATGCCGAAGCTCAAGGTCACCTTGAGCTTGCGGTCAGCGGAACGAACCTCATCGATCCGCCGCCTGAAGCCATCGATTTCGGCCACGGCCTGTTCGAGATTGCGTCCCGGCAGCAGTACGGCAAACTCTTCCCCGCCAATGCGCCCGACCACGGCCGAGGAACCAAAGCGTTCGCGCAGCCGGGAACCGACCCGGCGCAGCACCTCGTCGCCCAGGTCATGACCATGCTCGTCATTGAATCGCTTGAAATGGTCGATATCGGCATAGACCAGCACGGCGTTCTGGCCGGACTGATGGGCCTCGGTGATGGCAGCACGGGCCAGGTCGAAAAAGCGGCTGTGATTGTTCAGCCCGGTCAGCCCGTCGGTTTCGGCCAGGCGGCGAAATTTTCTGCGCTCGGCGCGCGTGCGCAGCAGCAAAACGAGCAGCAGCAGGCCGATTGCCGCTAGCGCAACGGTGCCAAACACATACAGCAGGGTCTGTCGGGCGCGCGCCTCGCGCTCGAGCATCATGACCTGGTTGCGTTCCTCCAGCAGGGCGATTTCCTGTTCCCGGCGATGGGCATCGAACTCAGCCTGCAGGTAGGTCAGACGCCGCGAACGCTCGGCATTGAGATGTCGCTCACGCGCATATATACGGGCATCGTAGTGCTCGATGGCCCGGGCCAGCTCACCGCGATCAACGGCAATGCCGGCCAGCCGGCGATGCAGTTCGGCCAGATCCATCCAGTAGCCCAGCTCGACGAACGGATCGACCAGATCCAGGTACAGGCGCTCGGCCTCGTCGATGCGTCCCTGGTCCTGGCGCAGAAAGCCGAGATCACGCCGGGCGCTGAGGATACCGGTATGAAAGCCAGCTTCTTCCATTACCGCCAGGCCCGCTTCGATCTGCTCGCCGGCCTGTTCAAGATCTCCGGTTCTTCGCGCCAGGTCTCCCAGACCCAGCTTCACCGTGGCCAGCACGACCCTGAAGCCTGCCTGCTCACAGACCGTCAGCGCCTCGACCAACGTCTCGGCCTGAGCCTGGTCCTGTTCAGCCGCTTGTTGAGACAGCGCCAGGCGCTGCAAGGCGGCGCACTCGTTGCTGACATCACCTGCCTCGCGGGCGCTGGCCACCGCGCGCCACGAGTAGTCCAGTGCCAGCGGGATCTCGCCGGCCTGGCTGTGGAAGAAGGCCGCCAGACTGAAGGTCTCGGAGCGCAGTCCCGGATCGTCGACTTCCGAATGCAGGCTCAAGCCCTGGCCCAGAAACCCGAAGGTCTGTTCAAAATCCTCCATGTTGACGGCAATGTTGGCGGCCAGGTTGAGCGCCCGCAAGCGACGCTCGGCTGACAATTCAGACCCGGTTTGTTCATGCAGCTCCTTGAGGACTTCCAGACCGCCGGCCTCATCACCGGCGATGGCGAGGTTGCGAGCGTACAGGATAAGAATCTTGGCGCGCTGGTCCGGTTCGGCCTGTTCCAGACGCTCCAGCAACCGGTCAATGACGCGCTGGGATTCCTGCCAGGGTGCAGTGCGGCTGAGCTGATCGGCGCGCTCGATCTCGAAATCCAGATCTTCCTGTGCAGCAGCAGGCGCAGCGATCTGAAGCAGACACAAACCGATCGCCAATGCCGCACGCAAAAGGCGAGTACTCATCGCCGGCGCCTCATTTGATTCCGGCATTACCGGCCGCGGTCCGGAACGGAGAAAGAAAGACCATTCCGACCGCGGGCAGGAAACTCATGAATCATCCGGACCCAGCCGCTTCAGCCACACGCCCATTACCTTCTCGGCCTGTTTGTCGCCGTTGTTTCCGGCTACCTCCATTCCGGTCTGCCAGGCCGAACGCGCCTGGTCCGACTGGCCGGCAATCCGATGGGCCCGTCCCAGTTCCTGCCAGGCCATGGTCCGCTCAGGCCCCATCTGTGTTGCCTTGATCAGGTGGGTCAGCGCACGCTCGACCTGATCTCGCTTCAGCCACGCCTGGCCGGCAGCCAGCCGGGCCTCGTAGCCGTCGCGCCCCTGTTCAATCAGACGTTCCAGTATTTCCGGGTCCATCAACACCAGTAATTCAGGTTCAGTGTTTCCAGTAGGTCGGGGTGAACAATACCAGGATGGTGAAGATCTCCAGTCGACCCAGCAGCATGGCAAAGCTCATCAGCCACTTGGTACTGTCACGCAGTCCGCCCCAGTTGGCGCCGGCCTCACCCAGTGCCGGACCCAGGTTGTTCATGGCCGAAAACACCACCGAGACCGCGGTCACCATGTCTTCCTCGAGACCGGAGACGATCAGGGTCAGTATCACGATGCAGACGATGTACAGCGAGACGAACCCCCATACCGCGTTGGCCACTTCCTGGTCCAGCGTTCGACCACCCAGCTTCAGTGGCACCACCGAGTGCGGATGAACCAGGCGCTTGAGTTCGCGCAAGCCCTGCTTGGTCAGCAGATAGACCCTGACGATCTTGAAACCGCCGGTCGTCGCTCCGGCACAGCCGCCCAGGGCGCTGACCAGGATCAGCAGCAGCGGCAGGGTGCCGGGCCAGAGGTACACTTCGGCAGTGGTGAAGCCGGTGGTGGTGGTGTAGGACACGGCATGGAAAACGGCAAAACGCAGCGACTGCCAGATGTCTTCGTAGACCTGCTGGCGCCACAGCAGCAGGGTGATCAGCCCCGAGATTACCAGCAGCAGCACCGCAAACAGCTTCAGCTCCGGATCGCGCAGATAGGCCTGTCCGGAGGCATGGCGCAAGGCCACGAAGTGCAACGCGAAATTGATGCTGGCAATGAACAGAAACACCACCGCAAGCATCTCGATCAGCGGGCTGTCGAAGTGGCCCATGGAGGCATCGTGGGTGGAAAAACCAGCGGTGGCGATGGTGCTGAAGGCATGGCCCACGGCATCGAACAGGCTCATGCCGGCGGCCCAGTAAGCCGCCGCGCAGACAGCGGTCAGCCCGATGTAGATCAGCCACAACGCCTTGGCGGTATCGACAATCCTGGGTGTCAGGCGGTTGCTGCCCTTGACCGGCCCGGTCGACTCGGCCTTGAACACCTGCATGCCGCCGATGCGCAGCATCGGCAAAATGGCCACCGCCAGCACGATGATCCCCAGACCCCCCATCCACTGCAGCTGCTGGCGATACCAGCGCACCGAGATCGGCATGTCGCCGATACCGACGAACACGGTCGCCCCGGTGGTGGTGATGCCAGAGGTCGACTCGAACACCGCATCGGCCAGCGAGGCATCCAGGGCCAGGATGAACGGCAGCGCGCCGGCCAGGGCCACCGCAGCCCAGCAGGCGACCACGACCAGGAAACCGTCGGCGATGCGCAGATCGCGAGTGACATGCCGGGCCGGCCAGAACAGGCCCAGCCCGACCAGCAGGACCAGCAGGAACGACAGCCCGAAAGCCGCAGCCGCACCGTCCTGGTTGACCAGGGCGAATATCAGCGGCGGCAGGAAACCCGGAGAGACCAGCATCAGCAGCATGCCGACAACACGCTGGACCGGGGCGTAGGCATTCATCACAGAAACACGGCGTCGACCGAGAACAGCTCTTCGATATCGCCGATGTGGCGCTTGTCGGCGACAAAAAGGATGACGTGGTCCTCACTCTCGATGACTACATCATGATGGGCGATGATGACCTGCTCGCCACGCACCACACCGCCAATGGTCGAGCTGTTCGGCAGCGTGAGCTCGCCGATCGCCTTGCCAACCACGCCTGACTGGCCGGCGGTGCCGTGGGCGACCACCTCGATCGCCTCGGCGGCACCACCGCGCAGCGAATGCACCCGCACCATGTGACCGCGACGGATATGGGTCAACAGCGCGCCAATGGTGACCTGCTGGGGCGAGACAGCGACGTCAATGCGGTCGGACTCGACCAGCCCGGCATAGGCCGGACGATTGATCAGGGTGATCACCTTGTCGGCGCCCATGCGCTTGGCCAGCATCGACGACAGGATATTGACCTGGTCATCGTTGGTCAGCGCGCAGTAGACATCCATCTCGTCGATGCCTTCCTCGTGCAGCAGATCCTCGTCAGTGGCATCGCCGACCAGGACAATGGTGGTGTCCAGATCCTCGGCGATCAGCTCGGCGCGTGCGGGGTCGCGTTCGACGATCTTGACGTGGTGGGAACGCTCCAGGCGGGCGGCAAGATTGGCGCCGATGTTGCCACCGCCGGCCAGCATAATCCGGCTGGCCGGCCCGGAGGCGCGCCGCAACTCGCGCATGACCACGGCAACATCGCCGCTGGCAGCCAGGAAGAACACCAGGTCGTCGACTTCTATGACGGTTTTTCCGTCGGGAATGATGACCTCGTCCTGGCGAAAAATTGCCGCAATCCGCGCATCGACGCCATTGGGCAGCTTGTCGGGCAGAGTGCTCAGGTCATGGCCAACCAGCGGTCCATCGTGGTAGGCGCGGGTGGCGACCAGCTGGGCGCGACCATCGGCAAAGTCCAGCACCTGCAGGGCGCCGGGAAAATCGATCAGCCGCTGAATATGGTCGGTTACCAGTTTTTCCGGGCCGATCAGCACGTCGATCGGCGTATGCTCGCGGTTGAACAGGTTGGGATAGGACAGGTAGTCGGCGGCTCTGACCCGGGCAACCTTGGTCGGGGTGTTGAACAGCGAATAAGCCACCTGGCAGGCGACCATGTTGGTCTCGTCGGCATTGGTCAGGGCAATCAGCAGATCGGCATCCTCGATGCCTGCGCGAATCAGCGTGCGCGGGTGCGAAGCATGCCCCTGCACGGTGCGGATATCGAGCCGCTCCTGCAGCGCGCGCAGTCGTGCGCCATCGATATCGACCACGGTAATGTCGTTGTCCTCGCGCGAGAGGTTCTCGGCCATGCCGGAACCGACCTGCCCTGCGCCGAGGATGATGATGCGCATCGGATCAGTTGCCCTGGCCGACGGCCTTGGGGTCGATGCCCAGCTGCCGCAGCTTGCGATAAAGGTGAGTGCGCTCCATCTCGACCACCTCGGCCAGCTTGCCCACGCTGCCTTCGACGGCGCCCAGCTGGTGGGTCAGGTACTGACGTTCAAAGGCTTCCCGGGCCTCGCGCAGCGGCATGTCGAACAACTCCGGGACGTCTCCGCCGGCACGCTGGCGTGGTCCGGTATCGGAGTCGGAAAGGGCTTCCTCGACCTCGGCTGCGCCGACCTCGTCGTCGCGCCCCAGAATCAGCAGTCGCTGGATCAGATTGCGCAGCTCACGCAGGTTGCCTGGCCAGTGATACTGGCGCAGGCGGTTGAGCGCGGCAATCGAAAACGGACGGTAGCGCAGCCCGTCCCGGCTGGGAAAGTACTCGGCATAGAAGCGGACCAGGTCGGGAATGTCCTCGGGCCGGTCGCGCAGCGGCGGGATCTCCAGCGGCAGCACGTTGAGCTGGAAATAAAGGCCTTCATCGAACCGGCCGTCACGGACCAGCCGATCCAGGCGGGAACCGGCGCCGGCAATCAGACGCACGTCCAGGGCCGTGCTGTCGGCGCGTTCCGGGTCAATCCGCCCGCACTCGAGAATCTTCAGCAGCACGCGCTGGGCTTCGGTGTCCAGCCGGGTAACGTCATCCAGGTACAGCACGCCGCCCTGTGCTTCGGCCAGCAGACCGTTGTCGCCGCGCTCGCCGAGCAGCAGCCTGGCCCAGCCAGGTCCTTCATCCCGGGTCGGCGCGGCTATGAACGGGCCGGCGGAACGCCGCGAGCCGGCATGAATCCAGCGTGCAGCCTGCTCCTTGCCGGCGCCGGGTTCCGCGGTGATCAGCACCGGCGCATCATGCGCGGCAACCCGCTCCAGCCGACTGCGCAGGGTCTTGACTGCCGCACTGCGTCCGACCGGCTCCAACACCGGCGGCAGCTGTCGCCTGAGGCCCTCGTTCTCGCGCCGCAGCCGGCCGGCCTCCAGGGCATTGCCCAGGGTGACCGTGAGCTTGGCCATGGACAGGGGCTTTTCGATGAAATCGAAGGCGCCCAGCCGGATCGCCTCCACCGCGGTCTCTACCGATCCGTGCCCGGAAATCATCACCACAGGGCAATCCAGAGCGCCGGCGTCACGCCACTCGCGCAGCAGGCTGACGCCATCGGTATCGGGCATCCAGACATCGAGCAGAATCAGCTCGGGCTGGTGCTGTCCGCGCATTTCGCGTGCCTCAGCGGCATTGGCCGCAACCAGCACCTCGTGACCCTCGTCACCGAGTATGTCGCTGATCAGTTCGCGGATGTCCGGTTCGTCGTCAACGACCAGGATGCGTGCGGTGCTCATCAGGGTTCAGGCTGGTTCTGGTTCGGGCAGCATAGGCAGTGGTACAGCATAGCGCACCGCAGCGGCCGATGGACACGATCAACCCGCATCGGCCGCCGGCAGGCGAATGCGTACCCAGGCGCCGCCATCGTCACGATTGCCAAGGTCAATGGTTCCGCCGTGCTCCTCGATGATGCGCCGGACGATGGCCAGGCCCAGCCCGGTGCCGCGGGGCTTGGTGGTCACATAGGGCTCGAACACCCGCTCCAGCACCTCGGCGGCAAAGCCGGGGCCGTTATCACGGACCACCATGGCCACCGCGGCGACATCGTCGATGCGATCGGCGGTCATTTCAATCGCGATCTCCGGGCGGCCCTCTGGATGAGCCTCCTGCGCATTGCCGATGAGGTTGAGCAGCACCTGGCGCAGGCGACCGGCATCGGCCCGGACCCGGTCAGCCCCAGCCGCTACCCGCACATCGAAGCGGATCGGCGCCTCGCCGCTGGCATACAGGTCGACCACCTCGTTGACCAGCCGGGCCAGCGACAGCGACTGAAGCTTGACTGCCGGCGTGCGGGCGTAATCACCGAAGGCATCGACCAGGCGCTTGAGCGCGTCGACCTGGGCGCGTATGGTGCGGGTGGCCTTGGCCAGCAGTTCGGCATCGGCCTCGTTCAGATGACCGGCCAGTTTCAGCTGCAGTCGCTCGGCCGCCAGCTGAATCGGCGTCAGCGGATTCTTGACCTCATGGGCCAGGCGCCGGGCGACCTCGGCCCAGGCCGCTTCACGCTGGGCTTGATCGAGCACCGTCACATCATCGAAAACCACCACGTGGCCGCCGGTTTCCAGCGGCAGGGACGAGCCACGACAGACCAGCACCAGCGAGCTCCCCGGCTCACCGAGCTGGACTTCCTGGCGCCAGTCGCTGCCCGGCCCGTGCAACCGGCTTTCAATCGCCGAAAGCAAGGGCCGGATTCGTGGATGGTCGGATTCCAGTTCACCCAGATGCTTGCCGACATCACCGTCGGTCAGTCCCAGGATGCGCCCGGCCGATTCGTTATGCGCGCTCAGGCGACCCTGGCCATCGAAGGCCAGCACGCCGGCAGACAGGCGCCCAAGCACGATCTCCAGGTAACGGCGCTGGGCCTCCAGCTGGCGCTGGGACTGGGCCAGCTCCCGGGTCATGGTGTTGAACGAGCGAACCAGAAAACCCAGCTCGTCGCGAGTGGAAACGGGCACTTCGCTGGGGAAGCGACCCGCCGTCATTTCCCGGGTGGCGCTGACCAGGTCGCGAATCGGCGAGGTCAGCTTGCGCGCGGCATTGAAGGCCAGCAGCAGGGCCAACAGGGCTGTGATCAGCAGCACCAGGGACAGAATCAGGACCAGACTCTGCTGCAGTCGCGATCGCAGAAAGGCGACGTTGTCGTAGCGGAAATAGGCCTGCTCGATCTGGCCGGCAAGGTCGGAGAACTCCTCGGGCAGCGGGTAGATGGCCTGCAGCACCAGGGGACCGGCGCCCAGCGGAGCCGTCGGCAAACGTCTGAGCACCCGAATCTTCAGGCCGTCCTCGGCGCGCTCGGCAGCGGCATAGTCGAGGTTGTCGATTGCCTGGCTCAAGGCGAAAGAACTGGGCAGGTCGGCCAGCAACTCACCTGGATCGATATTCACGCTGAGCTCGGCTCGGCCGGCGCTGTTGATGATCGAAAGCTCAACCGGTCCGGCGGCCGAGACCCGGCGCAGCAGCTGGCGAAACAGCAGGTCTTCGTCATCGACATCAAGCTCTCGCGCCAGTCTCTCGACCTCGCCGCGCACCTCGCGGGTACGCAGCTCGATGAAAAGCTGGGCCAGCTCGACCGAATCGGCCAGTGCCTGCTCGGTCTGCACATCGAGCCAACCCTCCACGGTTTCGGTCAGAAACTGCACCGCAAACAGGTACAGGATGACGACCGGCGGCAGCGCCAGCGCGCTGAATACCGCCACCAGGCGCGCGGTCAGCCGGGCGCCGGGCTCATCTCGCCTCAGCCGCTGAATCAGGCGCACCAGCCGACCGAGAATCACCGCGAACAGGACCAGCAGAGCCAGCGCGGTGACCAGGAACACCCACAGCGCCAGGCGACCGAGCTGGGTGGTCTCCTGCTCGACGCTGGAGACCAGGTAAAGCGCACCAAGCAACACCGTCAGCACCGCGACCAGAGGGACGGCGCGCAGCAGCCGACGCAATGTCTGGCTAGGAAACGACATCTTCATCGGCCTTGACCAGCCAGCTGTGCCAGCCGCTGCCCAGCCGCCACTGCGGGCTGAACCAGGCCGGCAGGCGCATCGGTGAGGGCAGCCGGCTGCGGTCGACATCGGCACGGATCTGCACCTGCCAGTCGCGCCCGGGCCATTCATCTGCGGCCATCCCGGTTTCGAAGCGGCGCGGTGTGGCCAGCGCATCCAGCAGCATCCACAGCCGCGGAAAAGTGGTCTGCTCCCCGGTTTGCAGGTCGCTTAGCTGGTAGTGGCCGAGCATCGGCAGGTGACGGATTTCCAGGCCGTAACGAAGGCTACGCTCCAGTCTGGCGGCCAGCCGATGATGGCGACTGACGCGCGTAGTTACCGACAGGTGGATCGGCACACCGCGGTCCAGGGCCTCGCGCATTTCCGGGCTGAAGCGCAGATCGATGCCGGCATCCAGAACCACCCCGTTAGCGTCGCGGGTCATGGTTGAAGAGATCAACGACAGCCCCCAGTCAACCTCAGCGGTCGGCTGGCAGGCGCTGGACAGCAAGATAGTAAAAGCCATCCATATCGTCGTCCCCCGGCAGGATCTGGCGCCCCGGCCTGACCGGGCGCCCGGGCCGGGACGCTTGGTCGAGCACTCGGGCATCCGGGCATTGTTCCACAAACCGCCTGCCTTGGTCGGCATTTTCCACGGCCAGTATCGAGCAGGTGGCGTAGACCAGTATGCCCCCGGGCCTGAGCAGGGGCCACACGCTGGCCAGCAGCCGGGCCTGGGTGGCGCTATTGGCCTCGACATCGCTCGGCCGCCGGAGCCAGCGAATATCCGGATGACGGCGTATTACCCCGGTCGCCGAACAGGGAGCATCGACCAGGATGCGATCAAAGGGCCGGCCGTCCCACCACTGCTCCGGATCACCGGCGTCGGCGCATATCACTTCTCCGGCCAGCCCGAGTCGATCGAGGTTAGCGCCTATCATGGCGGCACGCTCGGGATCGCTGTCGACCGCGACCAGCTCGCAGTCGGCTCTTTCCAGCACGTGACCGCTCTTGCCGCCGGGCGCGGCACAGGCATCGAGAATCCGCTGGCCCGGCGCCAGATCCAGGTATTCGACGGCAAGCTGGGCCGCAGCATCCTGCACCGACAGCGCGCCGGAATCAATGCCGGGCAGAGTGCTGACCTTCACCTGGCGGTCCAGGGCCAGGGCGTCCGGCGCATGTGGCGAGGGACGCGGTGCAAGCCCGGCAGCGGTCAGTTCAGCCTGTGCCTGGTCAATGCTCCAGCGGCGCCGGTTAACCCGGAGCCACAGTGGCGGCACCTGGTTGCCGGCTTCCAGAATCTGCCGCCAGTGTTCGGGCCAGTCGTCTTGCAGCCGCTCGATAAGCCAGCCCGGATAGCCATAACGCTTGACCAGGTCAGTTTCGGCCGGTGGTCGATACTGGCGTACGAACTGGCGCAACACGGCGTTGACCAGACCAGCCAGGTGTTTCATCCGCCCGAGCCGGGTCGCCTCGACGCTGGCATGAATAACTGCCGGCGCCGGTTCACGCGCCTCGATCAGCTCGGCCATGGCGACAGCCAGCAGAAAATGGGCCAGACGGTCTCGCCCTTTCAGACGTCGCTCGACAAGTTGGCCGATCCAGCCATCGATATCCGGCCAGCTGCGCATCAGCGCGCGCGCCAGGCGACGCAGCTGGGCGCGGTCGCGGGACGCATCGAGCTGCACGATTTCCGGCAACCAGGCCTGGCCCAGCGCCTGGCCCTGGTCGAGGACTCGCAGGCTCGCTCGGGCTGCACCCAGCCGCGGCAGCGCACCCGGGGCAGGCGGGCGCGCTCGCCGCCTAGCGCCAGTCGAATCGGGCATTGAGCCAGTCACGGGCACTGACCGGTTTCTTCCCTGGCGCCTGGAGACGAAGCACTTCCAGCGCGCCCTGGCCACAGCCGATCACGATGCGACCGGGCACCGTCAGGCGCTCACCGGGAGGTCCGGTCAGCTCAACCGGCAGACTTTCCAGAATGCGCACCGTTTCTCCGGCGACCTCGGCAAAGGCGACCGGCCACGGATTGAAGGCCCGCACCTGGCGGTCAAGCTTCATGGCATCCTTGCCCCAGTCCAGTCGCGCGTCCTCGCGCCGGATCAGCGGCGCATGGGTCACCCCGCTCGGGTCCTGGGCTACCGGCTCGGAAAGACAGCCGCGCTCGAGCCTGTCCAGGCCCCAGGCCAGCAGGTCGGCGGCCAGCCGGGCCAGACGATCGTGCAGCTGGCCGGCAGTCTCGCGCGAATTGATGGCTATCGCCTGCTGGTGATAGACCGGTCCGGCATCCAGCCCGGCCGTCATCCGCATCAGCGACACGCCGGTCTGCTCGTCACCGGCCAGAATCGCCTGCTGAATCGGACTGGCGCCGCGCCAGCGCGGCAGCAGCGAGGCATGCAGGTTCCAGCAGCCGACGGTGGGCACATCGAGCACGACCTGCGGCAGTAGCAGGCCGTAGGCGGCGGTCACCAGCAAGTCGGGTTGCCAGTTTGCCAGTTGCGTGGCGGCGGCGGCGGATTTCAGCGACTCAGGCTGCCATACGGTGATGCCACTACTTTCGGCCAGCTGCTTGACCGGGCTGGCGGTCAGCCTGCGGCCGCGACCGGCTGGCCGGTCGGGCTGGGTCATGACTGCGACCGGCGGCATGCCCCGATCGATCAGCCATTGCAGGGCAGGCAGCGCAAACGCCGGGGTCCCGGCGAAAACGACCCTCACACGGCCTCGCGCAGTTTTTGCTGTTTCTTCAGGCGCTTTTCGATGACCCGGCGCTTCAGCGGCGAAAGATAGTCGACAAAAACCTTGCCGTCGAGGTGGTCGATCTCGTGCTGAATGCAGACCGCCAGCAGGCCGTCGGCCTCGATCTCGAACGGCTCTCCGTCCAGGTCCAGGGCCCGCACCCTGATCTCCTCGGCCCGGGTAACCTGGGCATATTCGCCAGGCACCGACAGGCAGCCTTCCTCGCAGGTCTGGGAGCCGCGCCGGTCGACGATCTCGGGGTTGAAGAACACCATCGGCTGGTCACGAGTGTCGCTGACGTCGAGCACCAGCAGGCGAACCGGGCGATTGACCTGGATCGCCGCCAGACCGATGCCGCGGGCGGCATACATGGTCTCGAGCATGTCTCGGGCCAGCTGCTGCTCGATTTCTGTGACGGCGGTCACGGGTTCGGCGACCCGGCGCAGCCGAGAATCGGGGAATTCCAGTATGGTCAGTTTTGACATAATATGAAAAAGTGCGCTTAAGGGTGCGTTTTGCAATGATAATGTTTATGATAGCCCTGAGGAAATCAAGACCGTCGGCACCGCTCGAGGGAGGCGCCTTGTGAAAATAACCGTTTTTTCGTTCGCGATCATTGTCCTGCTGGCCAGTTTAGCGCCTGTCAGTGGCGTGGCCATGGAAATCGAATTGCGCGAGGATCATCCGCGTGAATATGTCGTTCAGGAGGGCGATACCCTTTGGGATATCGCTGGCCGCTTCCTGACCCGGCCCTGGCAATGGCCTGCGATCTGGCAGGCCAACCCGCAGATTGATGATCCCCATCTGATCTTCCCCGGAGATGTCATCTCCCTGGTGTTCATCGACGGTGAGCCACGTCTGGTCGCCGGACCGGTCGATGAAGAGGCGGTCGTCGACGACTCGATCAGGCGGCTGTCGCCAAGAATACGCCGCGAGCCGCTGGTCGGGCCGGTCAGCACCATTCCGCTGGATGCCATCGAGCCGTTCCTGCGCTTTCCTCGCGTGGTCAGCGAGGAAGAATTCGAGCGCCTGCCCTACGTGATCGCCAACCGCGAGCAGCGGGTGTTCAGCGGCACCGGCGATCGCACCTACGTGCGCGGCATGGACGATGCGCGGGTAGGTGATCAGGTGGTGGTTGCTCGCCTGACCTACCAGTTCGAGGACCGGTCACAGGAAAACGGCACCAACCAGCTTCGCCGCAACCGGATGCGTCAGCCCGGCCAGGTCCCGGCCTGGGAGCGACCGGCAGGACCGATCTGGCGATCCATTTCCGAGGGGATCGACGGCGTCGGCTACCCGATCATCGGCTACGAGCTGTGGGAGGCGGCGCGCGGCGAGGTGGTGCGTACCGGCGACCCGACCATTATCCAGCTGACCTCGGGCCGGCGCGAGGTGATGGAAGGCGACCTGGTGGTGCCCGTGGACACCTACGTGCCCGAAGCCAACTTTTTCCCCCAGGCAATGGACCAGATCCCGGAAAATGCGCGGGTGCTGGCCATCACCGAGGCCCAGTATGGGGTCGGGCACTTCCAGATTGCCGCGATCAGCGTTGGCAGCAGCGATGGGGTAGAGCCAGGCCATACCTTCTCGGCGTTTCGTCCGGGTCAGCGCATTCGGGATCAGCGCTACAGCCTGATGAGCCGTGCAGCGTTCCGCGAGCCGGAGAAGCGATATGTCGACCTGCCGGACGAATATGCCGGCACCATCATGGTGTTTCGCACTTTCGACCGGGTCAGCTATGCGATCGTCCTTGATGGCATGAATGCCGTGCGCAACAACGATATCCTGCGCCACCCCGACGATCGACTGTAGGCAGCCTCGCAGACGGCAGTGAGCGATTCGGCCACGACCCGGGCGTGGCTCAGCCTGATACTGGCGCCCGGCGTGGGTGCCGCCCGGGCCAATGCCCTGGGACAGCTGCTGGGCAGCCCCGCTCGCTGGCCGGAAGCTGACGATGCCACGCTGGCATCGGCCGGCCTGGACATGGCGGCGATTGCCGGGCTTCGGCGCCCGGATCCCCAGGCGCTGAAGCGCTGCCTGGACTGGCTGTCTTCTCCCGAGCATCACCTGATTACCCGGGATGACCCCTGCTATCCGCCGCTGCTCAAGCGCATCGATGATCCGCCACCGGCGCTGTTCGCGGTCGGCCAGACCGAGGCCCTGGTGCGACCACAGGTCGGCATTGTCGGCAGCCGCAAGGCCACCCCCGGCGGGTTGCAGTCGGCCAGCGATTTCGCGGCTGCCCTGGCCCGACGCGGCTTTGCTGTCACCAGCGGGCTGGCTGCCGGGGCCGATGGCGCCGCTCATCGCGGTTGTCTCGACGCTGGCGGCGTGACCATCGGCGTGTGCGGCACCGGGCCCGACCAGGTCTACCCGGCTCGCCATCGCGAACTGGCCAGGGAAATGATGAACCGAGGCGCGCTGGTATCGGCGCTGCCGCCGGGAACCGGACCCAGGCCGGCCAACTTTCCGGCGCGCAACCGGATCATCAGCGGCATGAGCCTGGGCGTGATCGTGGTCGAGGCTGGCATACGCAGCGGTTCGCTGATCACCGCACGCCTGGCCGGCGAGCAGGGCCGGGAAGTCTTTGCCGTTCCGGGATCGGTACACAATCCGCTGGCACGCGGCTGCCATCGCCTGATCCGAGACGGCGCCCAGCTGGTCGAGTCAATCGACGAAGTCATCGATTCACTGGCCCCGATAGCCGCCGAACTGGCCGAACAGATCGAGCAGCTGATTGGCCTGGATGCCGCGCCAGGGGTTGAACCCGAGCGGCAGGCGACATATAAAGAACAGGATCCCGAATATGCCCGTCTGCTGGCTGCCGTCGGCTTCGATCCGACGCCGGTCGATGAGATTATTCAGCGCTCTCGATTGACGACAGCCGCGGTATCCTCCATGCTGCTCATGCTGGAGCTTGATGGCCTGGTGGCCTCACACCCGGGTGGACGCTACAGCCGAACCGGAAAGGAATGACTGCCTGATGAAGGAAAACGTGCTCGACCTGCTGATGTATCTGTTCGAGAACTACATCTACGACGAGCCGGATGCACCACCGGATCGCGACAGCCTGACTGACAGCCTCGAAGAGGCCGGTTTCTCCAGCGCCGAGATCGAGCGCGCCTTTCACTGGCTCGACGGCCTGGCCGAGCAGCGCCAATTGCCTGAGCCCTGCAGCCACTGCGATGATCCGATCCGGGTGTTCAGCAGGGACGAGATCAACCGCCTCGACGTCGACGCCCGGGGTTTTCTGATGTATCTGGAAAACGCCGACGTACTCGACCCGGCTCGCCGCGAGCTGGTGCTGGACCGGCTGGCAGCCCTGGATGCCGCCGAAATCGACATCGAGGACGTCAAGTGGGTGGTGCTGATGGTGCTGTTCAATCAGCCCGGCCAGGAAGCCAATTACGCCTGGATGGAGGATCTGATGTTCGACGAGGAAGGAGAATACCGTCACTGACCCCCGCGCGGCGGTCAATGCGCTGTACCCATGGCCAAGAATCTGCTGATCGTCGAGTCGCCGGCCAAGGCGACCACTATCAACCGCTACCTCGGAAAGGACTTCGAGGTGCTGGCCTCCTATGGCCACGTTCGCGACCTGGTACCCAAGGAGGGCGCGGTCGATCCCGAGCATGACTTCCGAATGGAATACAGCATCATCGATCGCAACAAGAAGCACGTCGACCGTATCGTCGCCGCTGCCCGCAAGGCTCAGGCGGTGTTCCTGGCCACCGACCTCGACCGCGAGGGCGAGGCCATATCCTGGCATATTGCCGAAATCCTGAAAGACCGCGGGGTCAACAGCGACACACCGATCAAGCGGGTGGTGTTTTCCGAGATCACCAAGCGCGCCATCGAAAAGGCGATGGAAGAGCCACGCGATCTGTCGAACTCGCTGGTCGATGCCCAGCAGGCCCGGCGCGCGCTCGATTATCTGGTCGGTTTCAACCTCTCTCCACTGTTGTGGAAAAAGGTCCGTCGCGGACTGTCGGCCGGTCGCGTGCAATCGCCGGCGCTGCGCATGATCGTCGAGCGCGAGGAGGAAATCGAGAAGTTCCAGCCGCGCGAGTACTGGACCATCGAGGCCGACCTGGGCGCCGACGAGGAGCAGGCCTTCAGCGCCAACCTGGTCCGCCTGGACGGCAGCAAGCTGGAGCAGTTCGATATCGACAATGCCGAGCGCGCCGAGCAAGTCCGCCGGCAGGTCGAGCAGGCCGCCGACGGGCACTTCACGGTATCGCGCATCAGCAAGCGCCAGCGGCGGCGGCGCGCACAGCCGCCGTTCATCACCTCGACCCTGCAGCAGGAGGCCGCTCGGCGACTGCGCTTTTCGACCCAGAAGACCATGCGCATCGCCCAGCAGCTTTACGAGGGCATCGATCTGGGCGGTGGCAACCAGGAAGGCCTGATCACCTACATGCGAACCGATTCGGTGTCGCTGGCCGGCGAGGCCATCGCCGAGCTGCGCCGGGTGATCGCCGCCGAGTATGGCCAGGGTCTGGTGCCGGAAAAACCCAATTTCTACCAGTCGAAATCCAAGAACGCGCAAGAGGCGCACGAAGCGATCCGGCCGACCTCGGCGGCGCTGCTGCCGATCAAACTCAAGAGCCGGCTGAGCGATGACCAGTACCGGCTCTACCAGCTGATCTGGAACCGGACCGTGGCCAGCCAGATGATTCCGGCCGTCTACGACACCGTCAGCGCCGAGTTCGACGTCGGAGATGCCACCTTCCGCGCCTCCGGCTCTACCCTGGTCGAAGCCGGGTTCCTGCGCGTCTACCAGGACGCCGCCGCCGACCAGGACAATCGCCTGCCGGAGCTGTCCGAGGGTGATCGCATCGTATTGCAGGCAATCCGCCCCGAGCAGCACTTCACCGAACCGCCACCGCGCTATTCCGAGGCCAGCCTGGTCAAGGCGCTGGAAGAACACGGCATCGGTCGGCCTTCGACTTATGCCTCGATCATCCAGACGCTGAAGGATCGTGAATACGTCGAGCTGGACAAGCGCCGCTTCATTCCGACCGCCACCGGCCGGGTGGTGGCAAAGTTCCTGTCCAGCCACTTCGAGCGTTACGTCGACTACGACTTCACCGCCCGCCTGGAAGACCAGCTCGACGCCATCTCACGCGGCGAGCAGGACTGGGTGCCGCTGCTGAAAGGGTTCTGGAAGCCGTTCATCGACCGGGTCCAGGAAAAGGACGAGACGGTCAGCCGCCAGGAAGCGCAGCAGGCGCGCGAGCTGGGCACCGATCCGAAAACCGGCAAGCCGGTGATCGTTCGGCTCGGACGCTACGGTCCCTACGCCCAGATCGGTACGGCCGAAGACGAGGACAAGCCGCAGTTTGCCGGTTTGCGTCCAGGGCAGAAGATGGAAACGATCAGCCTGGATGATGCACTGGAGTTGTTCAAGCTGCCGCGCAACCTGGGAGAGACCACCGACGGCGAGCCGGTGCAGGCCAACATCGGACGGTTCGGCCCTTACGTGCGCTACGGCTCGCGCAACTTCGTCTCGCTCAAGGAGCATGACCCGCACGACATTACGCTGGAACAGGCACTCGAGCTGATCGCCGCCCACAAGAAGATGCTGGCAGAGCGCGTCATCCGCCGCTTCGAGGATGAGGGCATCGAAATCCTCAAAGGTCGATACGGTCCCTACGTGACCGACGGCAAGCGCAATGCCAGCGTGCCCAAGGACCAGGAACCCGAACAGCTGTCGCTGGAGGCGTGCCGCAAATTGCTCGATGAAGCGCCGCAGCGCCGGCGCGGACGCGGCGGAAAGAAAGCGGCCGGGAAAGCAGCGAAGAAAAGGCCCGCCGGCAAGAAGGCTGCGAAGAAAAAGCAATCGAAGAAGAAGAAGAAGAGTACCAGCAAGAAGCGCTCAAAGAAAAAGGCTGCGAAGAAGAAAGTCTCCAGCTGACACTGGCCCGAATTTTTCCGAGAAGTCTTCTTGAATCACCCAGATTTCGAACTATCGTCTCACGAACTATCGTCTCAACAGGTTGGCAGCGCCGTTGCGGCGATAGCTGAGTACCTGACCGGCCTGCAGGATCGGCTGTGTGTCGCCTTCCAGGCCATCGACGGCCTTCAGCGCTTCCACGAGGATCAGTGGCAACGCGACGAGGGTGGCGGCGGGCGTACCCGGGTGATCGAGCAGGGTCGGGTATTCGAAAAGGGCGGGGTCAATTATTCACATGTCCACGGCGCCCAGCTGCCGCCGGCAGCCAGCGCCCGCAGACCCGAGCTGGCCGGACGCCGGTTCCAGGCCCTGGGGGTGTCGGTGGTGATGCATCCGGTCAACCCCTATGTGCCGACCAGCCACGCCAATGTGCGTTTTTTCGTCGCCGAAAAACCCGGCGCCGAGCCGGTGTGGTGGTTCGGCGGCGGATTCGATTTGACGCCGTACTACCCGTTCGAGCAAGACTGCCGCGACTGGCACCGTAGTGCTCACGAGCTGTGTCGCCCGTTCGGCGCGCAGGTCTATGCCGAACACAAGCGCTGGTGCGATCAATACTTCTTCCTGCCGCACCGCAACGAGACCCGCGGCGTCGGCGGACTGTTCTTCGATGACCTGAACGAGTGGGGTTTCGAGCGCTGTTTCTCCTACCTGCGCGCAGTCGGCGATGGTTACCTGGCTGCCTATCGCCCGATCGTCGAGCGCCGCATGGACCATACCTACGGGGAGCGTGAAATGGCGTTTCAGCGCTACCGGCGCGGGCGTTACGTGGAGTTCAACCTGGTCTACGACCGTGGCACGCTGTTCGGTCTCCAGTCCGGCGGTCGCACCGAGTCCATCCTGATGTCGCTGCCGGCAACCGCCTGCTGGCGCTACAACTACCGACCAGCGCCGGATAGCGCAGAGGCCGCGCTGAGTGATTTCCTGCGCCCGCGCGACTGGTTGGGGAAGCTCTAATCGAACAAACAATTCACCACAGAGGCACAGAGGCCAGAGAGAAAGATCAAAAAAGTTACTTCTCTTCTCTGTGACTCTATGTTGCGTTCTTTTTGTTCCTTGTCGACCCAGTCGGGATACGAACTGCCTGACGCTCAGGAATCGAGTTTCGCCAGCTCGGCTTCGACCTTGGCCAGCTCTTGCTCGGTGACGCGGGAAATTTCCATCAAGGTGTCGTAATTTTCCAGCTGCTGGGCCTGCTCTTCGAGATCACGATCCAGGCCGCGACCGAGATCGCGCTGGATCGCCTGGAGCCTTTCGCGCAGGGCCTCGCGCCGCTCCTCCAGTGCTTGTCGTTCAGATGTCATTGACGAACTCCTCGGCTTGGATCAAGCCCATGGTCGGGGACGGGCTGCCCGACTGCGTTGCCAGCGTA
>SKQS01000138.1 GCA_007118895.1 Wenzhouxiangella sp.
CCGCACGTAGTCGACCAGTTTCATCTCGTCCATCTCCACCGTCTTGCCCGTTCCAGCGGCATGTATCTGAACCCGGCCCAGGCCTTCGAGGAATTTCAGTGCCTGGGCAGCCACCGAGGGGTCAGCCTGCGTATCGATGCGTGCACCGCGAAGATAATGACTCAAGGGGTCCTTGCCGGCATGTTCCTGCTCCAGCAGCCACGGAATGGTCAGGGCATGCTGATGGTTGACATGGGTAAAGAACGTATCCAGGTGCAAAACCAGCAGGCGCAGCGGGCTCAGCGGACCCCAGCCCCAGGTGCTGCGACGTTTGATGAACTCGTCGTCATGGATGCGCACCGAGACCACATCCATGTTGAGCCGGCGCGCCAGCGCCACCGCGGTGCGAGCATCGGACTGCTGGCCAACGCCTAGCAGCAGGGTCTTCTCATCCAGCATCTGGGCATCTCCACCCTCGATCAGAAAGCCCTCCATGTCACCGTCGAAGACTACCGGGATGTCGGCCATCTCGGGAGCGAACTTCATGACAAAGCGCAGCAACATGTTTTCCCGGTTGCGCTGGGTTGAGCTTGCCCCACCGATCACCAGGCCCTCTGGAGTCATGAAACCGGGGTCCCGGGTCCAGATGCTGCTACCGATCGCAGCCGCCGTGTGGCGGTAGCTGCCGTCCTCGTGGCGCCGGAACTGGAAGGCCGTATCACGACCCAGCAGGGTGGCGGCCGTGACACGGTCGGCTTCCGGATACAGGCGCGGGTACAACGCGCTCAGCCAGGCGCCGAAGGCGCCACGCTCACGGGCGGCATCGATCGCCGATTGCAGCAGATCCTGCAGTTCGAGAATCTCCGCCCCGCTGGCCCGGAGCAATTCGACCATGGCCCTATGCTCGTTCACGGAGCCCTCGATATCGCGGCCAAACCAGGGCAGCAGGCCTTCAGACAGGCGATCGATGATGTAGTCGTTGAGGGAAGGGCTGTTGATCAACACCTTTTTCAGTTGGCCGATATCGTCGCGGACAAAGGACTGGCGGCTGCCGGCAGCCAGAGCGATGGAAGCGGGAACAGCGGCGATCATGGCGCTCAATGCGCTCAGTTGCATGAATTGACGGCGTTGCATGGCCAGACTCTCTTTGTCGGGGGCGGGAATTACCTACAAAAACGCCGAAACAGACCGGGAGGGGTCATCGTTTGGATTGATTGACCACCGCCACGCCCCCCGCCATACTTTGCAGACAGGGTGGATGCTGCCCTCCAGTGCCAGGAATCGCTTGCATGACCGAGATTACCCAACTCATCGAGCAGGCCAGAACAGGCGACTCTGACGCCTCCAAGGCTTTATTCGTAGCACTTTACGATGAGCTCAAGCGTCTGGCCAGGCGACAGGTAGATCCCGCTAATGCCCCGCTGCAGGCAACCTCTCTGGTTCATGAGGCCTACTTCAAGATGGTGGCCGGCAGCGAGCTGGCGATCAATGACCGCCAGCACTTCTTCGCCCTGGCTGCGCGCGTGATGCGGCAGGTGGTTCTGGATGCGGTGCGTGCGCGCAACAGCAAACGGCGCGGCGGTGAGTTGCGTCTGGTAGCACTCGACAGTGTCATCCTTGACAGTGCGGGAACCCCGCTCAAGGATCGCGAACTGCTGGAGCTGGATGAGGCGCTGAATCATCTTCAGGACTGCAATCCGGAGCTTTCCCGGCTGGTCGAGATGCGTTTCTTCGCCGGGCTGGAGCTGACCGAAATCGAGGCCCTGACGGGTCGCTCGGTCAGCTCACTCAAACGCGACTGGCGACGTGCCCGCGCCTTTCTTTACGCCGAGCTTAACACCCATCCGGTGCTTGACCAGCTGAAGGATGCGCCGGGTTGACTGATAGTCTTTCCTCCAGGCTTTTCAATCTCTTCGACGAACTCGGAGAATGCTCCCCGGTTCAACGCATCCAGCGACTCGAGGAGCTTGCGCTGACCGAGCCTGAGCTGGCCGTGCGGCTGCAAAGGATGCTGGAAGCCGACGCGCTGGCAACCGGCCCACTGGAGCACCGGCTGGACGACATCGTTCCGGAGCTGATCGAGTCGACCGGCCAGCCGGAATGGGAAACCGTCGCGGGCAGTCGCATCGGGCCATTCGAGCTGGTCGAACCGCTCGGCGAAGGCGGTATGGGCGAGGTATGGCGGGCAGAACGTGCCGATGGCAGCTACCGGCAAGCGGTCGCCCTGAAACTGCTCAAACGCGGCCTGGATACCCGCAGTATCCTGCGCCGTTTCATGCTGGAACGCGCCATCCTGGCGCGCCTGAACCATCCCTGCATCGTGCGCCTGATCGATGGCGGCATGAGCGAAAACGGGCGACCCTGGTTCGCCATGGACCATGTCGACGGTGCACCGATCACAGTCTGGGCCGATCGCCATCAGCTCGGCCTGCGCGAACGGGTTGAACTATTGATCAAGGTCTGTGACGCGGTCGCTTATGCCCATGGCCAACTCGTCATCCATCGTGACCTGAAGCCAGCCAATATCCTGGTTGATACCGACGGCCGACCGCGCCTGCTCGATTTCGGGATTGCCAAACTGCTCGAGGACAGTGCGGAATCTGACCTGACGCGAACGGGCGTGCGTGTGCTTTCTCCAGCCTACGCTGCACCAGAGCAAATCGGCGGCGAGCCGGTTAGCGTAGCCACCGATGTTTACGCCCTGGGGCTGGTCTTGTTCGAATTGCTGGCCGGGCAGCTTCCGCACGATCGAGCCGGCCAAAGCACTTCAAATGATCCACACCCAGCGAGATCATTGAGTCGCTGGCTGGCAGCGAGCGACCCGACACAGCTATCGGCTCGTTATGGTGCCTCTTCTGACCCGCGCCGTCTCGCCCGCCGGGTTCATGGCGACCTTGACCAGATTCTGGCCATGGCTTTGCGCGCCGAGCCTGAACGGCGCTATGCCTCGGTTTCGGCTTTCAGTGCCGACTTGAAGGCCTGGCTGCAGGGTTGGCCGGTCGCGGCTCGACCCGACAGCGCGCTATATCGCAGCCGCCGTTTCTTGCGTCGGCATGTGCTGGGCGTCAGCGCCACTGCGGCGGTCATTGTGGCCCTGGCCGGCGGACTTGGCCTTGCTGTGTGGCAAGCCGGGGTCGCGCGCGAGCAGGCCGCGCTTGCGACAGCCCAGGCGCTGCGGGCTGATCAGACTCGCGATTTCATCGTTTCGGCCTTCAATAGCATCAATCCCACCCTGTCCCGGGACGGCGTCCGTGTAACGCTGGCCGAATTCCTGACGACGACGGTTGACCGACTGGATTCGGCGCTTGGCGATGCTCCCGAGGCGAGGAATGACCTGCGCATTGAACTGGCCAGTGCGATGCAGGAGCTAGGTTTACTTTCAGAGGCAGGCACTGAGCTGCGCAAGGCGCTGGATGAGTTGCGCGGCCTGAACACGGTATACGACCCGGCACAAGAGATTCGAGTGCTGCACCTGCTGGCCATGTATGAACAGCGCGATGGCAGCCTGGAGAGAGCGATTGACTACATAAACGAATCTCTGCGGATCGCTTCCGAATTGAAGGAGCTTCCGGAGGACCTGCGCCAGCGCCGGATATCTGCTCGAACCACACTGG
Organism: Wenzhouxiangella sp.; assembly: GCA_007118895.1. GTDB lineage: Bacteria > Pseudomonadota > Gammaproteobacteria > Xanthomonadales > Wenzhouxiangellaceae > SKQS01. The sequence goes on from SKQS01000138.1 coordinate 3,594, forward strand.
CACACCTTGCAGTCGAACAGGGGCGATATCAAGACGCACTGGATCAGTACCTGTCCATCCGCGAGGATCGCCTGGCCCTCAATGGCCGGGAAGACCACCGCATGGCGGTCGACTGGCTCAATCTTTGTGCCACGCGTTACTGGCAGGCTGATTTTGTTCTTGGCGAGACCGAATGCCGCCATGCCGACGCCTTGTTGCAGTCGGACCCGGAAGCTCCGCGTGTACGTCGGGCCTGGGTCGGCAACTCGCTGGCCCTGATATTGATTGCCATGGGGCGATATGAAGAGGCGGATGCCGTGCTGGCAGAGTCTGCCGATCTGGTCCGGGAGTATCTGGGCGAGCCGCACCCGATGCTGGCGACCTTGCTCGGCAATCAGGCCACGCTGCGCCTGGCCCAGGGTCGAGCGGACGAGATCCCGGCCTTGCTTGAGGAACTCGAGCGACAGCAGCCGATGGAAACCGTCAATGTCCCGCGCGCGCGGATCCGCCTGAGTCTGATCGGACGAACCGAAATGGCCCTTGGTCGACTGGATGAGGCCGAAGCCTTTCTCAGGCAGTCGATTGAACTGGGTGTGGAGGCAGGCCAGGAGAACACGCACCAGACCCTGCGAACACGTCGCGCGCTGGCAGATTTGTTGTTGTTGCAAGGTCGGCTTGGCGAGGCGCGCTCTGAGGTCGACAGGCTGAAAGCGCAATATCTCGAAATTGGCTGGACCCAGCATGATGAGTATGCGCACGCGCTGCTCACCGCCAGTCGTGTCGAGTGGGCGGCCGGACGTTCTGAACAGGCGCGAGACCTGGAGCGTCAGGGTCTGACATTGCTGGCTGCGATCGCTGGCGAAGCCCACCCGCTGGTGCAAGCCGGCCCGGGCTTCGCCCTTGATGATCATTCTACAGAGGCGCATTGATTGGCCTGATGGATGAGCCCTGACCGATTTTTTTAGCGTTACAAATAAGGTCAATAGTGACTTTAGGCTAGCTGCCCAGGAGGCTCTCATGCGCTTTTTGTTCTTGATCGTGATCGGTCTGTTGATGGTTGTTTCGGCACGCGCCGAGGAGCGCCCACTACCAATCATCGACATGCACTTGCATGCCTTTCCGGTTTCGCCGCAGGGTGGCGGGCCGACGGCCTGTGTGCCCGTGAGGACCTTGCCGACCTGGGATCAACGACGACCCTATGCAGAACAGATGTTCGCCCACATAGCGGCGACGCCCTGCCAAGGCGAGGAGGCCCCAGCGGCGGCGGATGGCGACGATTTGATGCTGGCCTCGCTGGCCGTGCTCGAACGTCGCAACATCTTTGCCGTGACCAGCGGTCCTGTGCCCGTCGTCGATCAATGGCGCGGGCAAGCACCAAATCGCATCATTCCGGCCGTGATGTTCGGCCTCGATGGGTTCGGCGGACCTCCGGCAACACCCGAGGAGATCCGGACCTGGCATGCCGAAGGGCGCATCCAGGTGATGGGTGAAATCCTGACCCAATACGAGGGCATCGCGCCCGACGATGAGCGGCTTGCGCCTTACTGGGCCTTGGCCGAAGAGCTGGACATTCCGGTCGCACTGCATGTCGGCAGCGGGCCGCCGGGTGCGATCTATCTCGACAGCCCGAACAATCGACTTGGCCTGACCAGCGCCATGACCCTGGATCCCGTGCTTCGGAGCCATCCCCGACTGCGAATCTATCTTATGCATGCCGGCTATCCTATGCTCGATGATCTGCTCACATTAATGTATGGACATCCTCAGGTTTATGTCGACGTCGGCGCCATCACCTTCGGCGTGCCACGCGCCCACTTTTACCGATACCTGCAGACCATGGTTGAGGCGGGTCTTGGTGAGCGGGTGATGTTCGGCTCCGACCAGATGTTCTGGCCCGGTCTGATCGAGGTCGCCTTGCGCGCAATCGAGGATGCCCCGTTTCTGAGTGAGGATCAGAAGCGCGACATTCTGTACAACAATGCCGCACGATTCCTGCGCCTGGACGAGGCCGAAATCGCCCGGCATCATGCCGGCACCGGGCGCTAGGGAGGCTCTGACAATCGGCTGTCCAGCTGACATCCACCATCAAGTCTGCTATGGTCGCTGGGCGTCCCTGAACCCGTTCGTATGCAACGCATGAAGAACATCGCTACCGGGCTAATCGTGCTAGTTATCGCGAGCCACTTCGGCTTTCTGGTGCTAGAGATGTTTTTCTGGGACCATCCGATTGGCCGGGAGATATTCGGCATGACGCCTGAAGAGTCCGCCGCCTCTGCCGTGCTGGCGATGAATCAGGGTCTTTACAACGGATTTCTGGCCGCCGGTTTGATCTGGGGGCTTTTATCCGGCAGGCGGGAAATCAAGATCTTCTTTCTCGCCTGCGTGATCATTGCCGGTATCTTCGGCGGTCTGACAGCCAAGATCACGATTATTTTCAGCCAGGCACTACCGGCCTTGCTCGCATTGGTCTTCGTGCTTGTAGCTGACCGGTAGGGAGGCCACGCCGGCCAGTGGGTGGTGTCCGCACCCCACTGGCCGATGGTGGCTGCAATTCATATTGACAGCTCTCCCCCTGCAAGGGTAACTGTTCAGTAAACGGAAATGGAGATCAAGCCCGGTGCCGAACTGCCGCCGGTGTCGGTGCGGGTACAACGCAGGATGGTGGCCGCCGACGGAGCGCAGATTGCCAGTCGTACATTCGGTGGAAGCTCAATCGCGCTGACTTGCCAGTAGCGATTGGTTATGGTGAAGCCGAAGTTGATAAAACATTCGGTGGGGCTGGCGGTATTGTTCAACGTGCCGGCAACATTGTTGAAGAATCGCTCTATGGTGTTGTTGCTGCCGCCACAATGAACCACGGCGGCAGCCTTGGTCAGACCATTTGCGGTGGCCGGCTGGGTGACATCGCCGTTGACCTCGAGGTCGCCATTTACTTCCAGGTTGTCATTGATCGTGACCTCGCTTCCCAGCACGGTCTCGCCGGAGACCCGCAAGCCCCGCTCGGGGACGCCGGTGGAGCTGTAGGAGCTGCCGATCGCCACGCCGCCATTGCTCAGAACGCGAAACCGCGTGGA
>SKQS01000194.1 GCA_007118895.1 Wenzhouxiangella sp.
ACCTACGGTATTCGTTGCACGGCATTTGCGGCGCATGTCCGCAAATGCCTTCGCTTCGCGGCCCCGGCCGTTCCGGCCGGGCATTAACGCAGCAATCTATTTGATTGCCGCGTTAATAGCAGCAGCATTTTCAAGATAATTTCAACGCAGTTTCAAGTTGCCACGGCCCCGTCCCGGCATTCTGGTCGCACCCAAAAGGAGGCCAGGCGCCATGACGTTCAAGACATCAACCCTCGTAATCCTGCTGTCTGCAATCAGCGGTCTGATGATCGCTCCGAAAACTTATGCCCAGACACTAGAGGATGGTCCTGCCATCAGCGTGACCGGCGGCACTGTCCACACAATCTCGCGCGGGCGGCGCGGTGCCCTGCTGATCGGCGGCGACTTCAGCCAGGTGCAGGGCGTGACCCGCAATCGAGTCTCCATAGTCAGGCCAGACGGCAGCCTGGAGCCCATGTTCAACCCCAACCTGAGCAATGGTGTAGTACTGGACAGCATCGCCCACAGCAGCGGAGATTTCTTTTTCGTCGGCAGTTTCACCAGCCCGCATACGCGCATTGCACGCTACTACTTTGATGGCGAAGTGGTGCCAGGCTTCGGTTTCAGCATCAACGCGACCGTACGGGCGATTGTCGAGGACCCGGCGACGGCGCGGGTCTATATTGGCGGGGATTTCACCCAGGTCGGCAGCGCTGCTCGATCCCGGGTCGCACGCCTCAACGAGAACGGGTCGGCCGATCCCGGCTTCGTACCGGTTGAGTTTTCCGGTGCAGTGCGTGCGCTGGCCGTTCAGGCCGACGGCAAGCTGATTGTCGCCGGCAATATCCAGCGGGTCGGCGATATTGCCGCACGCCGGCTGTATCGGCTCAATACCGATGGCAGCTGGGACAGCAGCTTCTCGGTCACCAACCTGGTCGGTGCGCCCCACGAGATCCGCAGCGTCGCTGTGCAGCCTGACGGGCGCATCCTGGTCGGCGGCGATTTTCCCGGTCACCTGCGCCGCTACAATGCCGACGGCTCACTGGATACTACCTACCAGCCACCTGCGCTGAACAACACCGTCTACAGCATCGACCTGCAGCCTGACGGCCGCGCCATCATCGGCGGCGACTTCACCGGAGTGGAAGGCAGACTGCGAGTGATCCGACTGCACGAGTCGGGGGCGCTGGATACCAGCTTTTCTACCGTACCCTCCCCCGGCGCAGCGGTGCGTACCGTCGAGGTGCACTCAGCCGGTGGCGTGTTCATCGGCGGGGATTTCACCCAGCTGGCCGACCCCAACCGCAACCGGGTGGCTCGGCTTGATTACCAGGGGCAGATCGACCGCGACCTCAGGCTGATCTCTATCGATCCGGACAACTTCTCGCACATCAGCGCGCTGGCCGAGGCCCCCGATGGCTTGCTGTATGTCGGCGGAAACTTTACCCGCCTCGGCGGAGTCAACCGCACGCATCTGGCGCGCGTGCGCGAAGGCGGCACCGTGGATTCGACCTTTCAGCCGACCCTCAATAATTTTGTTAACGCCCTGCAGGTTCAGGCCGACGGAAGACTACTGGTCGCCGGCGGTTTTGGCCAGGTCAATGGCGTGCCTCGCCGAAGAATCGCACGCCTCAACCCCGACGGCAGCCTCGATGAGAGCTTCGCCAACGGCTTGGGCAGCGCCAATGGAGCTGTGCTAGCCCTGGAGCTGCAGGCAGACGGCCAGCTGCTGGCTGCCGGTACCATTGAACGGCCAGGGACTAGCGTACGTGGCATTGTTCGTCTCAACCCCAACGGCACCCATGACAGCAGCTTCGCCGCCCCCCATTTCGACGGCCCCATCAGAAGCATCGCAATCGATCACAACGGTCGCATCGTGGTCGGCGGGAATTTCAATTCCATCGGCGGCACAAATCAGCGCAAGATGGCACGATTGCTGTCCGATGGAACCCTGGACCTTGGTTTCACGCCCCAATTTTCCTCTGATTCCGATATCCGCGTACTGGCAAGGCGAAACGACAGGATCCTCGCCGGCGGTAATTTTTTCCAGATCAACGGGTCTGCATGTGAACGTATGGCCCTGATCAATGCTGACGGTACGACCGAGCTCTGCGCCAACAACGTGGGATTTGGAGTGCATTCGATAGCGATCAGGGCAGACGGTCGCATGTACGCCGCTGGCCGCCAAACTTTAGGCAGTAATTCATGGGGAAGACTTGCTCTGTACAATGCGAATCTGACTCCGGTTTCCGCCTTCGGCATGCTGCAAACTCCCGTGAACTCCGAGGAGGAATTGGCACTGATCCGCAGCCTGCTGATCCAGTCCGATGGCCGCCTGGCGCTGGCTGGCGGGTTCGACACTTTTGAAGACCTGCCACGCGGCGGCCTTGCTCGCTTGAGGCTCAGTGACGATATCGAGCAGTCGCTGAGCTGGGACCTGGGCTCCGAGCAGGTGCTGTGGTTTCGAGGCTTTGCGGGAGCGCCCCGGATCGGGGCCGAACCGCTGGAGCCGCCAAGAGTGCTGGTATCGCAATCATGCTGCAACCCGGACAGCTTCGTACCAGTCCCCGGGGGAGGAGAAATGGAAAGAACGCCGCTTGATGCATGGCGGCTGGACGGTTTCCCCGGTTTGCCCGGCACTTTCTACATGGTGGTCGAAGCGCGCGTAGGCGAAATGAGGGGTACCGGCAGCAACTTCCTGCGCACCCCGATTTATCGTTTCGAAGGTCCACCGCCGCCTGTTATTGCAGCCGACCTGGACCTCAAGCTGTCGGCCAGCCAGAGCAGCGCCGCACCCGGCGATTCGCTGACTTTCAACGTCGATGTCACCAATCTCGGACCCGAGCCGGCCAGCAATGCCGAGCTGTTCCTCAATCTACCGGCCGGCTTCACATTGACCGGCTTCAGCGCCAGCCAGGGCGATTTCAACCCGAACGATGGCTACTGGAAGATCAACGACCTGACCGCCAGCGGCCCGGGCGCCGAGGCCGCCTTGACGCTGCAGGTCACGGTCAACCCCCAGCCGCCGCACAAACTCTCCGGCGAAGTCTTCGCCGCAGAGTTCGACCCCAACTACAACAACAACAGCGCCGAGCTGGAAATCGAGCTCGAACTCAACCGCTCTGACCTGCAGCTGCAGAAGGTGGTCCAGCCGCAGCAGGCCTTGCCCGGCGATATGGTCAAATTCGAACTCCAGGTATTCAATGCCGGACCGGAACCGGCCACTGGCGTTGTGGTTAATAACCAGATACCCACCGGCTACCTGTGGCTGGGCGATGATGGCGGCGGCAGTTTCCAGCCAGGAACCGGTCTATGGACTGTCGGCACGCTGCCGGTGGGTGGCCATGGCATGCTTACGATAGATGCCCAGGTCAGCGCCAGCGGCAATTTCACCAGTATCGCTACCGTTTCCAGCAACAGCCTGGACCCGGACCCGGACAACAACCTGGCCATCGTCGCGATCGATCCGTTCACCGATGTGTCCATCGAAATCAGCGCCAGCGCTGCTTCAGTGGAGATCGACGAGGTGATCGTCTTCAACATCATCGCCAGAAATCTCGGGCCGATGACCGCGCAGAATGTCACTGCCCAGGTCAATCTGCCACCCGACTTTGACTTTCTGCTGTGCGATCCCTGCTCGGGAGATTTCGATCCAGCCTCCGGCGCCTGGATTGTGGGCACGCTGGACAGCGATGGCGCCAGTCACCCGAGTGAGGCCAACCTTCGGATCTACGGCATGCTTGCTGAAGTCGGTGAGGTCAGCGTTCCGGTAACGATTGGCAGTTCCACTCTCGACCACGTGCCGGCCAACAACAGCGACGCGGTTACCGTCACCGTGACCAACGAGGTGATCTTCTCGGATCGCTTCGAGCCACTCCTGCCGGCAGTCAGCGCTGAGTGACGTAGGGAGCCAGGGGTCCGACCAACCGGTCGGGCCCCTTCAGCCGGCGGTGTGGTAGGCGACCACGCGCTCGACTTCCTCGCTCGAACCAAGAATGACCGGCACCCGCTGGTGAATCTCGCGCGGTTCGATGTCCAGGATACGCTGCCGGCCGTTGCTGGCCGCGCCACCGGCCTGCTCCACAATCATTGCCATCGGGTTGGCCTCGTACATCAGGCGCAGCTTACCTTCCTTGCCGGCCGCCGCCAGGCGCTGATCGCAGGGATAGAGAAAAACACCGCCACGGGTCAGGATGCGATGAACCTCGGCAACCATGGAGGCCACCCAGCGCATGTTGAAGTTCTTGCCGCGCGGGCCGTCGGCGCCGGCCATGCATTCATCGATATAGCGCCTGACCGCCGGCTCCCAGAAGCGACGGTAGGAGGCGTTGATGGCGAACTCGCCGGTCTGGGCGGGAATCCGGACCTGGTCGCGGGTCAGCAGGAATTCTCCGAAGTCACGGTCCAGAGTAAACATGCATACGCCGTTGCCGGTGGTCATCACCAGCATGGTCGATGGACCATACAGGCAGTAACCGGCCGCGACCTGCTCGGCGCCCGGTAGCAGAAAGTCGGCTTCGTTCGGGTCCGTGCGGTCCTCGGGAGCCTTGAGGATGGAGAAGATCGTGCCCACCGACACGTTGACATCGATATTCGAGGAACCATCCAGCGGATCGCACAGCAGCAGATACTTGCCGCGCGGGGCTTCCGGCGGCAGGTGATAGACCGAGTCCATTTCCTCCGAGGCCAGGGCCGCTATATGACCGTTGTGGCGCAGCGCCTCGATCATGATCTGGTTGGATATCACGTCGAGCTTCTTCTGCTGCTCGCCCTGGACGTTTTCCGAATCGGCGCTGCCCAGCACGTTGACCAGCGCCCCCTTGTTGACCAGGTCGGCGATTTTCTTGCAGGCCACCGCCAGGTCGTTCAGCAGCCCGGTGAACTCGCCCGTAGCGCCGGCGATATGGCGCTGGTTCTGGATGATGTAGTTGGTCAGGGTGGTGCCGATGCGCATGATTAAGACTGGCCTGTCCGGTATCCTTGGAAGCCGGCAAATTTACCATGTCCGACCGACGCCTCCAAGGTCTTCAATCAACCGCCCTGGTGTGGATTGTCCCGACACCACGCCCAGGCAGCCGACCAGTCGGAAAGACCTGCCGCATAGCGTTCGGCAAAGCGCACCGTCGCCGGCGCCATTTCAGCCAGCCTGGCCTCGTCGGCCTGGTCGACTCCGCGATTGGACAGGATGACCCGGTCCATCGCCTCGGCCAGCCACTGCGGCGGCGACAGCTCGATTTTGTTTTCTTCTACCACCTCGGCGGCTGCAGCTCGTCGCTCAAGCAGCGCCCGACGGGCCCCATCACGCAAGTGCTTCTCACCGCGCTCAACCACCTCCCTCATCCATTCAGCAAGCAGCTCCAGCCTTCTGTTCTGATCGGCTTCGATTCGCCCTTCTCCCAGGGCTTCGATACCCTCGGCCAGCAGGCTGCCGCGGGTTACCCGGCGAGGCTGAGCCAGCTGCGAAATCTCCCACCGTCTGTACTCATCGGGTTTGTGACGCAGCATCCACGGCAGATTGGCCTGCAGCGCTCCCGGATGCATGAAGGCCACCAGTGCGCCCAGCAGCAGATCCTCGTTGCTGCCGCGGGCCTGGGTCGGCAGCAGCAGCCGGCGATTGTCGATGCCCGTCATGGTGGTGGTCATCAAACCGCGGACCCGGGCGATATCCGGCCTGGAGGTGCTGCGCGCGATGCGCCTGGCATACAGGCGCTGCTCGCCATCAGCCTGGTCAAGCAGTGGTGCCAGGTCGCTGGCGTCGTGCCAGAACAGCCACTGCATGTTCGCCGCACCCGGGTCGCCGAGAACGCCGTTGGTGGTCAGGCGAACCGCTGGATTGTCGGACAACTCATGAATCAACTGAGGGGTCATGCCGTCAAGCAGCGACCCGCCGGTCTGATCGTCTGGCCTTGCGTGACGGCTGACCAGCCGGGCACTGCTGATCCCGAGAAAACGGCCATGTTCGGCTATCGGATCGCAGGCCAGCGCATTGAACATGTCTTGCTCATCCCGATCTGGTTCGGGAAATTTCAGCTCGAAACCGTGGAGATCACTGAACAGCGCCGCTTGATCGCCATCCGGCCAGGCGTAGGGGGTCAGTCCAATGTCGTCGTCCAGCAGCATGATGGGCTCGCCGGCGCCCAGCAGCAGGGCAAGGTTGATCGCCGAGCCGTAACTGGGCCAGGGCTCGCCCTCGTCGCCGTGAATGAACCAGTCCAGCACCTGTGGCTCGCATCCGGCACCACGGGCAACTCGCTCGAGCAGGGCTGCCCGGGCCGGCCGCGTGAGATGCCAGCACTGCAGCTCGGCCGGCACCTGCCTGGCGATCAGTTCGGCATTTTGGCTCACCGCGGCGCCGGACCGGGAGTCATCGATGATCACCAGCCGACGCCGCTGATCTGCCCCGAGCAGCCGCACCAGCTGCGGCAGCAGTCTGCCCAGGCTGTCCGGCCTGTCACAGGTACGAACAAATATCAGTCTGATCGGCGCCGGCTGGTCATTTGCTACCGGTGCTGCAGCGCCCAGTCGCTTGAGCAAGCGATCACCCCGAATCAACGCGCCCGACTCGGCCAGCTGCTGCAGCGCTCCTTGCACTGCCGCGACCTGCCGCGAATCCGGCTGACCCTGGCCGACGTCCGGTGCGGCAATCCGGCGAGCATGATCAGGCAGGTCGAGCAGACGATCGCACTGGGCCAGCAGGTTGACCAGCGTCAGTGGCAGTCGCAAAGGTTGGGGATACCCTGACAGCGTAAGCACTGCTTCGGACGGTGATACCGCCTTTCCGTCGAAGGGCAGCGCGATCCAGCGTGCCGAACTGGAAGCATCGGGCCGGTGACGACTGTCAGCACCACCGGGCGACAGGTTGATCGAAAAGTCGAATTCAGTCGAATGACTCACGGTCGGCATACTCCCTGCCCTGTGCCAGCCGATTGCCCTGATCGGTCAATGAAGGGCAAGTCGCGGGCCGCGCCCGTTGTTGGAGAAAGGAATTCCTGAATCATGGCTACCAGACTACACTGCCAACCATGAAACGTGACCACCATCGAACGCGATCGCTTGAACCCATCTTATTCATCATCCTTCCGTCGCGAGGCGCCGTCAGGTGCCGTGGCTGGGGCGTTTCGCGACCGAGTGAAATGCCCCAGACGCGGGGCCTGCCGGTGCCGCAGCAGGCAGGCTGGTGAATAAGGTGGGTTGAAACACGGCTGGGGAATCAATAGGGTTAGGGGCAGGCAGAAACTTTTCGGCCAGCACCATGCAAGCTCGCAACAAGCCCTGCCCCTGCGGCAGCGGTCGACGTCACAAGCACTGTTGCGGCGCGATCGACGCCGCTGCCACACCCGCAGAATCCACGCCCGAGGTGGCTCCGATTCCGGCTCGGGCTGACGGCAGCCCGACGCTCAGCATCGTTCTGCCGTGGTTCAGGAAGCTCTCGGAGTTTCGCCAGGTATTGCCGCTGAATGCGCCCTACTTTGCCCGTCCCGGGATCGAGGTAATCCTGGTGCTCGATGAGCCCAGCGAGGAGGACGGTCTGCTTGCCCTCATCGACCAGCACCGGCAGATCCGCTGGCAGGTGCTGGTCAACGATCAACCCCATTCCTGGCGCCCGCCATGCTGCGCAATCAATGTCGGCCTGCGCCATGCCCGCGGCCAACGGGTGTTGGTTGCCTCTCCGGAGTCGGCGTTCGTCAGCGATGTGCCCTTCATCGCCCTGAGGGCGGCGATTGATCATCCCCAGGCGGCCATTCTTGGCCAGGTCGCGCATGCCCGGTTTGACGAGATTGACAGCCGCGATTCACTGGTCCCGGTCTACAGTGGCAAACTGACCGATCCAATGCACTACCGGACCTTCTACGGCTCGCTATGCGCCCCGCTCGAAGCCTTGCAGCGCATCGGCGGATACGATGAATCCATCGACAGCTGGGGCGGTGACGACGACAACCTGCGGGTTCGCCTGGAAATGGCTGGTCATGCCAACGTACTGTGTCCGGCAATGCAGCTGCTGCACCTGGCCGATGCCGCACGCGACGGCGGCGAGTGGTACGACGAGGACAACGATTTTCGCCGCTGCTCGCCGACCAGGGCCCGCGCCAACGGCAAGCAGTGGGGACGCGACTTCTCACGACGCGCGGTGCTGGCAGAGCCCCCAACGCCGACCGGTCAGCAGCCTACCGACCCGCGTCGCGTGCTGCCGAACGTTCCCGCAGAGCCTATCGGCTCACGCGCCCAGTGCCAGGCCTGTGGACGCCTGATTCATCACGAGCCCGCAGTCTTCCCCTGTCGAGCCTGCAGCGCGCCACCCACGCCTGAGATTATTCCAAACCGGCCGGCCATCGCCTGTGTAATGCAGCTGCGCAACGAGCAGCAGGATCTGCCGGGCTGTTTGGATCATCTGCGCGACCATGTCGATGGCGTGATCGCGCTGGATGACGGCTCAATCGACCGGACCCGCGAACTGCTCGAGAATGATCCGGCTGTGGTCGAGACGCTGACCAACCCGGCCCAGGATGATCACCACTGGAACGAACCGGCGAATCGTCAGCGCCTGCTCCAGCAGGCCCGAGAGCTGGGCTTCGACTGGGTGCTGGTCTGCGACGCCGACGAGCGCTACGAACTCCAGTTTCTGGAACACACCCGTGACATCGCCGGAGCACTGGCCGATTCCGATGTGGCGGCACTGTCGCTCAGCCTGCGGGAAATGTGGGATGACCCACTGCATTACCGGATCGACGGGCCATGGGACCGCAAGGCGCGCGCCCGCTTCTTCCGCCTGCCCGATCAGATCAGCTTCAGCGACGACAAGGCCTATCACGGCGACTGGCTGCCGGACGCGCTGCGCAAACCGGGTGTCCTGATGCGCACCCGGCACCAGATCTATCACCTGAAAATGATCCTGCGCGCCGATCGCGAGGCGCGGCGCGACTTGTATCAGCGACTCGATCCGGACAATCGCCTGCAGCCACAGGGCTATGACTACCTGGTCGAGGAGGGTCCGGAGCTTCGTCGCGAACGGATCGCACCGGGCCGGGCATACGATCTCGAGACCCTGCCGACCCGCTACCGGGCGTTGCTTGGCGAGCCTTGAGACGAAACTCCTGACTACAGCGTAAACCCGAATACCGGACCCAGCTTCTGGGCCAGCATCACGTTGCCGCCGGCCTGGATCTGGCCGGACATGAAGGCGCCGATGGCACCCTTCTCGCCCTTGCCCAGCTCGACCCAGGTCTGCTCGGAAAGCTTGAGCGTGACGGTTGGCTCATCGGCAGTACCCGGCTCGACCTGGCACTGTCCGTTATCGATTCTGACCAGCCAGTCGGCGGCCTGATCGTCGCCAGCATCGGTGATGTGAAACTGGAATATCGCTTCCAGCGTGGCGGCAGCATCAGGCTTGAATCGGTTTTCCAGGTCGTTGAAGACCTCGGTGGCATTGCTGTAGCTCATTTTGTTCGGTGCTCCTTGTAGAAGGTTGTAATGGATTCAGAAACCGGCCTGGCCCTGCTCCAGGGCGCTGACCAGCTCCGGGGTCAGTGGTTGATAGTCTTTCTGGTCGGGTAGTCGCACATGAACCGGCTGGTCTGACGAGGCGACCTGCCAGCCTTCGCGCATCAAATCCAGCTTGATGAACTTGAAGGTGCCGGTGGCATCGACCTCGGCAACCGGACGCAGGAAGACCGGCACGGCATAGGGCGGCAGATGCGCGGTCAACTTTCGCCCGAGCTGGCTGACCGCCCGTTCCGGATCGACGCCCGGCGCCGGCCGGAAGGCCAGCATGCCGGCACGTCCCTCGACATCGGGCAACCTGACGCCGAAGGCAACCGCCGACTCGACGGCTTCGCAAGCCATGGCAACCGCTTCGACCTCGGTGGTGGCGACATTTTCCCCGCGCCAGCGGTAGGTGTCTCCCAGCCGGTCGACGAAACGCGCGTGCCGGCAGCCCAGGTCGACCAGCAGATCGCCGGTGTTGAACCAGCAGTCACCCGGCTCGAAGGCATCACGAACCAGCTTGGCTTCGCTGTGTTCGGGATCGGTGTAGCCATCGTAGGGAAAGTCAGCGGTCACCTTGCCCATCAGCAGACCGGGCTGACCGGGCTCGACCGCTTTCAGCCGTCCCTGCTCATCGCGCTTGAGCTCACCGCTTTCGGTATCGCATTCGGCCAGCACGTAGCGCGCCGGGCAGAACCCGACGGTGCGCTCCAGATTGAAGAAATTGAAAAAGGCGATGTTGGCCTCGCTGGCCCCGTACAGCTCGAAGATGCGCCGCATTCCGAAACGGGACTTGAACTCATCCCAGATGTCCGGGCGCAGGCCATTGCCCAGCGCCAGGGCCACCGCGTGCCGGCGCTCAGCCTCGGTGGCCGGCTGGTTGAGCAGGAAGCGGCACAGCTCGCCGATGTAGACCATGGCCACCGCCTGGTAATGCCGAGCCTCATCCCAGAACCTGGACGCGCTGAAGCGCCGACCGATCGCCAGCGCGCCACCGGTGGCCGCGCAGGCGGCCCACGCCACGGTCAGCGCCGTGCCGTGGTAGAACGGCAGCACGTTGTACAAGGTCTGGCCAGGCTTGAGCCTGAGCGAGAGATGACCGAACGCTCCCATCGCCTTGATCCATCGACAGTGGCGGATGATCGCCGCCTTTGGCAAGCCGGTGGTGCCGGAAGTGAAGACATGAAAGCAGGGATCGGCCAGGGTGATTTCGCAGGTAATCGCCAGGTTGCTGTCATCCTCGGATGCTGCCGCCTGATCAAGATCTACCCAGTCGCCGGGACCATCACGGTCATCGCCATCGGCTACCCGCAGCGTCTTGATGTCCTCCGCAGAGTCGATTTCGGCCAGCGTCTGCTCCCACACGCCGGCACACTCGGCGCCAACGAGGGCCACGGTCGGCACGCCCAGCCCGACGCAGTGGGCCAGACCCGCCGGCGGCAAGCGGGTGTTGTAGACCACCGCGACCGCGCCAAGCTTGGCCAGCGCGGTCACCACCAGGATCAGCTCGGGGCGGTTTTCGATCAGTACACCGGCAAGGTCGCCGCGACCGATGCCTGCTTCGGCCAGCACCCGGGCGTAGCGATTGGCGGTAGCGTTGAGCTCGGCGTGGCTGATGACCCGCTCATCCTGCTTCAGCGCCGCCGCATCCGGCCAGCGCCTGGCATTGCGCTCGATGATGTGGCCGATCGACAGCCGGCGATCGTCGGCCTCGGCCTTGATACAGCGATAACCGGCGATCAACTGGCCGGGACGCGACAGCAAACGCGCCAGTCCCGGCAGCAGGTGCCAGGCACGGATGCGGTCGGCAGGCAGGCCTGCGGTTTCAGTCATCTTCGCTTCCCGACTCGGCGGCCTCGATACGCAACAGGCACTGGCGGCTTTTCACCTGGTCACCCTCGGCCACGCCCAGCCCGACAACCTTGCCGGCGCGATCGGCCCGAATCGCGGTTTCCATCTTCATCGCCTCGATGGTAACCAGCACCTGACCGGCCGTCACCTGATCGCCTTCGGCGCAAGCCAGCGCGATCACCCGACCGTCTATAGGCGCCAGAACCTGGCCATCGCCAGCCTCGGCAGCGGCCTGGCGCGGGGCGAGCATGATGTCGGATATCGCCAGGTCCAGCTGCTCGTCCGCCAGCCACAGCTGGTCGGCCTTGCGCGCCACACAGGCCCGGTGCCAGACTCCGTCATGGCGGTAGCGCACGCTGCCTGCAGCCACCGGTTCAAGATCGATCCGGTACTCGGCATCGTCGATCTGCACCTGGCAGCCGCCATCTCCAGTCCGGCGCAGACTCAGTGAATGCTCGCCGGGCTCACCGGCACCGCAGTCTGCAGCCAGCCGCATCGGGCGAGTCAAGCGCTCGGCTTCCGGCCACCGCTTGTCTGCCGGCTGTTCCAGCAGCGCTGCGGCCAGCGCCAGGTGTCGGGGCTTCAGGACCGGTGGAGCCAGCTCCTCGCCATGTCGTTCGATGAAGTCGGTGCTAACCCTGCCGGCGACAAACTCGGGGTGTTCGAGCACGCCGATCAGGTAGCAGCGGTTGGTCACGGTGCCAAGCGCCACGGTCCTGGCCAGCGCCCGAATCAGGCTACGTCTGGCGCTTTCACGATCTGGACCATGGGCAATGATCTTGGCCAGCAGCGGGTCGTAATGCGGGCTGACCCGGCACGGTTGATCGATGCCGGCATCGACACGCACATCGTCAGGAACCTGCCAACACAGAATCTCGCCGCTTTGCGGCAGAAACCCTCGCCACGGCGCCTCGGCATACAAGCGCGCCTCGATGGCATGGCCCGACAAGCTGATCTGATCCTGGGTCAAAGGCAGCTTTCCACCCTCGGCAATGGTCAGCTGCCAGGCCACCAGGTCCAGCCCGGTAACCAGCTCGGTGACCGGGTGCTCGACCTGCAGCCGGGTGTTCATCTCCAGGAAGTAGAACCGGTCATCATCGCCGAGCAAAAACTCAACGGTGCCGGCGCCAACATAGTCTATGGTTCTGGCCACCTCGACGGCGGCCTCGCCCATCGCCTGGCGCAGTGACTGGTCGATGCCGGGTGCCGGCGACTCCTCGATGATCTTCTGGTGCCGCCGCTGCACCGAACAGTCGCGCTCGCCCAGATGGCAGACGTTGCCGTGGGCGTCGGCAAAAATCTGGATCTCGACATGGCGCGCAGGCTCCAGGGCCTTTTCGACTATCAGCGCGCCATCACCGAAGCTGGACCGGGCCTCACGGGCAGCAGAAACAATTGCATCGGCCAGCTCGGCCGGATCGGAAACCAAGCGCATGCCCTTGCCGCCACCGCCGGCCGCGGCCTTGATCATCACCGGACAGCCAATGCGCTCGGCCTCGGCGATCAGCGCCTCGCTCGAATCGGCACTGGCCCCGGGCAGGCAGGGGATGCCGGCGGCGGCCATGGCTGCCCTTGCCCTGGACTTGTCGCCCATTGCCTCGATGGCCGCCGGCGGCGGTCCGATCCAGATCAGTCCGGCCTCCAGGCAGGCCGAGGCGAACGCCGCGTTTTCCGACAGGAATCCGTAGCCGGGATGAACCGCGTCGGCGCCACTGCTACGGGCAGCGTCCAGCAGTCGCTCAACATCCAGGTAGGTCTCGGCTGCGGTTGCCCCGGCCAAAACCACGAAGCGGTCGGCAAAACGCACATGCGGGGCGTCGCGATCTGGCTCACTGCACACTGCCACCGTCTGGTAGCCCAGTCGGCGGGCCGTACGCATGACGCGCAAAGCAATCTCGCCACGATTGGCGACCAGGATGGACTTCATTGCGTATTGGCCCATTCCGGGTCGCGCTTCTGGATAAAGGCGGTCAGCCCCTCCATCGCCTCCGGCCCGTCTACCGCGTCACCGAAGGCCTCGGCTGCCTGGTCAAGCAGCTTGTCGGTCGGCGTGTCGCGGGTGGCCAGCAGCAGCTGCTTGGTGATTTCGCAGGCCAGTGGCGCACAGCGCAGTACCTGGGCCCGGACTTCGGCCAGGCGGGCATCCAGCTCATCGCTATCGGCGCACAAATGGTGGGCCAGACCGAGAGCAACCGCCTCGCGACCGTCAAACCGATGTCCTGTCAGGGCCAGGCGCTTAGCCTGAGACAAGCCGATGCGCTCGACCACGAACGGGATAATCTGGGCCGGCGGCAGACCCAGGGTGGTCTCGGGCATGCCCAGCCTGGCATCGGCGGTGACCAGGGCAACATCGGCCACGCAGGCCAGCCCGAAACCGCCGCCGAGCACCGCGCCTTCCAGGGCCGCAATCACCGTCTTGGAGCTGTTGTCGAAGTCGTGGATCATGTGGCCGAATTCACGGTTCATCGCCACCATGGCGCGCTGGTTTTCCTCGCGCTCGGCGCGCACCTTGCTCATGTCGGCAATATCGCCGCCGGCGCAGAAATGACCTCCGGCGCCGCGCAGGATGATCAGGCGAGTCTCAAGCTCTTCGTTAAGCTGGCCGACCAGCTGCCTGAGTTCCTCGACCATCCGGCGGTTCATCGCGTTGCGTGCCTCGGGACGATTCAGCGTCACCGTCACACAGCCGTTATCGCGCTCGATCTTGAGGGTCTGGTAGTTGTCCATCGCCGCTCTCCAATAATTGCTATGCCTTGGGCAGGATATTCATCAGCTTGGCAATGATCGCCAGCATCACCTCGTCGGCGCCGCCGCCGATCGAGACCAGTCGGTTGTCGCGGTAGGCGCGGGCCACCGGGCTTTCCCACATGTAGCCCTGGCCTCCCCAGTACTGCAGGCAGCTGTCGGCCACTTCGCGCGACAGCCGGCCGGCCTTGAGCTTGGCCATGGAAGCCAGGCGGGTAGCGTCACCACCGCCCATATGTACATCGCAGGCAGCGTAGGTCAGCGCCCTGAGCGCCTCGATCTCGGTCGCCAGCTCCGCCAGGCGGAAATGCACCACCTGGTTGTCCAGCACGGACTTGCCGAACACCTGGCGCTGGCGGGTGTAGTCAATGGTCTCGTTGATCAACAGCTCCAGGCCCTTGAGCGCGCTGGCTGCACCCCACATGCGCTCTTCCTGGAACTGCAGCATCTGGTACATGAAGCCTGCTCCCTCGTCACCGATGCGGTTGCGGACCGGCACACGGACATTGTCGAAAAACACCTGGGCGGTGTCGGAAGAGCGCATGCCGAGCTTGTTCAGCGGCTCGGAGCGGCTGATGCCGGCGGCGTCGGTCGGGACTACCAGCAGCGACTTGTCGCGGTGTCGATGCTCACCGCCGGTGCGAGCCAGCAGGCAGATCCAGTCGGCCTGCAGTCCGTTGGTCATCCACATCTTGGTGCCGTTGATGACATAGTCGTCACCGTCACGTTTTGCGGTGGTCTTGATCGCCGCCACATCAGACCCGGCATGCGGTTCGCTGACCCCAAGGCCAACCACCATATCGCCGGCAACCGTCGGCGCCAGGTAGTCGCGCTTGAGCTCGTCGCTGCCGAACCGGGCCAGCGCCGGCGTTGCCATGTCGGTCTGAACCCCGATGGCCATCGGCACCGCGCCGCAGCGTGCCGCTCCCAGCTCCTCGGCAAACACCAGGCTGTAGCTGAAATCCAGGCCCATGCCGCCGACTTCGGCAGGCTTGGTGATGCCGAGCAGGCCCAGATCACCGAGCTTCTTGAACAACTCGTGGGCGGGAAAGCGGCCGGCCGCCTCCCACTCGTCGACATGCGGGTTGATCTCCTGTTCTACGAAGCGCGCCACGGTACGACGCAGTTCGCGGTGTTCTTCGGTGAATTTCATGCACTTTGTCCTGTCGCTGAAGTTTGGTTTCCGGGGCGGCTCA
Organism: Wenzhouxiangella sp.; assembly: GCA_007118895.1. GTDB lineage: Bacteria > Pseudomonadota > Gammaproteobacteria > Xanthomonadales > Wenzhouxiangellaceae > SKQS01. Next base: position 15,252 of record SKQS01000194.1, read on the forward strand.
CATGCTGCAGGGTGATCAAAGCCTGGCCACGCCGAAGGTATTGGATTGCAGTGTGCGCCGATCGCCGGCAACGCAGAGCGAAAGGCACAGACTCAGAATCTGCCGGGTATCACGCGGGTCGATGATGCCGTCGTCCCACAACCGTGCAGTGGCAAACAGCGCGGTAGATTCAGAATCAATCTTCTCGCGCACCTGCTGCTGAATCATCTCCAGCATCTGCGGGTTGACTTCCTGCCCGGCACGGGCGTGCTTGGCCTCGGTGATGATCGCCATCACCCGGGCCGCCTGCTCGCCGCCCATCACCCCGATCCGGCTGTTGGGCCAGGCGAAGATGAAGCGCGGATCCAGGCCGCGCCCGCACATGCCGTAGTTGCCGGCACCGAACGAGCCGCCGACCAGCACCGTGATCTGTGGCACGGTAGCGTTGGCCACCGCCTGGATCATCTTCGAGCCGTGCTTGACGATACCGGCCTGCTCGGCCTCGGTGCCAACCATGTAGCCGGTGGTGTTCTGCAGGTAGATCAGCGGCTTGCCGACCTGGCAGCACAGCTGGATGAACTGCGCGGCCTTGGTTGCCCCGTCCGCCGTGATCGGCCCGTTGTTGCCGAGCACGCCGCAGCGCTGGCCGCCGATGGCCGCCTCGCCGCAGATCGTCTTGTCGTCGTAGCCGGCCTTGAACTCCAGAAACTCCGAGCCATCGACGATACGGGCGATGATCTCGCGACAGTCCGCCGGCTGGCGTGGATCCGCCGGCATGATGCCGAGCAGCTCCTCGGCCGGATAGACCGGTTCGGCGACGCCGCTCGGCCTGGCAGGCAGTTCGAATCGCCCGGCAAAGGTTTTCGCGATCCGCCTTGCCTGGCCGATTGAATCGGCATCGTCCTCGGCAATCCACTCCGCAGTGCCGGTGATGCTTGCGTGCATGCTCGCCCCGCCCAGCGTCTCGTCATCGGCATCCTCTCCGATGGCTGCCTTGACCAGCGGCGGGCCGGCCAGATACACCCTGGCCCGGTTGCGCACCATGATCACGTAGTCCGACAGACCGGGGATATAGGCCCCGCCGGCGGTGGCGTTGCCGTGAACGACGGTAATCTGCGGTATGCCAGCGGCCGACAGCCGGGCCTGGTTGGCAAAGGTTCGGGCGCCCTCTACGAACAGCTCGGACTGGTAGTTGAGGTTGGCGCCACCGCTTTCAATCAGGTTGATCATCGGCAGGCGGTTTTCCAGCGCGATGCGCTGCACGCGCAATCCCTTCTGCAGACCGGAAGGCGAGACCGTGCCGCCCTTGATCGCCGAATTGCTGGCGCTGACGACCACCGCCATGCCGGCGACCAGCCCGATCCCGGCGATCGAACCACCCCCGGCGGTGGAGCCGTCGCGGTCATCATGCAGGCGGTAACCGGCCAGCGGGCACAGCTCCAGGAACGGCGCGCCGGGATCCAGCAGCAGCGCTACACGCTCGCGCGGCAGCAGCTGTCCGCGCCGATCGAACTTCTCGCGTGCGGCCTGTTCTCGCTCGGCGATGCGGGCATGGATATCGGCCAGCTCGGCCAGGTGCTTGTCCATTGCCGCGCGATTGGCGGCAAACTCCGGGCTGCCCGGTGCTATTCGACTTTCGATGACGGTCACGACTGCAGCACCTTAGGCTTGACGGCGCGGTGGAAGCCCTCGAAGGACTCGGTACCCTCGTGTTCGGCCATCGGCCAGATCCGCCCGCCCAGCGAGCCCGCACCATCTACCTTTAGCGTTGCCCCGCTTATGTAGGCAGCCGCCTCGCTGAGCAGAAAGCACACCGCGGCGCTGACCTCGGCCTCCGTACCCAGGCGCTTGAGCGGGACGGATTCCTTCAGCCTGGGAATCAGCGCCCGAGCGGCACCCTCGTAGGTATCCAGGCCACTGGATGCAATCCATCCGGGCGCCACCGCATTGACCCGGACCCCCGAGCGCGCCCACTCGACGGCCGCGGTGCGGGTCAGATTCTCCATGCCGGCGCGGGCCGCCCCGGAGTGCCCCATGCCCGGCATGCCGCCCCACATGTCGGCCAGGACGTTGACCACGGCGCCACCATGCTTTTGCATCGAGCGCTGGTAGACCTCGCGCATGAGCAGGAATCCGCCGGTCAGATTGGTACGCAGCACGCTGTCGAATCCGTTCGGTGAAATGAACTCCAGCGGCGAGGGAAACTGACCACCGGCATTGTTGAACAGGCCGTCAATACGCGGGTGGCGCTCGAGGACCCCGGCGACCATCGCTGCGACCTGCTCGGGGTCACGAATGTCACAGCCGGCCGACTCGGCCCGGCCGCCGTCTTCAACAATCTCGGCGACCACCGCCTCCAGCGGCTCCAACTTGCGCCCGACCACGATCACGCTCGCTCCCAGCGCGGCCAGCTCATGGGCAGTACAGCGCCCGATACCGCTACCGCCGCCGGTGACGATGACTGTACGGTCGGCAAACAGGTCGGGGCGAAAGATACTGCGATAGCTCATGAGCTTGTCTCCGGTTCGCTGTTCAGCCACTCGGCAAGGGCTGCCGGTATCGCCACCGGCATATCCAGCAACATTTGTGCCGCTGCCTTGCCCTGCGGGTCCATTCTCAGACTGGCCACACCACCACCGGCCAGAGCGTTTTCGAGCAGAAAGTTGAGCGCGTGAATGCCGGGCAGGTACCAGCGATGTACCGTGGTGGGACCGAGATGGGCCAGGTACCCGCCGACCGCATCGGAAGTCAACGCGGCGGCAATCCACGGCAGGTAATCGGGCTGTCGGGCGATCACGCCGATATTGACGTGGTTGCCCTTGTCGCCGCTGCGCGCGTGCGCCAGGCGAATCAGCGGCACCTCGACCTCGCCTGCTTCGCGTGGCGACAGTACTTCGTGAGGTTCCGGCGCCGGCACCACTTCGCCTTCGGGCTCGGGCTCGGGCTCGAGCACGAACTCGCGCTCACCGATCAGCACGCTGGCCGGCACGTGCTGCTTCGGCAGCATGAAGCTCACCAGCCGAATCAGCGGGTGGACGATCGGGCGACCACCGACATAGCCGGTCAGTCCCGGTGCCATGGCTGTGGCTGCCTGGGCAATCTCCCGAGAAAACAGCACCAGGGCACGTTTTTCCGGATGCCGTACACCGATCTTGACCACCACCTCGCGGCTATCATCGCGTCGAGCATGCGGACCGTAGGTGGCCTCGCTGCCCAATACCTCGATACTGGTCTCAGTAAAACCGGCAAAGCCGGCCTGCGACAGCAGCGACTCGGACTTGTCGACGATGGCCTGGGCCACGCGTTGCCCCTTGGCCGGGGCCTGGATGCCGCCGACCATGAACAAGGCCACGCAGCGGAAGCCATCCGGATAGGTCGCGGCGACCTTGTAATCCGGACCCGGTGCCCGACCGAGCGCGCCGGATACCGCAACCTGATGATCGCCGACCTGCCTCAGAGCCACCTGACTGAAGTCGCAGATAACGTCCGGCAGGCGATAGCTCTGCGGGTCACCGATCTCGTAGACCAGCTGCTCGGCCACCGTGGCCGGGCTGACCAGACCGCCGGTGCCTTCCGGCTTGGTGACGATGAAACCACCGTCGGCACTGACCTCGACAATCGGAAAGCCCATGTTCTCGTAGCCGGGCACCTGTTGCCAGTCGGTAAAGTTGCCACCGGTGCACTGGGTTCCGCACTCGATCAAATGACCGGCAAGCGACCCGGCGGCCAGCAAATCATGGTCTTCCCGTCCCCAGCCGAATTCGTGGATCAGCGGCCCGAGCACCAGCGCCGAGTCCGTGACCCGGCCGGTCAGCACGATATCAGCGCCCTCAGCCAGGGCCGCGGCAACCGGAAAAGCCCCGAGATAGGCGTTGACGCTGACCATGAACGGGGGTAGCGCTTCGGACCCTTCGAGCGCACTGACCGGCAGCTCACGAAGCTCACCCTGGCGGTTGGTCAGGTTGTCGCCATTGACTACCGCCACGCTCAGCTCGACCCCGGCCTTCTCAGCGGCCGCCAGCAGCGCATCGCGGCAGGCCAGCGGGTTGATGCCACCGGCATTGGACACCACGCGAATGCCCTGGCGCTTGATCTCGGCCAGATTGGGCGCCATCGCCACCTCGACGAAATCCCGGGCATAGCCGGCTGACTCATCACGCATGCGCTGACCGGCCATGATCGACAGGGTAATCTCGGCCAGGTAATCGAATACCAGATAATCCAGTCGGCCATGGCTGACCAGCTGCCCGGCAGCTGTCTGGGAATCGCCCCAAAAAGCCGAGGCACAACCGATACGAACAGGTGATTGATCGCTCATGCCGGCAGTCTACCAAGCGCTTGCTTGGTTGGCAATCCTTTGCGACAATGCGCTGGACATTAGCCGGGAAAAGTTCTGCGAATGAACCGCACAGCACCTCGAGAAGACCGACGCCAGCTGCTGCTGGAGGAGGCCGCGCGGCTTTTCGATGCCCATGGTTACGACCGCACCTCGGTGCGCCAGCTCGCTGATGCGGTCGGCCTGCAGTCCGGCAGCCTGTTCCACCACTTCGACAGCAAGGAGTCCATCCTGTTGGCGGTGCTCGAGCACACCATCGAGCTGATGATCGAACGGCTGGCCGCGGCAGCAGCAGCCCCGGGAGACAGCCGGCAGCGTCTTGAGGCCCTGATTCGGGCCGAGCTGGAGCTGCTGCACGGTGCGACCCGGCACGGTGTGGCCGTGGCCTTTTTCCAGTGGCGCAGCCTGAGCACGCAAAGCCAGCAGCAGATTCTCAAGCTGCGCGAGCGCTACGAGACGATCTGGCTGGAAGCGCTGGAACTGGCCCATCGAGATGGACTGATCGTCACCGACCCCTTCCTGACCCGGCGGCTGCTCACCGGAGCTCATGGCTGGACCATCTACTGGTACCGCCCCGATGGCAGCCTGGATCTTGACCGATTGGCCGAGGAGGTCGGGCGGCTGCTGACGCGACAATAGACTCTCAGCCCGCCTTATTGACCATGGTTCCGTAGCGAGGGGCTGCCAGGTCCCGTGGCTGTGGCGTTTCGCGACCGAGCAAGCCGGAAGCGTAGCTCACCCTACGGTGAGGACTTGCGACCGAGCGAAACACGCATGGTCGGCCTCTGGCCTGGCGCTTCTTGCCTTCGGCAAACCGCACCAGGC
>SKQS01000133.1 GCA_007118895.1 Wenzhouxiangella sp.
TCTTTGGTAGAAAAAGAATCAGGCACATGACAGGGGATTGCTGATGGATGCAAGAATCTCGTTGGTTTCAGTTTCAATTTTCGTTTCTTTGCTTTTCGCAACAGTTGTTCATGCGGGGGGGGTAACTCGCCTGCTCTCCAGTTGAAGTCCCAGGCCGCACTTGAGCGCGGCCAGCAGGGTTTGCTGACCAGCAGCCTGTTCTCCGAGGCCCGAATCGGGACCTACATTGCCACCCTGCGGGATGTCAGTGCGCCAATGGCAGCAGATGCCGGAACGCGGGAGGTGGTTCAATCCGAACAAGCCCTGGACCCGCGCAGCGTCGCGGTCGGTGAGCGCATCCGGCTTGATCTGCCTTACCAGGAAGGCCCGATGGAGTGGCATGTCTCGCAGATACGCGAGGACATGCCCGGCATCATCACACTGGCCGGCACGGTCGAAGGCCGCGCCGACCGCCTGGCGACCATTTCGTGGTCGGACGATGGGCTGCTGGGCAGATTGCACCTGGATCGCTACCTGTACGTTGTCTCCGATCAACCGGATGATGCGGTTGTCACCCTGGAGGTGGTGGACAAGCCCAGAATGCCGGATTTCGAGTGCCCCCACCATGACCATGATGGTCGCCACATCGTTCATGGTCTGAGAGGTAGCCACCCATCCTGCAGCAGTTATGTTCCGAACACCGACAACGGCAATGTCCGGGTGCTGTTCTACTACACCCCCTGGGTTGACGACGACTACAACGCCTCGTTGCTGATCGCCAATATCGTGGCCGAATTCAATCTCTCGACCTACAACAGCGGGGCGGATCCCAAGAATTACCTTAGCGTGGCTGGTTCAACAAATATTCAAAACGACTTAGGCTACGGAGATTCTTTTTGTTCATGCTGTAGCATCGAGACTATTCTGGATAAGGTACTTGACGAAGATCCCCCGTTTGATGAGCTGATGCAGGACATGCAGCAGACAAAAGCAGACATCATGCTTTTGCTGTTTCCACAAAAGTGTGAGCCCGAGGGGATGGTAATGACACATCGCCTTGGTGGACGTGTGCACGGAAGCCACACAATGATAAGCCCCCAACCTTTCGCAGTAACAGCGGATTCCTTCGCTTTGGGAGACCTCACAGCGATTCATGAGATCGGGCATTTGCTAGGAGGAACTCACGAAGAGACTGGGCAAGTTTGGGGTCAACTTATTGAGGGTGCACCTGATTGCGCCCGCGGGTTTCTCGAACCAGAGATCGGTATGCAAGACCAAGCCGATTGGCAAACCATTATGGGTGGATACGACACACCGGGCACATGCTTCTATCAATCGCAAATCGACCCGCCAGGCCAGCAGAGTTGTGTGAGAATTCCACTATGGTCCAATCCGGATGTCTACTACCAGGGCAAGCCCACCGGTGTAATGGATGACCTCACTCTGGAAGACGCCTTCATGGCCAGGGCGTTGAACATGACCATGCCGGATGTGGCGGAGTGGGAGTCCTACCCGCATGCGGCACCGGCTACTCCGACTCTGTCGTCCAACTGGTCGGGTTGCTACGGCCTCTACCAGATGTCCTGGACATCACAGACTCATGCCGAGCACTATCAATTGTTACGCTATGACCCTGGTGCCCAGCAGTGGTCGATACTGGCCTACCATGGAACCGGCACCAGCACCGGCGTGGTTGTGCCGCAGTCTGATGGCAGCTGGCTGCTCGCGGTCCGGGCCTGCAACGGCAGCGGCTGCAGCAGCCTGAGCAGCTCGGTCGGTGTCACCTGGCAGAGTCAATGTCTGTAAATCCTGCTTTCTTGCCCTTGAGGTGAATAGTCAGGCGGCGCCAGCTGCCAGGAGAAAACCATGAGATACACCGTTACCAGCTTTCTTGTCATTGTCGCACTGTGCCTGTTGCCCAGCCCCGTGCCGGCTCAGCAAGGCCCCGAGATTCCGTGTGTTGATTGCCCGCCGCTGCAATCGATCAAACCCTATCCCCTGTCCGGCAACTGGCACAACCCGGAGCACTTCGGGGGCGGTTTCATGTTCGAGATTCAGAATGGACGTCTGGGTGGAATTTTTCATCACTACAATCAGGACGGCGATCCGACCTGGGCAGTCATCATCGGCACTCTTCAATCCGGCGAAGACGAGGTGCTGTGGAAGCTGGAAACCGAGCTGGGCATGGTCGAGGGCGGGCCCTGCATCGGCTGCCCGAACCTGCCTCCGCAGCCTGCCGGCACGGCCGGCACCATCCGGCTGGAGTTCCTGCACCGCAACTACGGGCGTTTCCAGGTCGACGATGGCGAGTGGCAGAACATCGTGCCGTTTTTATTCGGCATAGGCGGGCAGGCCAGGTTTGCCCCGTACTCGGATCAGATATTTCCTGATCTGGAGCAGCTGGCGCACCCGCTGATCGTTCCAGACCTCATTGTGCTGATGGACACGTGGATCCTTAGCTTTCGATTTCCTTCCGGCACCTCGTTCGGTTTCGAAACGGCTTATGTCAATTTCGGCCCAGCTCAGCCACTCGAAAATGGATTCCGGCACAGTCTCGGGCTGACGCTTTCGGATGTGGCGGCAAGCCTGGGCGAGCTGATCTGTACCGCAGCGTCTGATTCAGGTCCCGTATGTCATCTGGAGGTTTTCGACAACAGCATCGTTCAGCAAATGCTGCCGGAGTTCATACGGAACCAGAGCTACGTCATCCACCCGGGAAATTTCGGACACAAGCGATTTGATGGGGAATCGGAAAACGGATTGATAACCCTGAGGGCTTTCCGACTGGACTACGATTGAGCTGTGATGAGAGACGGTGCGTCGGTGGTTGGTGCGTCGGTGCGGCGGTACGTCGGTGGGGCGGGAAACGGAAGGAACGGTTTCCGGTTTCCGGAGCAAGGAAGGATGCCAGACGGGCGGCTCTCCCTCTTGCTTCTTCCCTTCTCCCCATCTAGCCGGCCGCACAGGCTCCCTCTGGAGCCGAAGGCGCGATCGGTGGAGGCTCGGTAGACCGGGGCTTTGATCATCGCGGCCTTAAGGGCCGCTCCTGCAGATTGTGGGGAGAGGCATAGCGGACGAGAAGGGAAGAGGCAAAGGCCGTACGGGACTTTTCGGATTCCGGTCTCCGGCTACTGACGCACTGACGCACCGACGCACCGTCTCACCTTCCCCGCCCATACCCCCCACCCCCGGGAGTCTGAACCACCAGCACATCGCCGGGGGCGACTTCGGCTCGGTCGGTGCCGGTCAGTTGCTGGCGGCTGCCGTCTTTTCGTTCGATCCAGGCACGGCCCAGGGCGCCGTCGCCGCCGCCTTGCAGGCCGGATGGGGCGATCCGACGTGAATTGGCCAGGATGGCCACGGTCATCGGTTCCAGGAATCGGATCCGGCGCTCGGCGCCGTCGCCGCCGCGATGTTGACCGCTGCCGCCGGAACCGGCGCGGATATCGAAGCTTTCCAAACGAACCGGGAAACGGGTTTCGAGGATTTCCGGGTCGGTCAGGCGCGAGTTGGTCATGTGGACGTGAACGGCGCTGGCACCGTCGAAGTCCGGACCTGCGCCGGCGCCGCCGCACAGGGTTTCGTAGTGCTGGTAGCGACGGTTGCCGAAGGTCAGGTTGTTCATCGTGCCCTGGCTGTTGGCCAGCGCGCCCATGGCGGCCAGCAGGGCATCGGCCACGACCTGGCTGGTCTCGACATTGCCGGCGACCACGGCGGCCGGATGCACCGGGCTTAGCAGGCTGCCTTCGGGAATGATCAGCTCGATCGGCTCCAGGCAGCCGTCGTTCAAGGGGATATCGTCGGCGACCAGGGTGCGCAGCACATACAGCACGCAGGCGCGGGTGACCGCACGCGGGGCGTTGAAATTGTCCGGCTGCTGCTCGCTGGTACCGCTGAAATCGATTACCGCCGTTCTCGCCTCGCGGTCGATGCGCAGGCTGACGGCGACCTGGGCGCCATTGTCCAGGGTCTTGACCCAGCGGCCGTCCTCGAGACGGTCGATGACCCGCCGGACCTGCTCGGCGGCATTGGCCTGGACATGACCCATGTAGGCGCGCACGGTATCCAGTCCGAACTGCCCGATCATCTCGCCGAGTTCTTCAAGGCCCCGGGCGTTGGCCGCGATCTGGGCGCGCAGATCGCTGAAGTTCTGCTCGATGTTGCGCGCCGGATGGGCGCCGGCGGTGAACAGCTTCTCCAGCCGGTCGGTCAGCAGGCGACCGTCGGCGACGATCCGGGTCGGTGGAATCAGCACCCCTTCTTCGTCGATATGCCGGCTGTGTGGCGGCATGGAGCCTGGGGTCAGTCCGCCGACATCGGCATGATGGGCCCGCGAGGCGGTGTAGAACAGCACCTGTCCGTCGTCGTCGAAGTACGGACTGACCACGGTCAGGTCCGGCAGATGGGTGCCGCCGCGGTAGGGGTCGTTGAGCAGGAAGACATCGCCGGGCTGCATGTCGACTTCGAATGCCTCGATCACCGCGCGCACGCTCTCGCCCATGGAGCCCAGGTGCACCGGCACGTGCGGCGCGTTGGCGACCAGCCCGCCGTTGCCGTCGAACAGGGCGCAGGAGAAGTCCAGGCGTTCCTTGATGTTGGCCGACCACGCGGTCTGCTGCAGCACCGCGCCCATGTGCTCGGCAATAGCCATATACAGGTTGTTGAAGACTTCCAGCATCACCGGGTCGACCCGGCTGTCGACCCGCTGCCGGCCGCTGCGCGCCTGGTGGCGCTTTAGCAGCAGAAAACCCCTGGCGTTGACGGCGGCCCGCCAGCCGGGCTCGACCACGGTGGTGGCGTTGTCCTCGATGATCAGCGCCGGGCCGTCCTGGTGCTGACCCGGCCGCATCTTATCTCTGAGAATCACCGGGGTCTCGTCATGCCGCTGCCCGGCCATGAAGGTGGCTGCCCGGGCGGCGATTTCGCATTGCGAATCGCCGGTGCTTTCCAGGCGCTGTCCAGACTCATCGACCAGCGCGCTGGCGCCGACCGCCTCGACCACCCCGGCCTCGACAACCAGCGGCCGGTCGTCCATCAGGAAGCCGAACTGGCGCTGGTGGGCGCGTTCGAAGGCGCTACGGATGCTCGCCAGGTCGCCGTGGTCGATCAACAGCGGTGTATCGGTGCCGTCGTAGCGAAGCTGCAGCCGGCAGCGGCTGCTGACTGCCGATTTCTCCACGCCCTGTTCGCACACCCTTTGCTCGGCCTCGGCAACGGTGCTGGCAAAGCGCTGGTCAAGCTCGGCCACGGTGTCATCGTCCAGCCGCCTGGCCATGGCGAACTCGGCCATCTCGGTGACATCGGCCAGGCCCATGCCGTAGGCCGAGAGCACGCCGGAGAAGGGATGGATCAGGACCTGCTCCATGCCCAGGGCATCGGCAACCAGGCAGGCATGCTGACCACCGGCGCCGCCAAAGCAGTTGAGCGCGTATCCGGTGACATCGTGACCGCGCTGGACCGAGATCTTCTTGATCGCGTTGGCCATGTTGGCGACCGCGATATCCAGGAACCCGGCCGCCACCTCGACGGCCGAGCGCTGGTCTCCGGTGGCCTCGGCGATTGACTTGCGCAGGCTCTCGAACCGCTCGCTGACCACCTCGGCATCCAGCGGTTGGTCGGCACCGGGCCCGAATACCGCCGGAAAGAATTCCGGCTGGATCTTGCCCAGCATCAGGTTGCAGTCGGTGACCGTCAGCGGGCCGCCGCGCCGGTAGCAGGCAGGTCCCGGATCGGCCCCGGCCGAGTCCGGCCCGACCCGGTAGCGGCTGCCGTCGAAGTGCAGGCAGGAGCCACCGCCGGCAGCCACGGTGTGGATCTCCAGCATCGGCACGCGCAGCCGAACCCCGGCGATCGAGGTCTCGAAGCTGCGCTCGAACTCGCCGCTGTAGTGGGAAACATCGGTCGAGGTGCCGCCCATGTCGAAGCCGATTACCCGCTCGAATCCGGCCGAGCGGGCGGTGCGAACGCAGCCGACGATGCCACCGGCCGGACCGGACAGGATGGCATCCTTGCCGGCAAAGCCGGCCGCATCGGTCAGGCCACCATCGGATTTCATGAACTTCAGCCGCACACCGCCCAGGCTGGCGGCGACCCGGTCGGCATGGCGCTTGAGCACCGGCGAAAGATAGGCATCGACCACGGTGGTGTCACCGCGACCAATCAGCCGGATCAGCGGGCTGACCTGGTGCGACAGGCTGATCTGGGCAAAACCCAGCGCTTTGGCGATCTGCCCGACCTGACGCTCGTGCTCGCAGTTGTTCCAGGCATGTAGCAGCACCACCGCCAGCGACCGGATGCCGCGCTGGCGCAAATTCTCGAGCTTTTGGCGCACGGCGTCGGCATCGAGCGGTTCAAGTACCGCGCCCTCGGCATCGATGCGCTCATCGATCTCGACGACCTGGCTGTAGAGCTGCTCGGGGCGGTTAATATCGAGGGCAAAGATATCGGGCCTGGACTGGTGCCCGATCAGCA
>SKQS01000196.1 GCA_007118895.1 Wenzhouxiangella sp.
GGCCCGGCCATCCAGACCCACCGCAGCTGCCCGCGGCCGATTCGGCGCCTGGCCAAGCTCTGCGGCGAATACCAGTCGCATGCCCTCATCGCCCAGCAGCTGCTGGGCAGCAATCCGGGCGGTGGCGGCAACATAGTGCTGGCGTCCCCTGGCATCCGGACCCTCGTGGGCCAGGCTGTCGGGCATCACCGTCAACCCCACCATGCGCATGATCAGCGGCCCGGCTGGTTCGGTAGCCTCAAGGCCGAGATACAGGCTGGCGCGGCTGTGGCGGCCGACAAAGTCCAGGGGCTGCCGGGCGGTATTGCCGGTACCACGGGAGCTGTTGGCCTGGGCAATCAGATGCGCACGCCAGTGCTCGCCAGCCGGCAGGCTCAGATGTACACCGTCAGTCCATCCGATGTCGAAATTGGAGCTGTCATTGCGATCCAGGCTCTTGGCCGGAACAAGCGGCAGGACGAAGCCCGTCTGGAAGCGGCCGAATCGCCAGTTGCCGCTTTCAGACCGGTGGCTGAAATACAGCTCGTCGAGAGTGATGTCGCCTGGTTCCAGGCCTGTGGGTGACGGTCGATGACGTCGAATCCAGGCGCTGAACCGATCCTGATCGGAGGCGAAGGTACCAGCCACCCGGGCAGAAAACCGCCAGTTCGGGGCAGGATCGGTGGCCAGCCGCACCCTGGCGCGAGCCCGCAAACGATCGCTGTCGGTGCTGGTGCCGTCTCGCTGATCGCGCCTGCCGGCCGTAAGACCGGCGCGCAGGTCTCCGGCAAGCTGCCAGCCTGGTTCAGTGGTGGCCCAGGACGAGACTGGCAGCATCACCAAGACCGTGGCGGCGATCAAGCCTGCCGCGACAAGAACTGAATCCAGTCGCTGCGCAGCCTGCGCCAGCGCGGCAGCGCAACGCCGATGCAACGATTCAGGTTTCCCAGGCGCTTTGGTGTCCAAGACAGGTTTGCAGCTTCGCTTTCGGCATTGCCGGCATTGCTTGAAATTCTAAGCTGCCCTGCTTGCCCTGTCCCGTGTTGCATCAAACAATGCCCGATCCAGGTCCGCCCAAAGGTCCTCCGGCTCCTCCAGTCCAACCGACAGCCGCAACAGTCCCGGGTCGATGCCGCAGGCGGCACGATCGGCCTCGCTCATTACCCGGTGCGTCAGCGCCGCAGGGTGCTGAATCAGCGTATCGGTTGACCCGAGGCTTACCGCCGGCGTGATCAGTTCGACGCCATCTACCACGCTTGCCGCAGCCCTCAAGCCGCCGGCAATCGAAAACGACAGCACGCTGCCCGGGCCGCACATCTGCCGACCCAGAAGCCTCAGCGGGTCCTTGCCCTGCAGGCCGGGATAGTGAACCTCTCGCACCCGCGAGTCTGCTGCCAGTCGTTCAGCCAGCGCGCCGGCCACTTGCTGGGCGCGCTCGACCCGAAGCTTCAGAGTGGGCAGGGAGCGGTGCAGCAAAAATCCTGCCCAGGGGTGCAGCACCGCGCCGGTGGCAACCCGGACCTGGCGCAGTTTCTCGGCCCACGACTCACTGCAGGCGACGACGCCGGCCATGACATCGCCGTGGCCGGACAGGAACTTGGTGGCGCTGTGCATCACCAGGCTTGCGCCATGCACAAGCGGCCGCTGCAGGATTGGTGTGGCGAAGGTCGAATCGACCAGCACCGGAACCGATCCGGCCTGGGCAACCACTGCCTCGATATCAATCAACTCCAGCGTGGGATTGGCCGGCGTTTCGACGATCACCAGGGCGGTATCCGGCTTGAGTGCCCGGGCAACCTCTCCGGCGCGCACGAAGCTGGTACGCACGCCAAGCAGGCCCGAAGTCAGCAGGTGATCGCTGGTGCCGTACAGAGGTCTGACCGCAACGACGTGACTGCCACTGTCGCGGACCGCCAGCAAGCAGGCAGTCAATGCAGCCATTCCGGAAGCGAAACCGACCGCCGCCTCGGCCGTCTCGGCCTGGGCAATCGCCTGCTCCCAGCGCGCCACGGTGGGATTGAACAGCCGCGCATAGACCGGGTTGTCGGCGGCTGCCTGGCCGGCAACCAGCGCGTCCAGGCTGGCCGTGCCGGAAACCAGGCTGTCCAGCGGATAGGTGGTGGAAAGATCAACCGGCGGTGCATGCACGCCCAATTGCCGGAACCGGTCTCTCCCGGCATGAGCCGCATCGGTGTGACTCCAGGTTTTCATGGCATTTCCTTTTGTGGAAAAGCCTAATCATAGAATGATATTATGTAAACTGGACTTGATACGAAGTAAATTCGTAATTTATGCCCAAAACCACGCTCGACGCGATAGATATACAGCTTGTTCGCGAACTGCGGAAGAATGCGCGGATTTCGAACAAGGCGCTGGCCGCAGCTGTTGGCCTGGCGCCGTCGACCTGCCTGGAGCGAGTACGCCGACTGAGGCTGGCCCGGGTACTCACCGGCTACCATGCTGATGTCGATCCCGACGCCATCGGCATCGGACTGCAGGCGATGGTCGCTGTACGCCTGGCGAGGCATGCGCGAGCCGAGGTAGAGGCCTTTCAGCGTCATCTCGAATCAATGTCCGAGGTGGTCACGATGTTTCATGTTGCCGGCGCCAACGACTACCTGGTTCATGTTGCGGTGCGCGATACCCGCCACCTGCGGGAGCTGGCGCTGTCGGCCTTTACCGACCGCCCGGAGGTCGATCACATCGAGACCCAGCTGATCTTTCAGCACTCACGAAACCACGAATTGCCGGTCTACCTCGACAAAGCGGACTGAACGTGCCTTGCTGCCCGTCAAACAATAGCTGTCCAGTTTCCGGTCGCCAGACAAGACCGGTAATGCTAAGTTGAGACCATGAGCATTCAGACCATGCCGTCAGAACAGGAAATGCGAAGGGCCTTTGGCCAGCGCGACGCCAGCTACGACGGCATCTTCTTCGTCGGGGTAAGGTCGACCGGCATCGTCTGCCGGCCTTCCTGCCCGGCGCGCAAGCCAAAGCCGGAAAACATGGTGTTCTTTCCGACCGTGACTGCCGCCCTGGCCGAGGGGTTCCGGCCCTGCAAGCGCTGTCGGCCCGATGCCCTGCCCGGGCAGGTGCCTGACGAAATCAAGGCGCTACTGGATGAAATCGAACACGACCCCGGGAGCCGGCTGCGCGATGCCGATCTGGCCGCACGCAGCCTGGATCCGGTGCGCATCAGACGCTGGTTCAAGGCCAATCACGGCATGACCTTCCAGGCCTATCACCGGGCCCGGCGACTGGCCCATGCGCTGGGTCGATTGCTGGACGGGGCGGCGGTGACCGACACCGCGTTCGACAGCGGATTCGATTCCACCAGCGGATTCCGGGACGCCATGCGACGCCTGACCGGCAAGGCAGCCAGCGCCAGCCGCGCCACCCCGGTTATCGCCTTGAGCCGGCTGCCCACGCCGCTGGGGCCGATGCTGCTGGGCTGCTCGGATCAAGGCATCTGCCTGCTGGAGTTCATCGACCGGCGCATGCTGGAAACCCAGCTCAAACGCTTGGTCAGTCGCAGCAACGCGGTTTTCACCCCCGGCATCAACGCTCATGGCCGACAGCTCGACGCCGAACTCAATGCCTACTTCAACGGCCGCAGCCTGAATTTCGAGACGCCGATCCACATGGTCGGCAGCGACTTTCAAAAATCCGTATGGCAACTGCTGCGCCAGATTCCACCAGGGCAAACCATCAGCTACGGCGAGCAGGCCCAACGCCTGGGACGTCCCGGTGCGGCCAGAGCGGTGGCCCGGGCCAACGGCGACAACCCGCTGGCCATCGTCGTGCCCTGCCACCGTGTAATCGGCGCCAACGGCAGGCTGACCGGCTATGGCGGCGGGCTATGGCGCAAGCGCTGGCTACTCAACCACGAGCGCGAGGCGATCAGCCAATCAGAATAGGATCTATTGGCGCGCTCGTGGGCGCGAAAAACCAATCTCCCTGAGCCCCATCAGTGCAAGAAGCAGGGCCAGGATGGAAAGACCAACGATGTTCAGGCCAGGCACCGGAAAATACTCCGGGATGTAACGCTCGACAACCAGGCGGACTTCCCCGGCCAAGCTGGTATCAACGGCCAACAGATAGCCGGGCGGAATGCTGCCAACCGTCAGGCCGTTGTCGGTCAGGCTTCCGGAATAGCTGATCAGAGTGTACAGGCCATGGCCGAACCCCGGGAGCATGTCGATCTCAACCTCGCCGTCGAGGATCAGGTCTCCGCCTACGGTGATCAGGTCGTTCACGCCCCCGCCGACCACGCCGGGCGCACCCAGGCTGAAGTGAAGATGTGCATCGGGGCGCAATTCCAGCGCGCCTGAAACGTCAACGGTGCCAGGAACAGCCGAAAGGCCAGGACTTAAAAGCCCGCCATTTTCGATCCGAACCCAGCCATTGATTACTCCATCGCCACTCAGGATGCCATTGGCATGGGCGATCAAGCCATCATCAGCATTGACGACCCCGCCCTCCAGCGTCAACAAACCCTCGGAGGAGGCCCCTGGCGCAACGCGGATCACCTCCCCGGCGCTGAGCACTGCCCCTTGACCAACCTCAAGGCTGCCCTGACCAGACAATCCGATATTGAGCCTGCGAGTAACATCCCAGGTTGATCCAGCATCGACCAGGCGGACCCGGCCCTGACTTCCGATTGCACTGCCAATGGTTCCCGACTGGCTGATCACGCTGCCACCGTCGGAAATCTGCAGAAAACCATCGCCATGAGCGCCGATCGTGGCGCTATTCAAAAGCCAGGTCGACCCAGGGCCGATGACCCAAACCTCGCCGCAACCACCCTCTTCTCGCCCGATGCTCGCCGAGGTGTTCATCACTACCCCGCCGTTTTCTACCCTGAGCTCGCCAGTGCCAAAAAAACCGACTGAAAGGACACCGACATCCTGCCAGACCGCGCTGGGCCCGGACACCAACACCGCGCCCTCGCCATTGGGCTGGGTGCCAATAGTGCAGCCGCGGCTGAACATATACCCACCAGACAGAACCTCGACATCTCCCCGCCCGTCAATACCAATGGCACACTCGCCGGCGCTATCGACCAGCAAACTACCAGCCTGAAGAGAAACCGAACCCTCACCAGTCTCTGACACGCCCAGGGTGATGCCCGGCACCTGTACACCGGACGCTTCCTCAACCGACAAGACGCCGGAACCAGAGTGGCCCAGGAGCACTGCATCATCGCCGCCGATTGTCCAGCCCGAGATCTCCCGCACCCGGACGCTGCCGCTGGATCCGGTTTCATAACCGACGAAAACCTGGGCCGAGGTACTCACTCCGGAACCTCCGCGAACATCAATGCTGCCAGTGCCGCTGTGACCAGTGAACAAATTGCCAATGATTTCCCAGTTGGCATTGTTGACGGTCACACTGCCGATGCCGCCAGACTGGCTGCCAATCCGAACGTCGCTACCCGTCAGTGAAGCGCCATTGATGATCAGCAACTCGGCCGCCAAGCTCTCACCAACCTGGATATCCCCAAGGGCGGGCGTGACCAAACCATCCAGTACCGGGCTGTTGGGCGCCAAGGTGTTGATGATCACGTTATCGCCAGCGGCAGGCACCGCGGCCGGTGACCAGTTGGCTGCCGTCGCCCAGTCAGCGGAACTGTTGCCGGTCCACTCCACGAGCTGGGCCAGGGTGGGGCCAGAGCCAAGCAGCACACAGCCGGTCACTGCCAGCAGCCGAACCAATCCGCAATGAAAACGCCAGTGACCAGCCATGTCAGTATCCTACACCAGGCCGAACAGGCCGAAGGTATTGAAGACCGGGATCGGGAAGAACTCGGGAATCTCGACACCAAAGCCCTCCCCGACCAACAGGCGCACTTCTCCGTCAACGCTGGTATCGATGGCAAGCAGATGACCGGCCGGCACGGTACCCAGGCTCAGGCCATTGTCGGTCCGGTTGCCATCGTAGGTAATCAGCGTGTAAATGCCGTCCCCGAATCCGGCGAGCTCATCGATATCCAGCGTACCGTCCAGTATCAGGTTACCGCCTACCGTGATCAGGTCATTCTCGCCGGCGCCGACCACCCCCGGCGTGCCCAGGCTGAAGGCCAGTCGTGCCCCCGGGCGGATGTCCAGGAAGCCGGAAATGTCGAAGCTGCCAGGATCGAGCATGAAACCCGGACTGAACACACCATCGTCAAGGATGCGAACCCAGCCATTGACCTCACCGGCACCCTCCAGTATTCCGGTAGCATCGGCAATCACGCCAATGCCGACCTTTACCGTTCCACCTTCCAGGCTCAACCGGCCATCTGATCCGGCGAAGTCTCCCACCCATAGGTCCTCTCCCACATTAACCGTTGATCCTGATCCGGCCAGACGCTCGCGCGCTGCATCAATCAGCAGTTGAGCGGCAGGACACCCAGGAAATGGCGACGGGAGTAGCGATGGCGGGCCGGCGCCACC
>SKQS01000201.1 GCA_007118895.1 Wenzhouxiangella sp.
CCTGAACGCAAAAATCAGATACCGATGCGGTAGACTATAAATAGGACCAACTTACTCCGGTATTGACATCATGAATCTGGATTCCGCCGTTCGCGAACGCATCGAGCAGCAGATCGCCTCTCACCGTGTGGTGCTGTACATGAAAGGCTCGCCGCGCATGCCGCAGTGCGGGTTCTCGGCGCGCACCGCCGGCATGCTCGACACCCTGCTGGCTGGCGATTACGCCTCCTTCAACGTGCTGGAAGACCCGGAAATTCGCGAGGGAATCAAGGTCTACGGCGACTGGCCGACCATCCCCCAGCTGTATGTCGAGGGTGAGCTGGTCGGCGGCTGCGATATCGTTACCGAGATGTTCAACACCGGCGAGCTGCACGAGATGCTGGGGCTGGAAAAACCTGATCGCACCCCGCCGGAGATCACCATCACCGACAAGGCGGCGAAGAAGATCGGCGAGTTTCTGGATGCCCATCCCGGCGCCTATCTGCACTTCTCGATAGGATCTGACTGGGATGCGCAGTTTCAGCTGGGCCCCCGCCAGGGCACCGAGATCGCCACCGAGACCGCCGGGCTGACGATTCTGATGGATCTGGCCTCGGCTCAGCGGGCCCGCGGTGCGGTGATCGACTGGGTAGAGACGGTGCAGGGCGAGGGGCTGAGGCTGGACTTGCCGGGGGCACCGCCGCCGGTCGGCCAGATGACGCCGGCTGATTTGCAGCAGCGAATCAATTCAGGCGAACGCTTGCTGGTAGTCGATACCCGCAACGAAGCCGATCGCCAGGCCCGCCCGCTGGAGTTCGCCCGCCCGCTGGATGCCGCGCTGATGGCTGAGTTGAAGGATGCCGACCGCATGCTGCCGCTGGTGTTCATCTGTGCCCACGGCATCTCCAGCCTGCAGGTGGCCGAGCACTATCGGAAGCAGGGTTTCAAGCAGGTCTACAACCTCGAAGGTGGCGCCGAGGCGATTGTTGGCTGAAAGAGGCTGGCCTGGTTCAGGGCAGCTCGAACTCGGCGATGACCGGAGCATGGTCAGACGGCCGTGGCAGCTTGCGCGGTTCGCGATCGACCCAGGCAGCGGTGCAGTGATCCTTCATCGCGGTTGAGCACAGCACCAGGTCGATGCGCAATCCCATCCCGCGCCTGAACGCTGCGGCCCGGTAATCCCACCAGGAATACACCGCCTCGGGCTGGTCGAACAACCGGAAGGTGTCGTGCAGTCCCAGCGCATGCATTTGTCCTAGCGCCTCGCGCTCCGGGGTAGAGCAAAGGATCTTCTCGTGCCAGGCTTCCGGGTCATGGACATCGCGGTCGTCGGGCGCAATGTTGAAGTCACCCATGACCACCAGCCGCTGGTGCCGGGTCAGCTCATCGGCGACCCAGCGCCGGACCGCCTCCAGCCAGCGCAGCTTGTAGTCGTACTTTTCGCTGCCGACGGCCTGGCCGTTGACCACGTACAGGTTGATGATGCGCACATCGCCGATGGTGGCGGCGATCACTCGTTTTTGCTCGTCGGCAAAGTCGGGGATAGCCAGCACCGGCTCGGCCGGTTCGGCGCGGCTGATCAGCGCCACCCCGTTATAGGTGGGCTGACCGGAAAAGATCACCTGGTAGCCAAGCTCGGCAAACGGGTCGGTCGGAAACTTCTCGTCGACCAGCTTGGTTTCCTGCAGGCCCAGCGCATCGGGGCGATGGTGGTCCAGCCACTGAAGCACCTGCTCGAGACGCACCTTGAGCGAATTGACGTTCCAGCTGGCAATCTTCATGTCCGTTTCCTGACCACTATTTCAGGGCAAGATACTACTCGATGCAATCCGACTTCGGGACCTGCAACCAGTCGGCGGACCGCTGCATCAGCTCGACGAAAGCCGCTTCGTCGCCGCTTTTGACAATCTCCCGCAATCCGCTGGCAGCCGTTTCCATGGCCGACAGCACTTCGTGCTGACAGGTATTGAGATGCTGGATCTCGAAATACAGGTGGGGATTTTCGCGAGACACGTCGGCGGTGATTGCCAGCTGGCGGGCGAAGGTGGTGCTGGCCAGCGGGCCCAGCTTGTCCAGGCTCAGCCCGGATCGGGTCAGGGTATCGGCAAACAGCAGGTTGATGGCATGGGACAGCCCGAGTATCCAGGCGATGCGTCGGTCGTGCTCATCCAGCGTCAGCTCGATCAGGTGGGCCTCGGTGGCCTTGAACAGGGCCTCGGCCCGGGCCAGCGCCTGCCGGTTGTCGGCGACCGGCATCAGCAGTACCTGGCGGCCTGACAGCAGACGAGCATCGGGTCCGAACATGGGGTGAGTCGAACACACCGCCACACCGCGGTCGGCCAGGTTGATCAGCGGCTCGATCAGCGGACTTTTCAGTGAGGCGATATCGATCACCAGCCCGGGCGGGGCGAGGGTCACCATCTGGCCGAGAATGGCTGCCGATGCACGCAGCGGGGTGGCAACAACCACCAGGTCGGCCCGGTCGATGGCAAGCGTCCAGTCCTGGACATGCTCGAGGTTGCCAGGCGCCCCTCCCGGGTCTGCGATGG
Organism: Wenzhouxiangella sp.; assembly: GCA_007118895.1. GTDB lineage: Bacteria > Pseudomonadota > Gammaproteobacteria > Xanthomonadales > Wenzhouxiangellaceae > SKQS01. The sequence goes on from SKQS01000201.1 coordinate 2,529, forward strand.
TGACGTGAAAGCCCTGGCCAAGCAGGAACCGGGCAAACCAGCGCCCCATGCGGCCGTTTCCGCCGATGATCAGCGCGGTCTGCCCTTCGCCGTGGTTGCTCAGCCGCACCCGGTCCTGTTCCTGAGCGGTCAGCGAGGCTTCGATCAGTTCACGCATCAGCCGCTCGGCCAGGGCCGGGTCAAGACCGGTCTGGCCGGCTCTCTCGCGCACGTGCGCCAGCACCTCGGCCTCGCGTTGAAAGTCTCTCAGTGGCTGGCCGCGGGCATGCTTTACCCGACCGATTTCGGCCACGATCTGCTGGCGCCGCGCCGCCGCTTCGATCAGCGCCCGGTCGACAGTGTCAAGCTCTGAGCGCAGTCGGCCGACGTCTTCATCGCCGGTCCGCAATGATGGTGACTCCGGCGGTTTATTACTGGCTGGCACCTGTCCCGTCTCGAAATCAGTGCACGATGGTGACCGTGCAGCTGGCGAAATCCGCGATGCGCTTGGAGACCGAGCCCATCAGCAGGTTCTCGAAAAAACCCTTGCGCCCGCGCCGACCCATGAACACATGCTCGATGGTTCCAGACTGGATACGCTCCAGAATGACATCCACAGGGTGACCGACGACGATTTCATAGCTGACCGTCACCGGGCTGTCCTCGCTCAGTTCGCGAAGTTCTGCCATGCCCTGCTCATACTGTTCGCGAAACTTCTCGATGATGCGGTCGCGCGCCTCGTCCTCGTGCAGCTCTGGGGTATGGATTACAGCCAGCACATGCAGCGGGCTGTTTTTCCAGTGTGCGTAGTGCAAGGCCTGCTCGAATGCTCGCCGGGCATGCGCGGTGTTGTCGAAAGCGGTCAGTATGGTCTTGCCGGTTTGATTCATGGTGATGTCCTGTGACCTTCGGCGGTCCACTTCATTCTGGCTGACATTATCGTTGAATTGGCTGGGCTCGTTGAATTGGCCTTGATCCAATGATAGGCGAGTTTCCCCTATTCATCGAGGCTGGCCAGCACCTCCAGCAGGGATTGGCCGTAGTGGGTAAGCTTGTGGCGACCGACGCCGCTGATTTCACCCAGTTCTTCCAGATTTGCGGGGCGTCTGGCCAGCACTTCGGCAAGCGTGGCGTCATGAAAGATCACATACGGTGGGACCTCACGCTCGCGGGCCAGCTCCATTCGCCACTGGCGCAGCTTCTGCCAGGCCGGTGAGTCGTCCGGCGCCTGGAAAGTCTGGTTCTTCTCTGCGCGCTTTACCGGGCCCTTGCGGCTGGTAGGTGTCACATCCTGCCTGAGTGTCACCGACCGTTCGCCACGCAGCAGCTCACGGCATTGGTCACCCAGCACCAGGCCGCCGTGGCCTTCCGGGTCGGGCATGAGATGGCCCATGGCCAGCAGCTGGCGGATCACCGAATGCCAGCGCTTTCGGTCGAGCTCGCTACCGATGCCGAAGGTGCTCAAGTTGTCGTGCCCCTGGCGAATGACCTTGTCAGTGGCGTTGCCAAGCAGGATATCGACAATATGAGCCGCGCCAAAGCGCTGCCCGCTGCGATAGACACAAGACAGTGCCATGCGGGCCGCCTCGGTGCCGTCCCAGGTCTCGGGCGGGTCCAGGCAGTTGTCGCAGTGGCCGCAGTTGCCGGGATGCTGTTCGCCGAAGTAGCTCAGCAAAGGCGGTCTGCGGCAGCCGGGGTGTTCGCAATAGGCCAGCAGGGCCTCCAGTCGCTCCCGGTCCAGTTGCATCTGGGCTGCGCTGGTGCCTGAACGGGTCCTTAGCTGGCGAATCTGCATCAGATCCGACAGACCGTAGACCATCCAGGCATCGGCGGGCAGACCATCGCGCCCGGCGCGGCCGGTTTCCTGGTAGTAGGACTCGATACTGGCCGGCAGATCGAGATGGGCGACAAAACGCACGTCCGGCTTGTCGATGCCCATACCAAAGGCAATCGTGGCGCAGATGACCACGGCCTCGTCGTTGATGAAGCGGTCCTGATGGTGCTGGCGTATTTCGGTGTCCAGACCGGCATGGTAGGGCAGGGCATCAATTCCCTGCTTGCTCAGCCAGGCCGCGGTCTCCTCGGCGCGCTTGCGCGAGAAACAATAGACGATGCCTGAGTGACCGAGATGCTCGGCGCGGATGAAGCTGAGCAGCTGCTGGCGGGCATTGCGTTTCAGTCCCACTCGGTAGCGGATGTTTGGCCGATCGAAACTGTCGATGAAGGTCTGGCCACCATCCGGCAGCAGGCAACGCATGATTTCGGTGCGGGTTCGCTCATCGGCGGTGGCGGTCAGGGCAATGCGCGGCACGTCGGGAAATCGCTGGCGAAGGGTATCGAGCTTGAGATACTCCGGTCGAAAGTCGTGTCCCCACTGCGAGACGCAGTGCGCCTCGTCGATCGCGAACAGGGCCAGTCGGGTGCGCTCCAGCAGCGCCAGGGTGGATTCGCGCAACAGTCGTTCCGGCGCGATATAGAGCAGATCCAGAATTCCGGCGGCCAGCGCATCCTCGGTCTGGCGCCGGGTAGCCGGATCGAGACTGGAGTTGAGCACCGCGGCACTGACGCCGTTTTGTCGCAGGCTGTCTACCTGGTCGCGCATCAGCGCGATTAGAGGAGAGACAACGATGGCTGTACCTGGTCGCACCAGGGCTGGGATCTGGTAGCACAGTGACTTGCCGCCGCCGGTCGGCATCAGTACCAGCGCGTTGTTTCCGCTGCAGACAGCCTCGATGATTTCGCGCTGTCGACCGCGAAAGTCCGGATACCCGAACACCTTGCTGAGGATTTGCTCCGCTGCCGGCTGTTCGTTGAGGCTCGGGCTTTGAAGTGGTTCTGTCTGTCCGCTCATCGCCGCAACTTTGTCACCGAAGTCCGGACTTACTGAAAGCTCGAACGAAACACCACATCGAACCTGGTTTCGAAGTAGTGCATGAAAAGATTGGTGACCAGTACGTCGTAGCCGCTGGCATTCAAATGGAAACAATCCGGGAAGCCGAAGTAGCTGCGCAGAGACGCTACCGGGCTGGGCAGGCTGACCTCACCTGGCGGCTGAATATCGCCCGGCGCGATCCCGTCGGCGGGAAAGCCGAACGCCCATTGCATCTGCCCGAAATGGCTGACCTGGAAGACGCGCGGGTGGCCGGCAAGCGGACGATAGCCGGATTCGAAAACAATGGCCGCGTCGTTGAGCTGCCCTGGCGTCGGCTGACCGAGATCGCTCCATAGCGGGCTGCAGAACAAAAGGCCGATCAGGCCACCGAGCGTATCGACGAAATTCGGGTAATCATAGAAACTCAGCAGTACTTCGAGATCCGGCCGCAGCTCGAGTACGAACCCGACGATGCTGCTCAGGTCATCAAGAATCTGCTGTTGCAGGGCCGCCACCTGGGCGGCTGACATGCCGACATGCCATTGGTTGAGAAAGTCGTTGCCACCCAGGGTGATCTGAACGATCTCGATTTCCGGGTGAGCCGCGATCTGATCGGCGATCAAGGCAAGTTGCCCTGGCGCATTCCAGTCGGCGGCGGTGCTGCCGGACTCGGTGGTTGCCGAGCCAAATACGGCGACCTGGTCGAATCCCATGGCCTGAAACACCAGCTGGTGCGAGCCGTCATCCCACTGCTGTTCGGCCCAGCTGTCGCCGACAATCAGTACCCCGGGGGCAGGATCGGCTGCCGCCGAAAGCCAGATGGCAAGCAGAAGGGCAATTGATGTGAGTCTGCGAAGGTAGTCAGTCACCGCCAGCATCACGACAGTTTAACGATTTTGTCAGACGATTTTGGGTTAACAGGCCGGCAGGCAGCGAAGACAGGTAGGTCCAAAGACAAGGCCCCGGCAAAATGCCGGGGCCTTGAGCAGGGTGCAGCTGGTCGATTACGGGCGTTGCAGCCAGAAATCGTAA
>SKQS01000257.1 GCA_007118895.1 Wenzhouxiangella sp.
AATGCCGGAGGCGACCCGGCGCATCCTTTGTATCTGCCTGCGGGGCTGACGCCGCAACCGTTACCAGGGCGGCAGGCTATCAGTACTGAGCTGCGGGATGGGTGAGAATCACTGGACACGGCCGAAAGACCTGCTTGCCCAATTGCGCAGGCAGTGGGATTCTGGCCGGCTGCTGGCAGATCGGCTGGACGGGGAAGTGCCGCTGTTTCCGCTGAAACTCAAATTGCGCAAGGCAGGCTCGCGCGATCTGGACGAACGCTTCGATGCCGTCCGTCGGTGGGTTGCCGAGCTGATCGAGCATTCGCGCGAAAAGCGCGGCCATGGCTACGAGATTCAGTGGCGCACCGTCAACCATCGCACCCGCGGTCGCAACGAGCTGCCGAAGGCCATTATCGTGCCCAGTGCCGACGACGCGCTGCGCCTGATCGGCAAGGCTGGCCAGGCACGTCAGTTCGATCAACTGGCCGAGCGGGTGCTGGCCGAGTTTCCGGCCTTGCGCGACTGGCTGGCTCGCCGCCCGCTACAGGCGCTCAAATCCGCCGAGGAGTGGCCGCGCCTGCTGGCCATCCTGCACCATTTCCGCAGCCACCCCCGCCCCGGGGTGTACCTTCGCCAGCTCGATATCCCCGGTGTGGACACCAAGTTCATCCAGGCCCGGCGCGGGCTGGTCGGGGAATTGCTCGATGCGGTGTTGCCGCCCGAGGCTGTCGATGACTCTGCCGGCGGTATGCGCGGTTTCAACCGCCGCTACGGCCTGGCCAGCCGCCCGGTGCAGGTACGCTTTCGCATCCTCGATTCAGATCTGGCCCTCAACGGCCTGAGCGATCTTTCGGTGCCGGCCGGGGAATTCGCCAGGCTGAACCTGCCGGTGGAAGAAATCTTCATCACTGAAAACGAGATCAACGGCCTGGCCTTTCCGGCCCACCGGCGCGCCATCGTCATCTTCGGTCTGGGCTACGGGCTGGAGCGCCTGGCCGGCATCGACTGGCTAGCCTCGGCACGCTGCTGGTACTGGGGGGATATCGACACCCACGGCTTTGCCATCCTAAATCGTCTGCGCCACCACTTGCCCGAAGCCCGCTCGCTGTTGATGGACCGCGCCACGCTGGATGCGCACCTCGACCTGTGGGGCCAGGAGCCCGAGGAGCGCCGTTTTCGCGGCGAACTGTCGCGCCTGGATGATCCCGAACAGGCGCTTTACAAGGCCCTGCGCGATGATGTCCTGGCGCCGAGGCTGCGCCTGGAACAGGAACATGTCCGATATGCCTGGCTCAAGCGCTACCTGGCGCTGATCAGTCAGTGATCAAGTCTGTCACCTAATTCAGCCAGTCCTGAGAACCGGGGGTATCGATCCACAGTTCATGAGGCGGAGCCCATTTTTCAGACAGCCCCGCCAGATGGATATCTTCGCCGTTTTAGGTAGCCCTCGATACCAAGGTAGCGCGTTGCGCGATGGTTGAATGACCCCCGCATTTACAGTGATGCCCGTCTCCGGGCCCCGGTTTCAAGGGCATACTCCAAGGCCCTGTTGGCCGGGACAACGCCAGTTTTCAAGATAATTTCACGTGGATTTCAAGTTGGGGCGGGCCCTGGGCAGCAAGCTGTTGGTCATGAAGATCAAGAATTGCATCAGAGGGAGCGCACAATGATGTCACCGCTCAATGCCGGTCGGTTCAAGTCATTCGCGCGGATTGCCGTCCGCTTTTGGTTCGTGTCGATCCTTATGGGCTTGCTGGCCGCGTCGGTCTGGGCCGAGCCGGAAACGATCAGCCTGGATGAGGAGGTCAGTGGCGACATTACGCCCGGGGAGGAGCGCATGTATCGGGTTGCGGATGTGTCGCCCGGACAGCGCGTCTATCTGCAGCGAATCGCGGGCACCAACACCAACCAGCTGAGCTGGTCGATCGAAGACCGCTTCGGCCGGGTGATCGAATCCAACGCTACCGCCATCAATGATCTTGGGCCGGTCTCGCTGATGGGGGGCGATTATTACCTGACCGTTCGAGGGCGCACGCCGACGTCTTCGGGCAGTTTCAGCTTTATCCTGCATGCGGTCAGCGATACCAGCAGCACACTTGCGCTGGACCAGCTCGATCAGCGCAGCTTTACCGGCGTCGGTGCCACCCATCGCTATGAGCTGACGCAGAGCCAGCCGGGTCCTGTGCATCTGCTGTTCGGAACGGCCAGCCCGAATCAGCTCAGCTTCCGCCTGACTGACAACCTTGGCAATCTGCGGCAGGACTGGACCACCTCTGGCCCGGCAGCCACCGATGCTTTTCACCTTCCGGCCGGTACCCATCAGATCGAAGTGCGCGGCCGCAGCGCGTATGCCGGGGATTTCAGCCTGCGGGTTCGGCAGATGTCAGAACTTCCCACACTGACTCTGCCGCTGAATGCATTGGGCGACTACGAAAGCGCGGACGTGACCGAGATCAACCGGTTCGGTTTCTCGTTGAGCGAGGCCACACGGGTATACCCGAGATTCAGCTTCAGCCATAGCAGCATCGCGGCGCAGTGGCGGCTGGAAAGGGCCGACGGCCTGGTGCTGGTCGATTGGACTGGCAATATGAACGTCATCGCCGAGCCTTTCAGCCTGATTCCAGATGATTATGTGCTGAGCGTGCGCAGCCGCTTTGCAACGGCGGTGGAAGGTAGCGTGGTGCTGCATGAGGTGATCGACAGCGAGGCGGTGATCGAGCCTGATCAGGCCACGTTGGCCGAGATCGAGACGCCCGGGCAGACGCACCGCTTTCACTTTGAAAACGTGCCGAGCGGCATTTATCTCCTCCATCGTTTGGCCACGACCAACAACACCGGTCTGAACTGGTGGATTGAGGATGCGGCCGGTCGGCAGGTGCTGGCCCGTACCAGCAATGTCAATTCGGTCGAGACGATTGAACTGGTTGGTGGTGACTACACGCTGGTCGTTACAGGCAATAACGCTGGCACCGGCTCGGTCGAATTCGCGCTGGTGACCGGCACGGAGCTGGATCTTCCTACTACACTCGGTTCGGTCATCGATGATGCCATTAGCCAGCCGGGAGAGATTCGTCGGTACAGCTTTTCGGCTCCGACTGGTCGTCGGCTGAACATCGAGCGCCAGGCCAGCTCGAACACGTTCGGTCTCAATCTGCGTCTGGAGGATGCAGTTGGGCGAGAGATCATTCCGCGCACCACCTTTCTGCCCGCTTCGACGACAGTCGACCTGGTCGGCGGCGACTACGTGCTGACCGTGCTTGGCCAGGCGGGTGGTACCGGAAGCTACAGCCTGGCCTTGAACGATCTTGGGGCCAGTGATCCGATTGCCACCGGCAGCGCCCTGGGTTTGAATACCCCGGCGACCGGGACGATCAATGCGGGCGTGCCCGAGCGCTGGCTGCTGGAACTGAGCGATCCAACGCGGGTCTTTTTCGACCTGACCGAGGGCGCCAGCAACCTGCGCTGGTCGCTGTTTGATGCAGCCGGCCAGGCTTTGTTCAGCAATGCGCTGGCGACAACGCCGAGCAGTCACGACCAGGGTCCGTTCCTGTTGCTGCCGGGAGACTATCTGGTTGAGTTCAATCTGGCCAGCGGCGGGCCGTCCAGTCTGGCATTTACCGCAGTTGATGCCGGCCTGCTCGAGACTTCGATCGACCTCGATACCCCGATCGACAGCCAGCCCACCGTGCCGGGGTTTCGCAACGACTACCTGTTCAGCGTTCCCGTTGACGGCAGCTTCTACTTCGAGCTTGAGCAGGGCAGCACACCCTTGCGCTGGCGGCTGGAGGACGCTGCCGGAGCAGAGATCTTTGGCCGTAGTTCTGCCTCGACTGCCAGCAACAGTCGAGGGCCCTTCGCGCTGCGCGCCGGCGACTATCGGTTGATCTTCGATGCCAACAATGGTGCTGCACCGGACTATCGCTTCACGGTCCACAGCGTGACCGATCAAGTCGAATCCGTCGCCCTGGGCAATGAGCCATTGGCGTTGGCCGGGACCTTGGCCACGCCGGGGCAGCAGCACCTGTACGACCTGGAAGTCCTGCCGGGCACGGACCGCCTCTATCTCCAGGTTCAGGGTGGCGACAGCACCCTGCGCTACAGCTTGCTTGATTCGGCCGGCTTGGCGCTGGTGTCCAATCGCAGGCTCTGGGTCAGCAGTGACGATTTTGGTCCGCTGCCGCTGCCGTCCGGAGACTATCAGCTGATCATTTCCGATACCGGGCCGGCGGGTCCTGCCTATGCGCTCACGCTGCACCGTCCGAGCGTCAGCAGCGTGCCGACGGTACTGGACCAGGCCGAAACCTGGACCGACCCAGGCCCTGGCGAGCAACGCAGCTATACCCTCAACCTGACCGAGGCTTCGACCCGGGCGGTCTTCCAGCCCGTGTCCGGCGCGGCCAATGTGTTTGCCACATTGACCCACGAGCCTTCGGGCTGGCAGCCTTTCGCCAACCTCAATCTTCAAAACGTCAGCTCGTCCTGGCGCGGTGCCTATTCCCTGCCGGCGGGCAGCTATCGGCTGGATCTGGATGCCCGGCAAGCCACCACCAGCCCCGCCTGGCAGTTGACCAGCGTGATCGACCCGGCCCCGGTGCCGATCACAATCAACGAAGTCTTGATCGGGGTGAGTTATCCCACCCCGGCTGCGCGGCTGACCTACACCATCGAGCCCGACAGCGATGGCCAGGCGCTGATCTTCGATCTGATGGACTCCGCGCCCGGCAACCAGTGGACGCTGGTTGACCCGGTTGGTACGCCGGTTTTTGGCCCGGTGAATGCCAACAATTTCAACACGCACGATCAGGGTCCGCTGGCATTGGCCAGCGGCAGCTACACCCTGGTCTTTAGCAACGCCTCTTTCCAGATGCCGGAGTGGATGTTCCGCGTGCGCACCGCTGCATCGACGGTTGTAGTGCCCGAAGGCTGCGCCGCCTGCAGCGCGCTGGACATCGTCTTCGCCTTCGATACTTCCGGCTCCATGGCGCCGGTCAACCAGACCATGTGCGACCTGGCCGAGGACCTGGTCGCCGTGCTGGCCGATGACGGCATACCGGTGAACCCGATTTACTGGGGCATTACCGATAACGCCGGTGGTAGCTGTCTGAGCAGCAATGTCAAAGCCGAACTGGGGCCGGAGGTGCCGGGATCACCGCCGCCGTGGATGACGACACTGGATGACTGCGCCGATGGCGGAGCCGGTCCGAGTGAAAACTGGGCCCCGGCTACCGCCATTCTGGCCGATCGCTATCCCTGGAATGACGGCGCCGTGCGCCTGGTCATGCCCGTGGCCGATGAGGGCCCGTACTGCGGCGATCCGGTCAACCAGTTTGATATCGATGCCGTGTTCTACGCGCGCGATTTTGCGATCAGTCATGATGTCGTGGTCTCACCGCTGCTGCCGGATTTCACCCCCGACCCGGTGCGCGCCATGGCTGAGCTGATCACCGTCGGTACCGGCGGAATTGCGACCGTGGCGGATTTCGATCTCGATGTCCTGCCGACCGCGCGCGCCATTGCCTTCGCCGCCTGCGGCACCCAGCAAGTCGTTGCCGTGCCGACATTTACCGATATCAGCCCGCTGCCGGGCTCACTGTTGCCGTCCGGCGTGCCGCTGGTGCTCAGTGGTCGGGTCGTACCGGTCAATCAGCTGCGGCCGGTGCTGGAGGTTGAGGTGAACGGCCAGGCGTCCTCGGTGCTCGACAGCGCCGGCAGCTTCTTCGCCACCATCGAGCTGCAGCCGGGCCCGAACACGGTCACGATTTCGGCCCTGGAGGCCTGTGGTCCAACGGTGCTGGAGCTTGAGCTGTTCGGCGCCGGCGATGAAAGCGATCCCTGGTCGGGCTACGGTGAGGTGACCGACCTGCTTCAGCCGCGCTTCCGGGGCACTACGTTCGACCGCAGCGGCGAGCGCCTGCTGTTCAACGTGGCCGTGGCCAACACCGGCGCCAGCCTGAGCGGACCTGTTTTGATGGCCGTGGGTCTGGACCTGCATCCCGGTGTGAATCTGCTGAATGCCGATGGCTTCACCCCCAACGGCGAGCCGTACGTGATCCTGGTGCCGGAAGGTGAATCGTTGGCCGCCAGTGCCGAGTCGGTAACGCGCGAGCTGGCGTTTGCCAACCCCGGTCGCGAGCCCATCGACTTCGAGCCGCGCTGGCTGGTCCCGGCCAATCAGCCGCCGGTGTTCACTTCAATACCCGTTACCCGCGCCACGGTTGGACGTGCGTGGCAGTACCCGGTGCAGGTGGAAGACGGCAATGGCGATGCCGTGACCTTATCCCTGCTGGTGGCGCCGACCGGCATGAGCTTGAGCCAGCAAAGCTTGAGCTGGACGCCGACCCAGGCCGGCAGTTTCGATGTGGTTATTCGCGCCTCGGACGGCCGCGGC
>SKQS01000268.1 GCA_007118895.1 Wenzhouxiangella sp.
ATTGAATTCAGCGACCCGATCGGCTTCGCCATCCAGATAATCCTCTGTACTGGCATACGCGGCCTTTCGCTTCGCCACTTCATCGCCGACCACGTAGCCGGCGCCGGCGCCGATCAGGGCGCCGATGGCCGCACCGCGACGGCCGTCGATGAGTCCGCCAAGCAGGCCGCCGATTACAGCGCCGGCAGCAGTCCCTTCGGCGCGGGTGCGCTGATCATCGGGCATGGTGGCGCAGGCGCTGATCAGCGTCGCGGCGATGCTCAACGTGATGAGTGATTTCGCAGTTTTCATGATGTCTCCTTGCTCCGTTCGAGCGCTTGGTTGTTGATCCATCCAGACTCAGCCATCGCTGTAGTCCCTGAAACTCGTTTTGAAATCTTCCAGCCAGGTGTCACGATCCGGGCGGCGTTGCTCGGCAAAGGTCTCGGCATGGACTCGCAACAGCTCCAGCACCATGGCCTCACGCCTGGGAGGTTCCTGATCGCTCAAGAAATCGATTGCCATGGTCCTGTGCTCGGTCGGGTAGTCACCCAGGCTGGCCACCTTTTCACCATAGGCCTGCAGCTGCAGGCTGACGGCCTCATCAAGGTCGGCGATGGAACGTTCCACCGCAGCAACCTGTTCCTGGTACCGGGTCGAGATCTCGCTCAGCCGCCTGGCGCTTTCCAGAGTGGTCGACAGTCGCGCCAGTCTCGATAGATAAACGCTCAAGTTGACGCCGTTGCGTGCTGCATCCTGCGCCAGACTTCGTGCCGCTTCGCGTTGGGCCAGCTCCAGCTGCTCCCGCGCATTGACGGTCAGCGCCTGAACGGCGGTCAGCGATTCTCGCAGGTGCGGGTTCTGATCGATCAGCCGCTCGATGATCGGGTCGGCATCACTGATCTGGCTGGCTGCCTGGGCAACGCGGTTGTCCAGCGTACGCCCTACCGGCGTCATACGGCGAAGCTCCGTGCGGTAGGCATCGTATTCCTGTTCGATTCGCGAACGCTGGGCCGAGCTGACCACCACGTTGGCGCCAATGGCCAGGCGCGCGCCGGTATTGAATGAGCGCCGCTCGCGAACCCGCTGACTGTCACCATCCCAGGCAAACACGTCGAGCTCCGCGCGCAGGGCGCTACGCAAATCGGTTGCCGGTGTCGATACACTGCCACCGCGAACGGCCACGCCGCCCGGCTTGCCCTGCCAGATTTCCGGACGAAACAGGTTGGCGGTCATTTCCTGCACATTGCCCAGCAGATCGTGAAAACCGAGCTCATCGGCCGCACGCAGACCAATCGGGCGGGTTTGATGGCGGGCATTGCCCAAATGCCAGGCATGCTCATTGAGCTGGCGTGGCGGGAACGGCAGCGGATCATCGAATGTGCCGCGCCGAAGCGCCGGCAATCCGCCTCGAACCACATACTCCCACTCTTCCTCGGTCGGCAGTCGCAGGAAGCCGGGCGCGTCATCGAGCCTGGGCAAGCGCGCCATGCGTTCGGGATGGTCCGGATCGAACAGCCACTGGTTGTAGCGGTGAATGAATGCCAGCACGTCGTGGTAGGAAACGAAGCTCAAGGGCTGCATCAGCGCCTCGCGCAGCGCGCGCCCTGTAAGCCCCGGCAGCGCGTCGATGTCGGGGTCAGCGCTGGCAGCAAGCAGCGCATCCATGCCCATGACGGCGATGTACTGGCCGCGAGTCAGTTCATACTTTGCCAGGTAGATCAGCCAGGTCTGGCCGTTGTCAGCCTTGAAGGAGCCGCTGATCTGGGTGCGCTGCAGGCCTTCGAAGATGCCACCGGCCGCATCCCCGATCTGAATGATGCGGTCATGGTCGGCCCAGAAATCAGCGCCAGGCACCGCCACGGCGCGAAACACCATCTCGGCCTCGCCGGGCATCGGCACAACCAGGTCCCCCTCGGCCGGGCGCGGATTGTAGGGGGTGGCGGCCGGCGCTTCGGCAGCTGCCAGAAGCGGGCCGAGCAGCAGCACCAGGGTCAACGGCAAAGTAGAAAAACTATTGATCACGAATCACCTCGGCCGGATCGATCCGGGTGGTGCGCCAGGCAGCCACCAGTGAGGCAGCAGCCGCCAGCGCCAGGGTAGTCAGCACGATCACCGGGACCTGGCCGCCAGGCAGGGCACAGAAGCGTTGACCCGCCTCCAGCTCATCGGCGAAGGCCCGATTGATGGCCAGCGCCAGACTGGCATAGCCGGCGAATCCGGCGACCAGACCCAGCGCCGCCAGGCCCGCGCCCTGGACGATGGGGAAGAAGAACACGCTCGAGCGCGCCAGGCCGACCAGGCGCAGCACGCCGAGGTCTTTCCTGCGCCGCTCAACTGCTGCATACAGGCTGGCGATGAGCACGGCGGTCCCTCCGCCAATGCCGAGGGTCGCAATCAGCCAGAACAGTCGGCTCAGTCCCGCATCCAGCACCTGGATGCGGCTGATGATCTCGACTTCTGCCTGAACCTCGATCCCCATATCCCGCAGGCGCTCGAACAGTTCGGGCACATCATCTATGTCGGCGGCATACATGCGAAAGCCGCGGTAGCCCCCGCGCGCCATCCGGAATTCTTGTGATGCCGGATCAAACACTACCGCCCGCTCGACAGCCGTGCGCAGAACGCCAAGCAGTTCGACGGGAACAACCGGTCGGTCAAGCGTGGTCGCTCCCGCCGGCTCCAGGGTAAAGTTGACCGGTTCGACACCCTCGGCAGTCAGTGCACCCATTGCCATGCCGTCCTGTCCGGGCAGCAGCACGGAGAGAAGACGCTCTCCGTCGTCGGCCCGACCGCTGAAGCCTCCCCATGGCAGACTCGGCAGCGCCAGTCTCTCTGACTGCGACTCGTTCAGCGACAGTCCGATCAACGACACGTTTCCGGCCTCCCCTTCACCGCGCACCTCGACCCGGGCCCATGGCAAAAGACTGGCCTCGCGCCCACGCAGTTTCTGCTCCACCGCGCGAAAACTGGACGGCGTGACCGTGGCGCCGGGAGAGTACAGGTGGTAGGCATGCAGCGCAGCCGGCAGCGCAAAACCGAGCATCTGCTCCAGGTCTTCGGCTTCCAGCGGCGCTATCCTGGCGAATCCGGTATTGATGATCAGGCCGGTTCGATCAATCGGCGCCATGGCTTCCGGCAGCAGCAGAACCGCCCCGTCAAAACTCAGATAGGGTTCCGGACTGGCACCGGGCCAGCCGCGGTGCGCGGCCCCGTAGCCTTCCTTGTAGGACTCGACGTCCAGCACGAAATCCAGCGGCGCATAGATACGCGCCAGCGTTCCCGCCCTGGCGGCCAGAACGGCAGCAACCGTCAGCGTACTTTCGGCCAGCTCGGTTCGCCCGCCGCGGGCGCGAGTCACCCGCACGGTGAGCTCGTCTCCGCTGTTCACGCCCAGCCGGCGGGCCGACTCGGCCGTCAGCACGACTTCGTCCTCTCTCGGGATCACGCCGCGGTTTTCCAGCAGCAGCGGGTCGCCGTCGGCGGTAGGAACGAGGTCGAACAGTTCGGCCTGGCCGCTGACCGGATGGAGGATCTGCACCACCGAAGACAGCGGCAGGATGGTCGGGGTCAGAAACTTTACCTCCGACCAGCGCCCGACCTGTTCGAACCATTCCGGGGGATAGTCGCGCGTCTGGCTGGGCCTCAGCTCGCGATAGACAGGGTCCTGGACCAGCTGGGTGCGCAGCGTTTCTATGGTGCCGTGACGAAGTCCGAGCAGCACCAGCAGCGGCGCGATGACGGCAGCCAGGGCAATGATCAGGCAAAGCGTCAGGATCCATTCGTGACGCAGGTTGGCCAGCGCCAGGGCCGGAATCATGCGAAGCGAACGCGGCCTGTTCATCGCAGATGCTCGGGCGCAACCGGTCGGCAAACCGAACGGGTGGTTCCCGCCACTTGCGGACCGGTATCAAAAGTGTAGGCTGCGTCGCAGGATTCGGCGATCAGATCAACATCGTGAGTCACGATCAGGACCGCGACATCATCGGCTCGCGCCAGCTTCTGCAGATCCTTCATGATGCTGCGGGCCCGGGCCTTGTCAACGGCGGCGGTCGGCTCATCGGCAAGCACCAGCCGCGGCTGGTGAAATATCGCGCGCAGAATCGCGGCTCGCTGACGCTGACCGATGGACAGCGCGTCCGGATAGCGGTCGAGGTAGCCGGACAGCCCGACCCGCTCGGCCACGGCGTCCAGTTGCCCCGCAGCAGCAGGCAAGCCCTTGATGGTTCTGGGCAGCATGATGTTGCGGCGCACGCTCAAGAAAGGCAGCAGACCGCCCGTTTGCAGCACGTAACCGAAGTAGTCGCGGCGCAGCGCCGCCATGGCGGCCTCGTTGTGCTGGCGCCACAGGTCGGCCAGGTCAAGACGCGGCCCGTCGGGCGCCAGGTCGATTTCGAAACAAGCGACCCGGGTCGGTTCCATGACCAGAGCGATCAGATCCAGCAAGGTACTCTTGCCGCAGCCGCTTTCCCCGAACACGGCGACGATCTGACCACGGAACACCAGCAGCTCGGGGATTTCCAGCTCGAATGCTCCATCCCCCTGCTCGCGCCGTTTCAGGCCACCTTCCAGCCTGATCAGCGGGGTGGCGCGAGTGGGAGCGGCCCTTTCCATATCCTGCTCAAGGCAGATAATCCAGGTGCAGCGGATAGACCATGTCCGCGTCGGGATCGGTTTCGTTCAGCCGAAACCAGGCATCGACCTGTTCGTTGATGGCGCGATACTGCTCCAGCTTGGCCAGAATGCTCCACTCCAGCTGCGAGCGCTGTTCGGTGGTCATGCTGGCAAACATCTCGTCGCTGAGCGACAGGATGTCGCTGCGATAGGGCAGGCTCTCGATGAACGCGGGCAGCAGACCGGTGTCGGCCAGGCGTCGACTTTCGCCGATATCCTCCGGCCGCTTCATGGTCTGTCCGGCCACGCTTTGCAGCGCCTCGAAGAACTGCGCCTGGGATACTTCTGCCCGCATCAGCGCCTGCACGACCTGGTCCAGTGCCTGGGCCAGCGAGCTGAGTTGCTGACGGGTGACCAGCACCCGCACATCCAGGGAGCGATCCGAAGGATGAACCAGATCGCGGTCGGAAGCCCAGGCAACGATATCCTTTGGCGGATTGGCCTCACGACCGATATATTCGATCAGTGCGGCCTGCCACAACTGGTCCACCGACTCGACCGCTTCAGAACCGGGCGCGGCAGCTGCATCCGTGCCATTGTCCGCTGCAGTCGGAGCGATGCCCGCCGTCGTGATGAGGTTGTCATGGATTCTCTGAATGATCCGGTCCGACAGCGCCTGGTAGGCCGGCTCGTCGAAGGCATCGATCTCTTCCAGTGCGGCCCGGTCCTGGGTGCCGCGGACGCGCGCAAGGTGAGAAAACTGGGCCAGCGCAATCGGGTGATCCTCTGTCGCACGCGGGTCCTGAAGATGAATGGCCAGCAGGTGAATCTGCTCATCGTCAAGCTCCCGGCGCAGGTCGGTTTCGTCCTTGCCGGTAACGTTTTGCGGATGACCTCGCGGATGTGAGCTGGCATCGCCGATCAGAATCATGAAGCGCAAGGCATCTTCCCGCCAGGGCGACCTGATCGCCTCGTCAACCCCGGCAAAGACCTCTTCGGCATAATCCAGGCTGCCCACATCGGTCGCCCGGGCCTGCTCCAAGCGGTCGACCAGCGTGGCGCCATCGACCAGTTCCGGCGTGTGCACCCGGGTCACGTACTCCAGCAGCGGAATCGTGTCGGTGCAGTCCCGGAAAGTGACCAGACCGAAACGGAAGCGATCGCCAGCCTCTTCTGCCAGGCGACCAGCCATGCGGCGCACCGATTCACGCGTCATGTCGATGAACGGCTGCATGCTTCGCGTGGTATCGATCACGAATACCACGTCAACCTTCAGGTCAGCCAGCCCGGTGCCGGCCACACCGCTGCGGGAAACCCCGGCCTGGGCGCGGTAGTCGTCGCTTTCCAGCGTGTCTGCACCGCGCGCACCCGGTACGGCGGCGGCCAGCTGCAGCATGCGCAGGTCGTCGCCTGCCACCTGTGTCTGACGCCACTGCAGAATCGGCAGCAGGTAAAAACGGCGGGTGATGTCGACGAAACGCTGCGGCTCCATGCTGACCAGCTCCTGCGGCACTTCACCCTGTTCGATCTGTTCGTAAAGCGTGCGCGCCCGACCGGCCATGTCGAAATCATCAACCAGGTCCTCCAGGGCTGCCAGGTCGCGGAACATCAACACCGGATTGCGCCCCTCGATCGGATCGCCGGGATGGGTGTAGGAGACCAGCAGGGCCTGGCGCCACTCCAGAACGTCGGCAGCCTGCATCCAGCCCTCCGGCTCGACGCTGCTGCGGCCGACCTGGTACCAACCCCTGGGATCATCGCCTCTACTCAGATCCACACCCTGGCGCTGAAAAGCGTAAAGGGGCCGAAATGCCGGCAGGTTGGCCACCACCACATGCTCCGCCTCGGCGTTGGGCTGGCCGTAGACGTTGGAGAACGGTCGGGGAAGTACGCGCAGCGGAAGCTCCGTTGCCAACTCGATGCAGGGGCCCTCGCCGTCACAACGAACCGATTCGTCGAGGACAGCATCGTGACCGTGAGTGCCCTCCAGCTCGTCGGGCGAAAGACCATGACCATGGGTGCCCTCCAGCTCATCGGCCGAAGCGCTGTGACCATGAGTGCCCTCGAGAGCGTGCAGCTCATCCGACGGGGAGGCCAGGCCAGCTCCGGCCTGTACCGTCGCCGTGAAGGCGAAAACAAGACACAGCAGCAGACTGGCGGTCAGTGCTGATTTGGATGCGGGTCGCTGCATGATCTGGTGGCCTCCTGCTCGGATTTATTTGGTGGCGTGATACTGCTCCCCCCTTATATTGACAAAACCTTCACGCTGCGCCAAGTCATCAGCCCGTCGACCGTTTCGCTCCGCTGTCAACCGTCGTGTAAACTCTGGGCTGATCATGTCAACCCAAGGGGTCAACGCTTTGATGAATCAGGACTGGCTGCGGGCTGGCGTCCTGAGTGGCTTCGTGGCCTGGCTGACGGTTTTCCCGCTTGGTGGACAGGTAGCCGATATGCTGTGGTTCATGGGGCCGCATGCGGCTGCCCTGCTGGTGCTGGCCGCCACGCTTGACCATCGCGGGTTCAGCCTGGCGCGTCGGATCGGGGTGATCGGCTGCGTTGTCATCGGCACCGTGTTCGTGCCCCTGGCCGATACAGCGGCGCCGGGCTTGCTGGTACTGCTCGGGCTGCTGTCCGCGCCGATATCCATCCAGATGGGCGTGCTGTTGCGAGCGGCCCGCTCGCGCACGCTGACAGCCGCGCTGGGACTGGCCGGCGGCAACATCCTGGCCGTGCTGATCGCTTTCAGTGCCCTTGGTAGCGAGCTGGTCTACCCGTTGATCTCGCTGAGCCTGTTGCTGTCGCTGACGCTGCCGGGCGCTGGTTTGCGCAGAACCTCCGGGGCAATACCGGTTCTGCGTGTGTTCCTGCCTTTCGTGTTCGCATTCCAGATGGTCAGCGGACTGATGTACGGCAGCCTGATGCCCGCCTATGCCGTCCAGGCCGCCTGGCCCAGCCTCGAGCTGCTCGCCTATGTGGTCGGAGCCATTGGCGCCGTCTGGCTGTTTCGGAGCAGCCGGGGACTGACCCTGTTGATCGCCGTGATCAGCGCCCTGTCCGGATTCGCCCTGTGGCTGATCCTGGCCGAACCGGCAGGCGTCTATCTGGCCATGATGCTGATGCTGGTGGCCGCCGGGGTAATGGACCTGTTCATTCTGGCATTGGTCGTGTCCTTGCCCGGGCAGATCCGGGCCTACGGATATGGTGTCGGGATCATGTGCGCCGGCATCGTCGCGGGTCGATGTCTCAGCCTCCTGCTCGGTGACCAGGCCGGGATCATCGGCTTTTCCGGTCTGATTCTGCTCAACATCGCTGTCATCTGCCTGTTTCTGCCCTGGTATGTCCTGTCGGCGCGCAAGGCCGCTGATGGCCAGGCTTGCATTCACGATGGAGCAACTGAACCATCCGATCTGCTTGATCCCGAAATCCGCTCCCGCCTGTCCGACCGCGAGCAACGGGTACTCGAGCTGGCCCTGCGCGACATGACTTACCGACAGATCGGAGAAGCCATGGATATCTCGGAATCTTCGGTCAAGACCTACATGCAACGCATCTTTCGCAAGACCGGGCTGGTCAGAAAACATCAACTGGACCAGTTGCTGGTACCGCGGCCGGCTGACCCGGATTGATTCCCCTGCAATCAGCACCGGGTCGGGCTCGAAGTGAGCCACCAGGAGGCTGATTGGCGCGTAAGCGGGTAACCCTCCATGGAAACTTGCCAATGCCCGTTGAACTGTACCCGTCGTGCGCTGCACGCAATCGCCTGGCTGTCGCCGTTACGCTGGGATTGATCTCATTGCCGGCGACTGCCTCGGTCGTGACGGTCGATTCGGCGCTTGACGGCATCATCGGCAGTGCCTGCACCCTGCGCGCGGCGATCCAGACCATCAACGACCAGCTTGCCGTCGGCGGCTGCAGCTACAGCGGCGGCAGCCCCGACAGCATCGATTTCGACCCCGCGCTGAACGGTCAGAGCATCGTGCTTGGCCAAGGTGAGCTGGTGGTTTCGGCCTCGATGAGCATCAACGGTCCCGGCCGCGATCTGCTGTCGATCTCCGGCAACGGCGCCAGCCGGGTCATTCGGGTATCAAGCGGCAACCTGACCATCCGCTCGCTGTCGGTAATCGATGGCAGAACCAGCGGCGATGGCCTGAACCACTCCGGCGCGGGCATTCGGCTCGATGGCTCGGGACTTTTGCAGATCGAAGACAGCCTGATCAGCGGTCATGTCACTGAAGGCAACAACACCCGCGGCGGCGCCATCTTCACCGAAAATGGCGACATCGAAATCACAGACAGCGCGATCAGCGACAACCAGACCCTGGGTAATGGTGCCGGTGGCGCAGCCATCTACATCGAGGATGGTGACCTGATCATCATCAACTCGCTGATCAGCAACAATGTCACCGCAGGCAATTTTTCCAGCGGCGGTGCGATCTACACGGATCCTGCTGGCGGCAACCTGATCCACATCCAGGGTTCGGAGCTGGTGAACAATCGTACGCTGGGTAATCAGGCCGAAGGTGGCGCCATCTGGGGATGGGGCACTTACGTTGAGGTCAGCGATAGCGTGATCAGCTCGAACCGTACCGAGGGCGACGATTCTCCAGGCGGCGCCATCTACCTGCGCAGCAGCGGGCTGATCCTTGATCGCGTCACCCTAAGTGACAATGAAACCCGTGCCGTCGACTCCCGCGGCGGTGCCATCGCCACGCTGTTCGGCTTGGTCGATATCGCCGAATCGACGATCAGTGGAAACCGGACCCTGGGTACCAACGCGCCTGGCGGCGCCCTGTCGCTCAGGCGTGGCGACCTGGCAATCGCCGATTCCAGCCTGTTCGACAACAGCACAGCCGGAGCGGAATCGCCGGGCGGCGCCATTGCCTACGTGCTGCACACCGTGTTTTCATCTCTGAATCTGCTCAATGTCACCATCTCGGGCAATCGCACCCACGGTTCGGCATCGCCAGGCGGCGGCATCTATGCCAGCACCGTCAGCTACGGCATCAGCGAGCTCAACCTGGATTTCGTGACAGTCACTGCCAACCACGCCGAGCAGTCGGCCGGCGGCGGCGTGGCCGCAGTGGCGCCACACCAGATCACCGTACGCAACAGTCTGATTGCCGGCAACCAGGACAGCGGCTCTGCCCCCGACCTGCTCACCCAGCCGGACCAGACCCTTGTCCTGGACTACAGCCTGCTTGGAATCAACGCCGGCACCACCCTGGCGCCGGGCATGCCGGATGCTTCCGGAAACATTATCGGCACGGCCGCCCAGCCCATCGATCCAGGCCTGGCGCCGCTGGCCAACAACGGCGGGCCGACGCTGACCCACAGCCTGTTTGAAGGCAGCCCGGCGCTGGATGCCGGTGACCCGAATTTCACTACCCCACCGGAGTTCGACCAGCGCGGACCGGGTTTTCCCCGCATCATCAACGGGAGAGTCGACATGGGCGCAGTCGAGGTCGCCGAACCGACCGACCTGATCTTCGCCGATGGATTCGAGTTCACGATGCGCTGACGACCTGGGGCTGACCGGGCCAGATCGCCTGAACGTGGGTCAGCAGTTGTGCCATCATCAACCGGCCCAACTGCCGACCAATCAATATCATGTCCACATCAAACGTCAGCCGATCCAGTCGGCGTCAGCGCATCGGCCTGTGGCTGGGGCCGCTGGTCTTGGTGACCATGCTCCTTTCGCCGGAGCCGGCCAACATGACGCCGGCGGCCTGGACCGTGGCAGCCCTGGGCGCGTTGATGGCGATCTGGTGGATCAGTGAAGCCATTCCCATCCCGGCCACGGCCCTGCTGCCGATCGTCATCCTGCCGCTGCTGGGGGTCAGCACCATCGCCCAGGCCACCGCGCCCTATGCCAACCCGCTGATCTTTCTGTTCATGGGCGGCTTCATGATCGCCCTGGCCATGCAGCGCTGGGAGCTGCACAAGCGTATCGCGCTGACCATCATCAGCTGGATCGGCAGCTCACCCCAGGCCATCGTTCTGGGCTTCATGACCGCTGCCGCTTTCTTGAGCCTGTGGGTCAGCAACACCGCCACGGCGCTGATGATGCTGCCGATTGCCTTGTCAGTAATCAACCTGGCCAGGCCATCGGACAGGGCCGATGCAGCGGAGCGATCGGCCATCAGCGCGTTCGGCGTCACCCTGGTGCTGGGCATTGCCTATGCCTGCAATATCGGCGGCATGGGCACCCTGATCGGCACTCCGCCCAATGCCTTCATGGCCGGCTACATGCTGGAAAGCCACGGCGTGACCATCGGCTTTGTTGAATGGATGATGGTCGGCATGCCGCTGGTCATCATCGGCGTCCCCCTGACCTTTCTGCTGCTGGTCAGGTGGCTGTTTCCGGTGCGCCTTGCCAGCCTGCCTGGCGGGGTCGATCTGATCGCCGAGCAGCGTCGCGCGCTGGGCCCGATCAGCCGCCAGGAGCTGGGCGTGGCGCTGGTGTTTGCCACGACCGCCCTGTTGTGGATGACTCGTCCGTTGCTCGAAACGCGGATTCCGGGACTGAGCGATGCCGGCATCGCCATGACAGCCGCTCTTGCGCTGTTCCTGATCCCAGCCGGCCCGGGTCACCGGGGCGGGCTGCTCGACTGGGAAAGCACCCGCAAGCTGCCCTGGGGCATCCTGATCCTGTTCGGTGGCGGTTTGAGCCTGGCATCAGCCATCGGTCAGACTGGCCTGGACGAGTCCATCGGCGAGATGGTGATGGCGCTGGGCGGGTGGCCGGTTGCCTTGCTGCTGGCCGTTACAGTGACGATGGTCATCATGCTGACCGAAATCACCAGCAATACCGCGACTACCGCGGCGTTTCTGCCGGTACTGGGTGCGGCCGCCCTCGGTCTGGGTCAGGATCCGCTACTGTTCGCCGCATCCGCCGCACTGGCCGCATCCTGCGCCTTCATGCTGCCTGTGGCCACGCCACCCAATGCCGTGGTCTACAGCTCCGGACTGCTCACCGTACCGATCATGGCGCGAGCCGGTATCTGGCTGAACATCCTGTTTACCGGGCTGATCATGCTCGCCGCCTACAGCTTGATGGGCTGGGTTTTCGGAACCTGATCCCTGCGGCGCGCAATTCTCGTGTTCTTCCTTGAGACCATCGCAAGATACCTCCGAGGAGTGTGGAACCATGTCCAGCGAAAGCCCGGATCAAGTTGGCAGCACGTTTGATGCTGTCGCCGAGGCAGGCCAGGGCCTGAGCGCGAAACTGTTGCCGGAGCTGGCCACCCTGCTGGTTCTGCTCGGGCTTTGGCTGGGTTTCCTGTCGCAGTGGCTAGACATTGCGGTCGAGGACACGGTCATCTGGCTGGTTGGCATCGAAGCCGCCACCGTGCTTTTCCTGGTCACATTGGTCGATATCGCCACCCGCCTGAAGTCGCCACCGCCGTGGTGGACAGGCGTGGCGCTTGTCGTCGGACTGCTGATCATCTACCCGGAGGTTCTGGGCATGCTGGCCGCCGGCTGGCAGCTGGGCTTGTGGGTATTCCTGCCGCTAATCTGGTCGCTGCTGGAGCGTTTCAGGGAGTTATGGACCATGCCCCGGGCCAGCCAGATCGAGAAGTACAGGCGCCGTGCACTGAGCTGGGGACGCCTGGTCACCGGCCTGATTCTGTGCGGGCTGTTCGTCGCGTTTTTGCTCGGTCACGCCGTGGTGTCAGACGATTACCTCGATGACGAAGCGCTATTCGAGCTTCTCGCCCTGCCGATGCTGTGCCTGTTCTACCTGATCGCCGCCTTCGACGCCTGGCGCGTACACCAGCCAGGGTTTGCCCGGCAGCCGCGCAGCCTGTGGCCGTTTCTCGATAGTGGTGATACCACGAGGATCTAGGGAGCCCTCGAAACCATCCTTGTAGATCGTGTCGATGAGCGCCAGGTAATCGGTGCCGGAATCCGAATCGAGTGTCCAGCCGGTAACAATGTTCTCATCTTCATCGGTGATGATGATGGCCTCCAGCACGACAGTATTACCGAAGTTGGCAGACCCGGTCACGTTGGAACCCTCCGGCCAGTTCTGGGTATTGAGCTCGAACCTGGCCACTGCATTGAGCCAGAATCTGACAGGAACCAGGGACGTCACCGGGTATCGCTGGGTAGCCCAGGTTTCCTGAATCGGGCCTGAGTGGCCGGCGGGCGGAAGCCAGGCTTCCAGGGGATGGCTGTCTATCTGAAAGAATACCCGTGGCTGGATAAAGCCGGACATGGTGCCGGTGATGCGGAAAAAGTACTGGGCCGAAAACTGGCTGGCGAAGCCGCCGAACTGCAGATAATCCTCGAAGCTGGCCTGAGCCGTCATGGCGAGCTGGTCGGGCACGCCGTTTGGATTAAGGGCCTGCGTGTCAGGCCGATAGAAGGGGTCGTTGCCTGCATTGTAGAAGCTGTTCAACAACTGCCCTTCGGAGCTGACCCGAAGAACCCCGAATGCCGACCTGGCTTGTGCCGTGCCGCTGAAAGTCATGGTTTGCGGGGAGCCACTGCCGTCCACTCCGGAGAAAGTCTGCGGCGCGAGCTCTGCCAGCAAGGGCAGACCTTCCGAGGAAAAGCCCCCGGCGAGCTGGAGCGCCGGCACGAAGGGATCAGGCCAGTAATCGGTATTGGTTGCTGTCGCTGCAGCAAAGGTAATTCGGGAAGCCTGTTGTCCATGTGTCTGCGTGGGGTAAACGCAGGCAACCAGGACAGCAAGGCTGACAATGGCGAGCGGGTTGAGCTTGATCATCGGTTCAAATTCTCTGCATCAGCGGCGGACCGGAAACGCCGGCTGCACACTCAGCCGGTCTGGTAAACAACGCGCCGGATGCAGCAAAAGCGGATCATCAGGCAAAAAGCGGCTTACAATCTTTTCGCCCCAATTCAAAGAGTCCCTTCATGAGCGAAAATTTCCGCCTGCCGAATGCGCTGGTCCCCGCTGCTGTCTTGCTGTTCGCGCTACTGCCGCATGCCGGCTGGGCTGACGATGAAAAAGTCGCGGCCGTACTGAAGGCGCACGCTCGAGCGTTCATCGTTGATGAAGAGGGACTGCATGGCGAAGGCGCCGGCTGGCTGATCGAGCAGGCCGGCGCGGCGCAGTTCACCCTGATAGGGGAAAGTCATCACAACGTCGAAACGCCGTTGTTGACTCGTGGCCTGCTGGCTGCGCTGCGCGATTCGGGCTACTCGGCCTACGTGGTCGAGTCCGGGCCGGAGTCAACCCGTCTGCTGATGGACAAAGTCGCCCGAGGTGGCATCGAGGCCGGCATCGCTTTGCAGCAGGGTTTTCCCTATAGCCTGGCGTTCCTGGACAGGCACGAAGAACTGGAAGCCGCCGCAAAGGCGGTGGCGCTTGGCTACGAGGTCTGGGGCGTGGACCAGGAATTTATGGGCAGCCCTCGCCTGCTGCTGAATCGGCTAGGGGAGCTGACCACCGATGCCAATGAACAGGAACGGATCGCAGGCATGATCGATCGTGAAATGGAAGCACTGGCCAGGCTCATGGAAACCGGCGACCCGTCGGGCGCACTCCTGCTGTCGACCCCGCCCCGCGAATTCGATGCCCTGGCGGCCGCGTTTGCCGACCCCGACAGCGAAGGCGCACGAATTGTCGATCAGCTGCGCGCCAGCGCCACGATCTATCGAGCCTTTGCCGAGCAGCGCTACTACGACAACAATGCCAGCCGCGTGGATCTGATCAAGCGCAATTTCCTGTCCCGCATGCAACAGCCAGACGGCACGCTGAGCAATCGGCGGGCGTTCATCAAGATGGGATCCGTGCATTCCGGTCGCGGCCGAACGCCGATGCATGTCTACGACATCGGAAACTTCGCGGCCGAGCTGGCGTTTGCCCAGGGTAATGACTCCCTCCATGTATTGGTACTGGCCACCGGCTCGGTCCAGCCGGACGGTGAGTTCGCGAGCTGGCACGAATCAGCATCCCACCTCGTGCCCGCCTTCGAACTGGTTCCCGACGACAACGCCATGGTCTTCGACCTGAGGCCGCTTCGGCCGCTGCTGACCCAGCGCACAGGCAAGACTCCGGAACAGGAGAAACTGCAGGAAACTGCCCTGCGCTACGACGCCCTGGTCGTTTTTCCCCGGTTCCACCCGGCCAGCCCCATCGTCGGGGTCCCCGGCGAATGAATTCTGTTCCGGGAGCTGCAGCGGGCGGAAAGTCCACCGTGCGGTGTACTGCCTGACCCTCAAATACCCCCATGGCAGCCAGATTACCCCGTCCAGGGTGAATCGCCTGATCGACGAAGCCGTGGAATCCCATCAGCCCCTGCTGGTCAGCGGCAAGGTAAAAAAAGCGGTGCTGGTTTCCCAGCAGGACTGGGCGGCCATTCAGCGGGCTGGGCCACCATCTCCCTCAAAGCCATCGGCAAAGATTCGATCCGCCGGGACGCCGAGGTAGACAGCGATATTGGCGCTGGGCAGGCCGCCGGCGATATCGAACTGGCCGCCAGCAAAGAGCTGCTCCTGGTGGCTGGCCAGGGCAAAGACCCTGTTGTTCACACCGAGACCGGAGGGGCCGCTCAAGGACAGCCAATCCGAGCCGGTCCAGCGCGCAATCCGGTTTCTCAGTACGTCGCCGCCGGCGGCGCTGAAGATGCCGCCCACGACCAGTTCGCCGTTGTGAACGCCCAGGGCATTGACGTTTCCATTCGTCCCGTTGCCCGAGGGCCCCGTCAGCGGCAGCCATTCGGAGCCGGTCCAGCGCGCAATGCGCGACGCCGTCACGCCGCCGGCGGTGCTGAAAGCGCCGGCCGCGATCAGCTCGTCGTTGAAAACGGTCAGGGCGCTGATGTCGCCGTTGACCCCGATTCCGGAGGAGCCGCTCAGCGGCAGCCAATCCAGACCGGTCCAGCGTGCAATACGGTTCACGGTGACACCCCCGGCCGTGGGGAAGCTTCCACCCACGATCAGCTCGCCTTCGTGGACAGTCAGAGCGCGGACAATACCGTCCACGCCACTGCCCGAGGGGCCGCTCAAGGGCAGCCAATCCGAGCCGGTCCAGCGTGCGATCCTGTCCACGGAGACGCCGCCGGCCACTGTGAAATTGCCGCCCGCGATCAGTTCGCCGTTATAGACCGTCAGGGCGGTGAGCGTGATGTTCACCCCGGCTCCCGAGGGGCCGGTCAGCGGCAGCCAGTCCGAGCCGGTCCAGCGCGCAATCCGGCTCGCAGTCACGCCGCCGGCCGTAAGGAAGTTGCCACCGGCGATCAACTCGCCGTTGAAGACGGTCAGGGCGTTGACCCGATTGTCCACGCCGGTGCCCGAGGGGCCGCTTAACGGCAGCCACTCCGAGCCGTTCCATCGCGCAACACGGTTCACTGTCACACCGCCGGCTCGGATGAAGTCTCCGCCCGCGACCAGCTCGTCGTTGAAGACGGTGAAGGAAAGCACCTCGTTGTTGAGCCCGGCGCCTGGGGGTGCGCTGCTCAGCGGCAGCCAGTCCGAGCCGGTCCAGCGCGCAATGCGGTCCACATTCACACCACCTGCCAAGGCCATATCTCCGCCAACAATCAACTCTCCCTCGAATACGGCCATGGCCCGGACAACGTTGTCCACGCCGGCCCCGGAAGGGCCGCTCAAGGGCAGCCAGTCCGAACCGGTCCAGCGCGCAACCCGGCTCGCTGCCACGCCGCCGGCAAAGCTGAAGAAGCCCCCGGCGATCAGTTCACCGTTGTGGACGGTCAGGGCCAGGACCAGGCCGTTCACCCCGGTCCCCGAGGGGCCGCTCAAGGGTAGCCAGTCGGAACCGGTCCAGCGCGCGATGCGGTTGACCGTCAGGCCACCGGCGGCGGAGAACGCGCCGCCGACGACCAGTTCACCGTTATAGATGGCAAGAGCCCTTACCTGGCCGTCCACGCCAGTGCCCGAGGGGGTACTCAGCGGCAGCCAGTCGGAGCCAGTCCAGCGAGCAATCCTGTTCGCCGTGACGCCGCCGGCGGTCAGGAATGTACCTGCGGCGACCAGTTCGCCGTTGTAGACGATCAGGGCAGCAACGCCGTTGTTCACTCCGCTCCCCGAAAGGCCGTCAAGCGGCAGCCAGTCGGAACCGTTCCAGCGCGCGATCCGGCTCGCCGACACACCGCCGGCGGTGGAAAAGAAGCCGCCCACGACCAATTCGTCGTTGTAGACAGTGAGGGCGCTGATTTCGCCATTCACGCCGGTCCCGGAAGGTCCGCTCAGCGGCAGCCAGTCCGAGCCGTTCCAGCGCGCCACACTGTTCACGGTCACATCGCCGGCGGTGAAGAAGAAGCCGCCCGCGATCAGTTCGCCGTTATAGACGGTGAGCGCGCTGACCTCGCCGCCCACCCCGGTCCCGGAAGAGCCGACGAGCGGCAGCCAGTTCGAGCCATTCCAGCGTGCGACGTAGTTGACGACCTGGTTGTCGACCGCCCCGAACTGACCGGCAACGATCAGGTTGCCCTCAAACACGCTTGTGGCCCGGACTTCCTGTGAGATGCCCGAGGAGAAGAATCCCGGCTGCCACTGCTCGTACAGGCTCGCCCCCATCTCGGCCAGTATCCTGCCGTCGGCAGCCAGCATGCGCCAGACCCGTGGGCCGGGTGGTGACGGGGGCTGAGGCAGCAGGCTCATCGACTCGGTCAGCGCCAGGGCGCTGTCCTGTGGCTGGAAATGCCCCTGACCGTCGAGATAGCCCGGCTGTAGCCGGGCCGGTAGTTCGCCGGCCCACTTCACTGCCAGCTCGGCTTGCCCCGAGCCCACTACTGGCGGCAATTCCAGTACCGAAAAGTGCTCTGCTTCCCACGCCGATGCATCGAGCAGCGCCAGGTCCTGCGGCGTTCCGCCCCTCGCCAGCCCAGCGAGCAAAAGCAGGTTCAGCATCACGGTCCAGATCACAATTAATCGCAACTTACACATTTTCTGATCTCCTGATGGGAGTGGGGAGCGGGGCCGTCTGGCCCGCACTCGCGTCCTCGCTACCGCGCACTGCAATGGCGCAGGTCATGGAAGCGATCGATAACGTTCCTGCCCTGGCCAATCGTGTCGGCGCCCGCCAGGGCAAGGCCTCCCACGCGCCGGGCTCGCTCGGTGTCGCGCCTTACCGCAGCGATCAGCCGCTGCAGCGACGAGGTCAGCTGCTGTT
This sequence comes from Wenzhouxiangella sp., assembly GCA_007118895.1. Lineage (GTDB taxonomy): Bacteria > Pseudomonadota > Gammaproteobacteria > Xanthomonadales > Wenzhouxiangellaceae > SKQS01. The sequence goes on from SKQS01000268.1 coordinate 17,696, forward strand.
CCTTTCTCTGCGGGGTTTCGTTCAGCTTGGTCAGCAGGGAGTACAGGCTGTAGGCAAACTCCCCGGTGGCCATGCAGAACTCCTGCGAGGCCGACTGGAAATCCAGCGGCTGCGAAAGGAACACCCCGCTCTCCATCACTTCGACGGCGCACCTCGCGCTGTCGCCAAACATGCGGTCCACCGCCACGAAGGTGCTGCACGCGCTGCGCAGGATTTCGCCGCCCAGCCTGTCCACGCAGGCAGCAGGCGAGGTGACCGGATTGAGGGTGCGGGTGAAACCGTCGGGGCAGGAGTAGCAGTTGCCGTTCGGGTCCCAGAACTGTCCGCGTGCGCAATCAGTGCCCAGTGCCCCGTGCCCGCGTCCGTGCCGCGTGGCAGCCGCGGTCTTCTCCGCGTAGCCGTTGCACGGCGCGGACTGATAGGCCCTGTCTATCTGCTCCTTGAACTGCACCGGCATGGCCGTCGCTGCGGCGACACTGCCGACAGTGCTGGCGACATTGCCGCCGGCCGCCTCCACCATCACTTCGCAAGCCGCCCCGGCGATCACGTTCTTGCTGCAGTTTGCGCCCATCGCCAGCTGAGTCTGTGCCGGTATGTTCAGCGCGCCGAGGGTCTGGCGGCAGGTCGCGCGAAGTGCATCACCGTAGAACTCCGACAGCGATGCGAGTCCGGCGACAAACGGTGTCTCGCCAGGTCTCAGCGCGACGCAGATGTTGCGCTTGAAGTCCTCACGCAGATTGGCATTGCAGGAGGGCACTCGCTCGCCCAGCAGGCAGGGCCGCTGTCCCGACGCGCCGCAGTTGCCGACACGCTGGCAGGTGCCGCGAATGTTCATGTGGCCCTCGCTGCAGGCGCCAAACTCGGTGCCGAGGCCGGCCAGCAGCGAGGCGGCGCAGGCGTCACCGGCCTTTACGTGCGAGGCCGTGCGCGAATAGCCTTTGGGGCAGCTCCAGCAGGTGCCGCCGTCGATCAGGTCGAAGAAACTGTCGTCCGGACAGGCCAGGCTGCCGGCCGCCACTGCGCGCATGCGAACGACCGGTACCGTGCGCGCGCAAGCTCTGCCCGAGGTGACCGGGTGCAGGGTGCGACCGGTGCGCGCAGGACAGCTCCAGCAATGACCGTTGGGATCCCAGAACTGACCACGCGGACAATCGGTACCCAGCAGGCCGGTACCCCTGGCATGCCGCCTGGCGGAAGAGTAGGCCTGGTGTGCCGGTATTTCGCAGGCGTCATTGCTCTTGACATGAAATATGGTGCGTCGGGAGCCCGACGGGCACCGCCAGCAGCTGCCGCCATCGACAAGATCAAAGAAGCTGCCACTCGGACAAGCCGAGGGCTTCTTGCCGACAAAGGTCGCCGGCGCAACGGTGCAGGGCTGCTGGCCTTCGCCGCCGCAGCGGGAGGCATCAGCCGCCGTGCTGAACATCAACGACAGCGCAGCGAGCACAAGCAGCGCGGCCAACCTGCTGCGGGTCAATATGAGGCGATGATTCATGAGCGTAAACTCCATTGAGGCGAAGCAAGGTCGACAGGGGCCTGCGTCGGTCGAATCGTCCGCGTTGCGGGCCCTGTTATGATCTATAGCCGGAATGTGCGCCAAATCCGGTCATCCGTATCGTCATCCGTATCGGTGACCGCTTTCTGCCGGGAATCCGGCAGTCACAGGACAGGGCGGTTCTTTTTGCGAACCTCCGAAGGCTTTGTCGGAGTCATCGCGCAGGTTTCAGCCCCACGGTGCGGCCGCAAGGTCCGCGCTGGACATCGATCAACTCAGGAGGGCTCCGATGACTCTGGACAGCGAACGCTTCGGGCAGATCAACTCCCTGCTGGAGAAGACCCTGGAACTTCCGCCCGAACAGCGAGCAGACTTTGTCCGTAAGGCGTCTGCAGGTGACAGGGAATTGCACGACGAGGTGATGAGCCTGCTGGCCTTCGATACCGAGCAGTCGGATGGATTTCACCAGGCCCTGGGTGCAGCCGTCGAGGCACTCAACGATCCCGCTGCACCCGAATCCGGCAGTGTGATTGGCAGCTGGCGCATCCTGCAAAAGATTGCCGAAGGCGGCATGGGCATGGTGTTTCTGGCTGAACGCATCGACGCCGACTTCGAGCAGCTGGCGGCGGTCAAGCTGCTGCCCGGGCACCGCATGGGCAACAAGGCCGAGCGTCGCTTTG
>SKQS01000187.1 GCA_007118895.1 Wenzhouxiangella sp.
AGCTGGAATTGCTGGAAGATGAAGCGCGCGTGGCCTGTCTGCGCCACGGCGAGTTGTCTCAGAGCTGAAAGCGCCCGCGCTCGATCTGGATGTGGCCGGCCTCGGCCAGCTGTTCCAGGCGCGCCGTGACCTCGCTGCGGGCTTCCTGGGGGGGCAGCGAGCCTGCGAGCCCGAGCAGACTGGCTGTCCACTCGATCAGCACGGCCAGTTCGCCGCCGCCATGGTATTGCGGCGGTCCCGCAGCCGGCTTCCAGCTCAGGCTGACAATCAGTTTTCGGTCCAGTTGGAGTTCGACCCGTTCGATATCGAGGCCGGCCTCGGCCAGCTGCTGCCAGGCACTGGCCAGTCCTAGTGTCGCCAGGCGTTGATCCAGGCTTCCTCGGGTGGCCTGGCGATACCGGCCCGCGGCATCGATCAGCTCCGCCAGCGCGTCGCCGTCGATGCTGCGAACGGAGATGTCCAGCCGGCTTGGTTCGCCCATGATGCGGGTGGTGTCAAGCGCCAGGCCAAGGTCGGTGCGTTGGCCTGGATTGCGGTCGCGTGCGATGGTCAGGTCCAGATGCTCCAGCCCGAGGCGGTTGCCAAGCCAGTCCTCGATGCTCAGCGGCCCGGAGACAAGCTTCAGGCGAGTCTGCCCGCGTTCGCCCTTGAGCCTGACAGTCAGATCGTTGCCGTCAACCTGCCTGCGCTGGTCCGACCAGGCCAGGTCGTCTGCCTTGATCTCAAGCCTGGTCTGGCCGGCAAGGCCGAAACGCCCGTCAAGCCGGATCGGTGTCGAGGACTGAGGCGCTGTGAGTTTTCCGCGGATGTCGAGCAGGCCCGGTGGCAGCGTGGGCAGGTGGCGACCACGTAGTTCAATGTCCACCCCGTCGCCCAGTCCGGCCACCAGGCGCGAGCCGAACCAGCGATTGTCATAGCGCGACTGGGCAGGATCCAGCCAGTCCTCCGTCCACTCCGGCACCTGCGCATTGAGGTACCAGCCGACCAGCCCGGGCAGAATCAGCCACCATAGTGCGGCGATCAGCAACCCACCTATAATGATCAGCCTTTTCATCGTCGCGCTCTCCCGACCAGGCCTGAAGCATCGTTGACCATGTCCGCTTCCATCGATCAGCCCGAAGCCCTGCTGGCCCATGGACTCAAGACCATGGGGATCGACCTGGACCAGCCACGACAGCAGTTGCTGCTGGATTTTCTGGCCATGCTCGAGCGCTGGAACCGCACCTACAATCTGACCGCCGTTGGCGGTATTTCGGCGATGGTATCACGCCACCTGCTCGACAGCCTGGCCGTGCTGCCGTGGCTTGAAGGACAGCGTATTGCCGATCTGGGCAGCGGCGCCGGGCTGCCCGGCATACCGCTGGCGATTGCCGCACCGCAACGTCATTTCGTGCTGATCGACAGCAATGGCAAGAAGGTCCGCTTCATGCGCCAGGTCCGGCGCGAGCTTGGCTTGACCAACATCGAGCCGGTACAGGCCCGGATCGAATCGGTCTCGCTGCAGCCGTCACCCGACGAGCTGGTCGTTCGGGCCGTGGCTGATCTCGCCGAGCTCGTTGACCTGTCCCGGCGCTGGCTGGACCGGGGCGCCCGTCTGCTGGCGATGAAGGGGCCAATGGCCGACCACGAACTCGAGGCGCTTTCAGATCAGTGGACAGCCCGCAGGGTGGAGCTGAAAGTCCCCGGCGTTGACGGTCCGCGCTGCCTGGTCGTTGTTTCCCATCATGCCGACGATACGGACCGGCGCGGGGTACACGCCTGATGGTCGGAATGTGGACCTGGGCAAAGGCAAGCCGGCGCCGGCCGGGTCGGCGTACAATGTCCGACCTGTTTCAATGGAAGCGCCCAGGGCCCGGTGCCTGTCCAGGCCGGGCCATCGTGAGCAAGCCATGACCGAAACCAATTGCCGAATCGTGGCGGTCGCCAACCAGAAAGGTGGCGTGGGCAAGACCACCACGGCGCTGAATCTTGCCGCCGGCCTGGCTGAGCTCAAGCGCCGCGTGCTTTTGGTCGATATCGACCCACAGGGCAATGCAACCACCGGCGCCGGGGTGCAGCTCGAGGACGACCAGGCGACAATTTGCGAAGTGCTGATGGGTCAGTGCAGTGCAGCCGAGGCGATCATCAGCCTGCCGGCCAACGGCATCGACCTGTTGCCGGCCAGCGGCGATCTGACCGCTGCCGAAGTCGCCTTGATGGAGCTGGATGACCGGGCGCCGGTGCTCAAGCAGGCGCTGGCGCCGCAGCGCCGTCGCTATCACCATATTCTGATTGACTGCCCGCCGGCGCTCAACGTGCTGACCTTGAACGCGATGACCGCTGCTGACCGCGTGCTGATTCCGATGCAGTGCGAGTACTACGCGCTGGAGGGCCTGACCGCGCTGCTCGACACCATCGGACAGATCCAGTCCTCGGTTAACCCGGACCTTGAAATCGAGGGCCTGGTGCGGACCATGTACGACGTGCGCAACAACCTGTCCGGCGCCGTGTCGGCAGAACTCAGCCAGCACTTCGGTGACAAGCTCTATCGCACCATCGTGCCGCGCAACGTCCGCGTTGCCGAGGCGCCCAGCTACGGCCAGTCGGTAATCCACTATGACCGAGACTCGCGCGGCGCGGTAGCCTACCTGGGCCTGGCCGGTGAGTACCTGCGCCGCGCCGAGGGACGGGCCTGAGATGGCGGCCGGACGCAAGAAGGGCCCGCTGGGCCGCAACATGGACGCCCTGCTGGGCAAGGCAAGAGCGGCGGCGCACACTCCGGATGACGATGCTGCGCTGCGGGAGCTTCCGCTGGAAGTGATTCAGCCGGGCCGCTACCAGCCGCGCTCGATCATGAACGAGGACCGACTGCGCGAACTGGCAGAATCGATTCGCAGCCAGGGGCTGGTGCAGCCGGTCGTCGTCCGGCCGCTGGCCCGGCCCGGGCAGTACGAGCTGATTGCCGGCGAGCGCCGCTGGCGTGCCGCCGCGCTGGCCGGGCTTGAGCGGATTCCGGCACTGGTACGCGATGTGCCCGACGAGGCCACCCTGGCGCTGGCGCTGATCGAGAACATCCAGCGCGAGAACCTCAACCCGATGGAAGAGGCTACCGCGATCAAGCGCCTGATCGACGAATTCGAGCTGACCCACGCCCGGGCCGCCGAAAGCGTCGGTCGCTCGCGCGCGGCCGTGACCAACCTGCTCCGGCTGCTCGAGCTGATTCCGCAGGTCAGACAACTGGTCGAAACCGAGCAGCTCGACATGGGTCATGCCCGTGCCCTGCTCGGGCTGGATGCGAGCAAGCAGCTGAGCGCTGCGGAGGAAGTTGTCGCCAAGGGCCTGTCGGTGCGACAGACCGAAGCGCTGGTGCAGCGGCTGAAAAGCGGCGCCGCGACCTCACCCAAGCCAGCCGGACACAAGCGCGACCCGGATATCGAGCGCCTCGAGCAACGCCTGACCGAGACGCTGTGCGCCCCGGTCAGCCTCAAGCACCAGGCCTCCGGCAAGGGCAGCATGACCATCCGCTACAACAGCCTGGACGAGCTGGATGGTCTGCTGGCCCGCCTTGACCGGCACGATTAGGACTAATGTTCAGGGCTATTGGGTCTGCTTTCCATCGCCATGCGAGATGGCGCCTGGATGCCCAGGGCCGGGAAAATTCGCTCGAGCAGGTCCCCCATGATCCAGGGACCGAAACCGGTACGAACGATGACCGTCTCGGTTTCCGGTATGACGGTCACCCCTTGTCCCATGAACCCGGAAAGCTCGAAGACAGGTGAAGGTTGCTGCGATTGACAACCTCCGCGAATCCAGACCATGGCGCCGTAATTGCACCCGGATTCGGCCGTTGCCGTGCGCATGAAATCCACCCAGCCTGCGGGGAGGATGCGGCGATTCCGGGAGACGCCATCACGGGCCAGAAACAGGCCGAGCCGGGCCCAGTCAAGCGCGCTTGCATGCATGCCGGAGGAGCTCAGCAGCTTGCCCGAGCGGTCACGCGCCACGACCACCTGACGCATACCCATCGGCTCCCAAAGGGCTACCTGCAGATATTGCCACCAGGCCTGGTCGTCCAGCCCGGCCTGCTCCTGAAGGATCGACATCAGCAGATCGCTGTCGCCACCTGAATAGTGGAAGCGAGTCCCGGGTGTTTTTTCGACAGGCTTGGAGGCAATGAAGTCTGCAGCATTGGCTGCGATGAACTGAGCGGTGGCCGTATTCCCCGGGCCATTGGATTCATGCCATTGCAGGCCGCTTTGCATCAGCAGCAGGGCCCGTATGCTGATGTCCTTGCGCTGATCTTGCCACTCGGGCCGCAAATCGGACTGATCAAGATCGATGATTTCCTCGGCGACCAGGGAGCCTGCCAGCAGGGCCCCCAACACCTTGCTCATGGAGCGACCGTTCTGCGGCACCAGACCATCCCATCCATCGGCATGTTGCTGGTGGATCAATCGGCCTCGATGGACAACCAGCACGCTTCGAGTGCCGCGATCGACGCCCCCGGCCGTGGGCAGAAATTCCTCGGCCACGGCCTGGCGCAACGCCTCCATGTCGACCTCGGAGGTGACTGTTTCTGGCGACATGGCGTCCCCATCCGGCCAGGGGGCCGGGTCGGGAATCGGCGCCCGGAAGAGGCGTTGTTCAGGCGGGTCCAGGCCGAGCTGGCAACTGCCGTCGCCCCGCTGCGTAGCTTGGGAGGAGAACAATCCCAGCAGGCTAACCCCCACCGTCCCCCTCTCGAGGTCAACTCGAGCAGAGGCCCAAGCCAGCCTGGGATCGATGATCGGTCCCAATTCAGCCGAACGAACACTCTCTTCGCTGCGCCCCTGGAGAAAAACGCCATAGCACAGGTCGTTGGCCACCACGGCGGTTCCCAACCGCGCGTTCTGCAAAAGGAAGCCGACCTCCCGCATCGGCGCCAGGGCGGCGATCAGTATCACGGCTGCTATACTCAGAATGGAAAGGGTCAGCCAAAGCCTCGTTCGTTTCGTCATGAATTTCCCTGCGCTTCACAGTCGATCCCAAGGCTATCTAGCGCTGGTCAGCAGATCCAGTCGATGTGATGCATCTGAAGGAGTTTGGGACGAACTTGACGCGACCGGCACGCAGGTCGCAGCCGTCGAGACGATTCGCAACGACCCGCTACTCGTTCCCGGGTTCCGATTGGACTGCTGACTGCCGATGAAAATCGTTGCTCGCACGGCATTTGCGCGGCGACTGAGCATTCGCGCTGGCCAGGCCCTTCTGCGGCCAATCCCGTTTGTTCTCGGTTGGCGCAACATGGCAATCGTTGGCACGTTTCTTGGCTTGTTGTCGGTAACAATCACGGTTCTGCTGGAGCCGTTCGGGACTGCGGATTACCGTGCTGACTGGCGATTGCTGCGTCTGTCGGGCTACGCCTTATGCTTCATACTTCCCTGCCTGCTGTTTCATGGAATCGACCGATGGTGCTACCGGCTGCAGGGAAAGCGGTGGTACCTGCTCAATGAGCTAATCTCGCGCAGCCTGCTGATTGTTGCGATTTCCACCGCCAACTGGCTGTACAACATTCGTTTTATCAACTCAATTCAACCAACTTTCGAATACTGGCTGATCTACCAGATTCATTTCTCGCTTCCAACGCTGCCGATCTTTCTGCCGATTGCGATATTGCTGGTCTGGCTCCTGGCCATCCACTTCCCTGAGCGCCCGCCCGGGGCCTCCCGGATTCGCCGCATTCGCGGCCAGGGCAGGGAAGAAAATCTGACGCTCTCAGAGGATGACTTTGTGTTCGCGGAGGCACAACAGAATTACGTGTCGGTTCACTGGCTGGAGGGTGGCTCCCTGCGCCAGGTCATGCTCCGTCTGTCGTTGAGTGAACTCGAACGGCAGATTCCGGCCGCAGTGCGTGTGCATCGCTCGTTCCTGGTCAACCCCGCCCATGTCCAGTCCATTCGGGGAAACCAGAGAAAGCGGCAGCTCGTGCTCCACCACACAAGTGTGGTCATCCCGATCTCGGCAACTCTGGACATTGGCAAGTTGAAGCACAGAATACGAACCAATACCGTCAACCCTGTGGCACGAAACCCGGGCAAAGCATAGGAAAATCGCTTGTTCAGTCGCCCACTGGACGGCCTGCCGGCCGGGATGGACTGTCGCGATCACTGGCCGGGCAGACTGCTTCGCCGCTTCTATCAGCCCGATTCCTGAATTTCCCGCCACTGACCGGGCAGCAGGCCCTCCAGCCGCCAGGGCCCGATGCCGATGCGCACCAGGCGCAGCGTGGGATGGCCAACATGAGCGGTCATCCGGCGGATCTGGCGATTGCGGCCTTCCTTGAGAACGATCTCAAGCCACACGTCCCTGACCTG
>SKQS01000189.1 GCA_007118895.1 Wenzhouxiangella sp.
CGTGCGCGCCAAGCACCTGGGCCGCGACATCGTCGCCGCCTTGCGCAACCTGGTCGGCGGCGAGATCGGCGAGTACAGCGAGATGATGGTCGAGGCCCGCAACGAGGCGGTCAACCGCATGGTCGCCCAGGCCGAAAAGCTCAACGCCGACGCCATCGTCGGGATTCGGCTGGTGACCTCGCAGGTGGCGACGGGCGCGGCGGAGCTTTTGGCCTACGGTACGGCGGTCAAACTGCGAGCGCCGGCGCCGTAATCATTGACGCTGGTCGACTCCGGCATCTGGATGCGACCACCTTTTGCGACCAGGCCAGCGCGAGTACAGTTCGGCTCGTCTCTGTTTGCAATGACTTCCGGCAGTCGCAGTCGATCAGCACAACGCTCTAGCATGGTCTGCACCGAAATCCATGAGAGACAGCGGCATGAAGGAATCTGCGCCATCGCCCTTTAGTCGGTTTGCAACGCAGCTCCGGCGCTGGGGCAGCAACATGACCGCGCTTGCCCAGCGCGGCCTGAAGGCGCTGGAACCTTCACCGGCCAGATCACCCTGGATCGGTCGAACGATCCTCGTCTGCCTGTTGGCCGTCGGTGCCTGGGTCGGTGCGGAATCCCTGAAGCTGCCCTTCGGCCTGTGGGCAGACATGCTCGGCGGCGCCCTGATCGCCCTGCTGATGTTCGGGCTGGGGCAGCTGATTCGCGGGCCGTTAGTGGGGCTGATCCAGCTGCTGGAGAAACTTTGGACGCCGACGGGTTTGGCCGCGGTGCTGGGCAGCGTGGGCCTGTTGACCCTGATCGGTCTGCCGCTGCAGTTGGCGGCACTCTTTGGCGTTCTATTGGGCGTGGCCTTCGTGCTGGCTGCGGCCGGTTTCGGTCTGCTGCTGGCCGAACCGCAGCGCCGTCTGGCGGCAGGGATCAGCCTGGTGCCGGCCGTACTGCTGGTCGGCTCTGGCCTGTTCTGGCTGCTGGGCGACGAGCGCGGTGAGGACCCGGTGCTGGCCTTGCTCGAGACGCCGCAGCACGACGGCGCCGCCTGGGCGCATTTTCTGGAAGCCGGGCCTTACCAGGTCGGATCATTCAGCTATGGCAGCGGCACCAATCGCTGGCGGCGCGAGTTCGCAGAAGGCCTCAGCTGGCAGACTGAAGCCGTGGACGCGCGCGACTTGCTTGGCCGACCGACCGGGATGGGTTTGAACCTGCGCGAGCGCTGGTGGGGTTTTGGCCTGGACGCCTTGCCGCTCAACGGACTGGTCTGGTATCCGGTCGATGCGTCCGGGCGTTTGCCGCTGGTGCTGATCGTGCATGGCAACCACAACATGATGAACCCGTCGGACCCTGGTTATGCCTGGCTGGGCGACCACCTGGCCAGTCGCGGCCACGTGGTGGTCTCGGTCGACCAGAACTTCATCAACGGCGGCATCTTCGGTGGCGTGCCGCGCGAGAACGGTGTGCGCGGCTGGCTGCTGCTCGAGCACCTGGCGGCCTGGCGCCAGTGGCAGGCGAGTCCCGAGCATCCGCTCCATCGCCAGGTCGATCTGGATCAGGTCGTGCTGATTGGCCACTCGCGCGGCGGCGAGGCGGTGGTGCTGGCGGCTGAGTTCAACCGGCTTGAGCGTTATCCGGAAGACGCGCGCATCACGTTCGATTTCGGTTTCGGCATCCAGGGCGTGGCGGCCATTGCCCCCATCGACGGTCAGTTCTACGCCTCCAACAAAGCGACCGAATTGTCCGATGCCAGCTACTTCGTGATCCAGGGCGGCATGGACGCCGACGTGTTCTTCTTTGCCGGTGATCGGCAGCTGGCGCGCACCCGGCCCGACATCACGCAGGGCCGATTCAGCGCCTCGCTGTATGTGCACCACGCCAATCACGGGCAGTTCAACACGGTGTGGGGCGACAACGATGCCGGGACGATCGCCCGGCGCCTGCTCAATCGCGCCTGGCTTTTGTCCGGCGAGGAGCAGCGCCGGGTCGGTCTGCTCTACCTGACCGCCTTTGTCGAGCAATCCCTGGACCGGAATACGGAACTGCCGGTTCTGTTCTGCGATCCGCGCGCCGCCGGCAGCCTGCTTCCGCCGACGGTGTATGCGGCGCGTTGTGACGACGGGCAGCGCGTGGTGCTGGCCGATTTCGAGCAGGGGCTGGACTTGAGCCAGGGCAGCCTGCCGGGCGTGAGATTAAGCGGTTTTGATCTGGACCTTTGGGCCGAACGCGACGTCGGTTTCCGCGGCAGCCCGCAGCGCCGCCGGACTGGCGTGTTCCTCGGCTGGCACGCCGCCGATGATGCAGCGCGACAGCAGCCTGCCTGGCGCATCGATCTGGACTCGGTAGCGCGCGAGGCTTTGGCCTTGGACGAGTCCAGCGTGCTGTGGCTGGACCTGGCGCATGCCGACCGAGACCCACCTCCGCGCCATGCTGACGAAGAAGCCGAAGCATCGGAACAAGCGGGCAAGGACCCAGCGCCCGAGACAGACGAGGATCGCCCTCTGCGCCCGCGTCTGCGGATCGACCTGGTGCTCGAGGATGCCCAAGGCCGCAACAGCCGCCGCCCGCTGGATCAGTTTGCGGCGCTGCTGCCGCCGTTGCCGGTGCGCCACACTCGTCTGGATGTCTTGAACCGCAAGCGCTACGAAGCGGCTGCCGAGCCGGTGCTCACTTCAGTGGCGGTGCCTCTGGCGGCCTTTCTGGATGAGGGGCTGAATCTTGAGGAACTGACTCGCATCGAACTGCAGTTCGACCCTTCGGATTCCGGCGTGCTGATCATCGACCGGATCGCGTTGGGGCCGGGGCCGTCGGATTGAAACCGGCCTCCGGGCCCGCCCGACTGGCGGACCCGGAGGCCGATGACCAGAACTGCGTTACGGCGTCACTCGCTCGATGCCGCCCGCGACGTCGCCTTCGATCTGCAGCTGAACGCGCGAATCGACCCGCACCTGGCCCAGTACTCGCGAAGTCGCATCGATGATCAGCGTCGGCGCGTCGTTGTCGTAGTTGGGCGGCAGGAGAATGACGACATCACCGCCGACTTCGCTGCCCTCGAGCAGGCGGATGTCGCCGGCTTCGGCATAGCGCATGCGGCCGAACCAGCGCCGTTGCCCGCTGCCTGCTTCGATGGCCACGACCACGTCGCCGCCGACCTGGCTGGCCTGGTGGAGCTCGATGTCGCCAGCGCGGCCGCTGATCGTCCCGGTGACGTTGGCCTGCTGCAGACGGATGTTGCCGTTGCGGCTGGTCAGGTTGCCCTCGACGCGGGCGCCCGGGGCCAAATCGATACGGCCGTTGCGCGCTTCGACGTTGCCGCTGATGCTTGCGCCGGTTGCGATGTCGATGAGGCCGTTGCGGGTTTCAACCGGGCCTGTTATGCGATTGTCAGCGCCGATGCGGACGGCGCCGTTGCGTCCCTCGATGCCGCCCACCTGCACCCCCGACCCGAGACGGATGGCGCCGTTGCGGCTATCCAGCGTTCCGAACCGGGCACCGTTGCCCAGCGTGATCGAGCCGTTGCGGGTCTCGACATTGCCGCCCGAGCTTCTGTCGCCGGCACTGACTGCACCATTGCGCGCACTGATATCGCCCTGAATCTGGGCTTCATCACCAATCTGCACGGCGCCGTTGCGGGTCTCGACGGCGCCTTCATGAACCGCTCCTGGGTCGATGCGGATGGGCTGGTTGGCCAGCGCCGGCAGGCTGATCAGTGCGGTCAGCACCAGGATCAGCGCAGAATACCCGGCTTGGTTTGCGTGGTTCATGAGGTTTCTCCCTGCAATGCCATGTGGATGCCTCCAATCATGCGCCTTGAAGGTGCTTTGCGCGACTGCCGGAAGTCAGGGTGAAGAAAGTCATGGTCAGCGCTCGGTCGCTGAGCCCAACCGTCCCTCTCAGGACTCGGCCATCGGAAAGAAGGGTTTGAACCGAAGATGAACGCAGATGATGGAAGGGATCAGGGTGCGGAGCTGGCTGCGTTACCGGGAACTGTCGATCAACCCGCCGGCCCGAAGGAATCGCCGAAAATCCAGATGAAGAAGTCCCGACGGTACTGCCCGGCCAGGCAGGAGCTGCGCAAGCGATAGCGCTCTGATTCCGGATCGCGCGGGCTTGCGGCGGTGTCCAGTACCGCGAACAGGCGATGCGTGCCGGAACTTGCGATCACGGCGCCACTGCTGATTGGGGCGCATAGCAGTTGATGAGGCCCAGACCTGCAGAGTGAGCTTGCACGCACGTTCACCGTGAACGTCTTGGCGAAACCGTTCAGCCAGCGGGCCAAGCTGAGATTTGCTGACCATGACCGTCGTCCATTAGCATCAGACCATCGTTGATGCAGAGAGGGTTTGGCGATGTTGGTGATCCTGCATGGCTGGAGCGATTCGGCCGGTTCGTTTCGGTCCCTGGCGCGCAGCCTGGTCGAGGCCGGGCTGAAGGAAGAGATTGCCGAGATTCATCTTGGCGACTGGCTGTCGCTGGACGACGAGGTCACGTTCGACGATTTGTCCGAGGCCATGATGCGGGCCTGGACCGAGCGCGGGCTGCCGATCGCGGCGCGCTTGGTTGATGTCATCGTGCATTCCACCGGTGCTCTGGTGATCCGGGACTGGCAGCTGCGGTTTTTCTCGCCGGAAACGACCCCGGTGCACCATCTGCTGATGCTGGCCCCGGCCAACTACGGCTCGCCGCTGGCCCACATGGGGCGCAGCCTGTTCGGGCGCGCGGTCAAGGGCTGGCAGGGCAGTCGCCTGTTCGAGACCGGCGCCCGGCTGCTCAAGGGCCTGGAACTGGCCAGCAGCTACAGCGCCGGGCTGGCCGAGCGCGACTGGTTCGGTGATCAGCGCTGGTATGGACCCGGGCGGGTGCTGTGCACGGTCTTGACCGGCAACACGGGTTATACCGGCATCCGCGCGCTGGCCAACAAGACCGGTTCGGACGGCGCGGTGCGGGTGGCCTCGGCCAACCTGGCCTCGGCCCGCCTGGCCGTGGATTTCAGCACCGAGCCCAACCAACCGACGTATCGCTACAGCCAGGACAACCGCAACCAGCTCGCTTTCGGCATCCTCGACGGCGAGGACCACAGCTCGCTGTGCGTCAAGGATGGCGGGCCGCGCAGCGAGCGCAGCCTGCCGGCCATGCTCAGGGCGCTGCGCCTGACCGACGATGAACTCGACGGCTGGATTGCCGAACTGGCCGCGGCCAATGCCGAGATCACCGAGCGCCGCGACGCCGGCCGCAGCACCCACCACTACGGCTACCAGGACACGGTGTTCCGGGTGCGTGATCAGTATGGCAACCCGGTTAGCGACTACGTGATCGAGTTCTTCGTCAATGCCGATTTCGGCCGCCGCGGCAAACGCATGACCCGTGATTTCATCGAACAGGTGATCGAGAACGTGCACGTGTTCAAGGGCGATTCCTCGCGGCGCTCGTTCCTGATCAACTGCCGTGCCTTGAGGCGCCTGCTCGATCGACCGGATGACCAGCTGTTCATCAGCATCACGGCCACCCCGGACCTTCACCGGCGCCAGGTCGGTTTCCGCACCTACACCGATGCCGACATCGGCGACCTGGCCCTGACCCGTGACCAGGTCCTGACCCTGTTTCAGCCGCACCGCACCCTGTTCGTCGATCTGGTGCTCAAGCGCGAACAGCGCGACGAGGTATTCGCACTCAAGGACGTCTGAATCAGGCTGGTTCCAGCCAGATCAGCACCTGCCGCGCCACCTCGGGGTGGTTGAGTAGCTGCAGATGACCCGTTCGGGTGATCACCGCCTGGCCATGGACCGGCAGGCAGCGCTCGGGATCAGGATGTTGACCCAGCGCGCTGCTGATGGTGACCAGGCCGTCGCCGAGGGTTCGTGACTTCAGCGCCCCGGCACGCTCGGCCAGGGTGGCGGCCACCGTATAGAGACGGAGTTGCGGCGGGTGGAACAGGGGCGGGGTCTGCTGATCCAGCTCGGCCTTCTGGCCCGCTGGCGGGTCATCGCCGTCGATCAGTCGGCCATGGCGCAGATCGACGATGCCCGCCGATCGGATGCGGCCCAGGCGGGTGAACGGGGCCGTAAACGGGGTCAGGGCCAGGGCCTGGTCGACCTTGTGGCCGATGCGTTCCAGCGGTGCGCCGTGGTGCGGGCTGCCCAGGGTAATCAGACGGTGCGTTTGGGCAAGCCATGAGTGGCCGTTCTGCTTGGCCTGATGGAGAGCGCTGCGCGCAACCAGTCCGCCCATGCTGTGGCCAATCAGCGCCAGTTCGGCAATGGGAACGGGCCAGTATCGGACCAGTGCTTCCAGTTGCTCGGCCAATGCCTGGCCATTGCTGACGA
>SKQS01000073.1 GCA_007118895.1 Wenzhouxiangella sp.
ACACATCCTGGATGGTGATCGCCAGCTCATGGTGGCGTCCGGGCATGATGGAGCCGCCATAGAGCACCAGGCCGGGGCGATCCAGGCGCGCCAGCGCCATGGCCGCTGCGGGCAAGGTCTTGTCACACCCTGCCAGGATGATTACCGCGTCGAGACAATGCCCGCGCACGGCCAGTTCAATCGAATCCGCGATGGTCTCGCGTGACATCAGCGAGGCCTGCATACCCTCCGAACCCATGGCGATACCGTCGGTCACCAGAATGGTGTTGAACTCGATCGGCGTGCCGCCGGCGGCGCGAATGCCGTTTTTCAGGGGCACGGCCAGTTCGCGCAGGTGCAGGTTGCAGGGGGTGACCTCGCTCCAGGTATTGACTACCGCCACCAGCGGCCGGGCAATGTCCTCATCACTCAATCCCGTGGCCTTGAGCATGGCCCGGGCCGGTGCCCGGTGCATGCCTTTCTTGATTCGGTCGCTGTGCATGGTTTTGCGTTGTTCCCTGCGTATCGGTAAAAAAAAACCCCGCTCCTTTCGGTAGCGGGGTTTTGTGGTCTGTTGGCCTTTTGATGTTTGCGCTAGACGTACCCGCTACCTGTCCCGTTGAGTACGAGAATGACAATAATCAGGACGAGTACGAGAACGGCAGACTGACGGCCGTTGATCACCGACGCAAGCGTGGCGGCACGCGCTGGCGTGCTGCTCTGGTTAATGGTTGGACGCTGTCGGCTCCTCATGGGCCCGAAGCATGCGTGCGTTCGGCAAGGTCTGTCAAGCGCTTTTTCGAGGATTCTTTAGAACAAAACGATATAAGGAGGCCGAATGTAGCGAGAAATGTCCGCTTTCCGGCCGCCATTGCGTAATCCTAAGCGTCAGGCCCCACAAAGGCTACAGGCCTGTTACTTATGCAGGTATTAGTAACGCCACCCCGCTGTCGCGAAATGAAAAATATTGCAAACCACAGAGACACAGAGGCCGCAGAAAAACCAAGTGATTCTTGCAAGGTCTTCCATGTGACCTCTGTGCCTCTGTGGTGAATTCCGGTTTTTTTAATGAGAGATGGATCCGAACCATGAACCGACTTTTCTGCACCTTGCTGATCGTTCTCCTGACCGCAGCATGCGGTACCGATTCCTCCGAAGTAGATGCCTTCGACGACACGGCCGACCGGGCAGAAAGAGGCGGGCCGGCGCGCGATTTCGACGCCGCCTTTGCCGCCTATCGGGCCGGCAATTCCGCCGTGGCCTACGAGGGTTTCAGCCGCTTCGCCGCCGAGGGCCATGCCGAGGCCGCCTACTGGCTGGGCCACATGTATCTCCGGGGTTCCGGCGCCGACCGCGGTGGTGCGCCGCAGGATGATGAGGCAGCCTACCGGGCCTGGCGCCAGGCTGCCGAGGCCGGCATGGCTCGCGCCCAGGATTGGCTGGCTTTCGCCTATCGCCATGGTCGCGGCGTGGAAGAAGATCGCGCCGCGGCGGCACGATGGTATCTGGCGGCTGCCGAGCAAGGTCATGCCTCTGCGATGCAGAGCCTGGGTTCGCACTTTGCCTTCGGATGGGGCGTGGATCGCGACATTGCTGAGGCCTATCGCTGGTACCGTGCCTCGGCGGAGGCCGGTGACGGCCGCGGCGCGCATTACCTGGGGCGGATGTACCAGTATGGCGATGTCCCTGATGCCGAAAATTCCGATGAGCAGGCAGCCCACTGGTTTCGCGTCTCCGGCGAGGCTGGTTTTTCCGGCGGATCAAGATCACTTGGCGATGCCTACCGCCAGGGTCGAGGCGTTCCGCAGGACCGCGTCCAGGCCATGCGCTGGTACCTGGTGGCCGAAAGCCAGGGCGGTGGCGCCCTGCAGCGCCGCATCGCCGAGCTGAACGAAGAAATGACCCGCGCCGAGCGCAGACGCGTCGAAGCCGAACGCGACAGCTGGCTGGACTGAAGCCGCCTGTTCGACCTGTTCCCCGGCGGGCCATGAACCATTAACCCGGCAACGAAATACCTACGGGATTCGTTGCACGGAATTTGCGGCACATGTCCGTGCAGGCCTTCGCTTCGCGGTCCCGGCCGATTCGGCAGGCTGTGGCGCGATCTTGAATGCGCTACGATCATGCAGAACTTACCGCGATCCCTGCCATGACTGAAACCATGCTGGCGGCGATCCTGGTCATCGGCGCCCTGATGCTGCTGGCCAAGTGGATCCGCCGACGCTGGAAGCTGTTGCAGCGGCTGTTCCTGCCGAGCTCCATCATTGCCGGCGTCCTGGCGCTGCTGCTCGGCCCGCAGGTTCTCGGCCGCCTGGTGCCCAACGAAGGGATGCCCGACGGCCTCTGGAACCAGGACCTGCTGGAGCTGTGGTCCGGCATGCCCGGGTTGCTGATCAACGTGGTGTTCGCCGCCCTGTTTCTCGGCAAGTCCATTTCGCCACCCGGCGAAATCTGGCGCAAGGCCGGCCCCATGGTCGCCCATGGCCAGACGCTGGCCTGGGGACAGTACGTGGTCGGGCTGACGCTGGTCATCCTGATCCTGACGCCGTTGACCGGGGTCAATCCGATGGCCGGTGCACTGATCGAAATCGGCTTCGAGGGTGGTCATGGCACCGCGGCGGGCCTGGGCGATACCTTCCGCGAGCTGGGCTTTGCCAACGGCGCGGACCTGGCGCTGGGCATGGCGACCGTTGGGGTGGTCGGCGGCGTGATTCTCGGCACCCTGCTGATCAACTGGGCCGTCTGGCGCGGACATATCGAAAGGCCCGACCGGGTCGGCGAGGCAGAGGCCGAGCAGATGAGCAGCCCGGAAAACCTGGAGCGCGAGAAGCCGGAGCAGCGGATGAAGGACCAGTCGATCGAGCCGTTATCGATCCACCTGGGGTTCATTGCAGTGGCGATTGGACTGGGCTGGTTGCTGCTCAAGGCCCTGGTGCTGGCCGAGCGCCATCTACTGTTGCCGCTGGGCTGGCCGGAACTGATGGAGCATATCCCGCTGTTTCCGCTGGCGATGATCGGCGGGGTAATCGTGCAGCTGATCGGCCTGAAGGCCGGGTATGCTGCGCTTATCGACCGCGAGTTGATCAACCGGATCGGCGGGGTCGCGCTCGACCTGCTGATCGTTGCCGCGCTGGCCACCCTGTCGCTGGCGGTGCTGGGCGACAATCTCTGGGTACTGCTGTCGCTGGTCGTGGCGGGTGTAGCCTGGAACCTGTTCGGATTTCTGGTGCTGGCGCGGCTGATGTTCCCGCGCGACTGGGTCGCCAACGGCCTGGCCAATTTCGGCCAGGGCATGGGCATGACGGTGATCGGACTGCTGCTGGTCAGGATGGTCGACCCGCGCGGGCGCACGGGGGCCATGGAGGCCTTCGGTTACAAGCAACTGCTGTTCGAGCCGGTGGTCGGCGGCGGGCTGTTCACGGCCGCCTCGCTGCCCCTGATCTACCAGTTCGGACCCGTGCCGGTGCTGATCGGAACAGCGACGGTCATGCTGGCCTGGCTGATCTTCGGGCTATGGCAGTTCGGGAATTTCCGACGATGAGCCGGCCTGGCCTTGCCGTCGCCTTTACCGTCCGGTGAACCGGCGGCTCGACACCACAATCGGAGCATGACCATGACAATCATTCGTGACCGCGTCCGGGTCGATATCGAAACCTCGCTGGCCAGGGTTGCCCTGAGCCGTCCCGAGAAGTACAACGCCCTGGACATGGATATGCTGCTGGCGCTGGCGGAGGCGGCGAAGCTGGTGCGCCGCCAGCGCGCGGTTCGCGCCGTTGTCGTGCACGGCGAGGGCAAGGCATTCTGCGCCGGACTGGACTTTGCCAGCGTGACGCGACGGCCGATGAAGATACTCTCGGCGTTTCTGCCGTGGTGGCGAAAGGACAATCTGTTTCAGCGCCTGTGCCTGGCCTGGCGTGATCTGCCTGTCCCGGTCATCGCCGTTACCCACGGCTACTGCTTCGGCGGCGGCCTGCAGCTGGCACTGGGCTGCGACTTCCGATTCAGCAGTGGCGACTGCCGGTATTCGGTAATGGAGATCGAGTGGGGGCTGATTCCGGACATGGGCGCCTCGGTCACCCTGCGTGACCTGGTGGCAGTGGATGTCGCGCTGGAGCTGACGCTGACCGGACGCCAGTTCGATGCCGCCGAGGCACTGAAACTGGGCCTGGTCACCCGCATCGAAGAGGAGCCAATGGAGGCAGCCCTGGGCTTTGCCAAACAGATCGCCAGTCGCTCTCCGGACGCGGTGAAAGCGGCCAAGAAGCTGCTGAATTCAACGCGTTCGGGGTCTGAGCGTCGCGCGCTCAGGCGAGAACGCTGGCTGCAGCTTGGCCTGCTTTTGGGCCGCAATCAGCGCGAAGCGATGCGTGCCCGGCTCGAGAAGCGAAAGCCCGACTTCCGTTAAGCTGGGTCATGAATAGTCCGGGCTATCGATCTGATAGAGTGATATCAGCAGTCACGCAAGCACCACCGCAAAAGCTTTCAAGGAGAGATCGAACATGAGCCTGTTGAAGGACAAGGTCATCGTCATTACAGGCGGCGCAGGCGGCATCGGCGAGGCGACCGCCAGGATGGCCCACGCCCAGGGCGCCAGCGTCGTCATCACTGACCTCGAGGCCGGTCCGGTTGAAGAAATCGCCGATGCGCTGGGTGATCGTGCACTTGGTCTGGCAGTCGATGTGAGCTGTCGCGAGGACAATCAGCGCATGGTTGCCGCCGCGCTTGAGCGCTTCGGTCGCGTTGACTCGGTATTTCTCAATGCCGGTATCGAGGGCCAGGTCGGCCCGTTCGACAGTCGCAGCGACTCGGCCTGGGAGTCGGTGCTGGCAGTCAACCTGCACGGCGTTCGCTTCGGCGTGGAAGCCGTGCTGCCGGCACTGCGCCAGGCCGGCGGCGGCAGCATCGTGATTACCTCCAGCGTGGCCGGTTTGCGCGGCGCAGCCGGCCTGTCACCCTATGTCAGCAGCAAGCACGCCGTGGTCGGCCTGATGCGCTGCCTGGCTGCCGAGCTAGGGCCGGAAGGAATACGGGTCAACACCCTCAATCCCGGGCCGGTCGACAATCGCATGATGCGCTCGATCGAGGACCAGGCCAAACCCGGACATGGTGAGGAAATACACAAGATGTTTTCCTCGCGCATCCCGCTGGGTCGCTACGTAAGCAACGAGGAATGCGCCAGCATGGCGGTCTATCTGTTTTCCGACCAGTCGACCGGCTGCAATGGCAACTGCTACCTGGTCGATGGCGGCTACTGCGCCCAGTAGAACTCTGTTGCTCCACAAGGCCCTTAAGGCAGTCCCCAGCCCCGAGCCGCTCGAGCGTTTCAGGCTGTCGCTGTCGACTACCGGGCTGCTGGTCGGCACCCTGCTGTTCGCCACCTCGCTTTCACCCAGCCTGGTGCCGCGGCCTTTCCTGCTGCAGGCGCTGCTGTCGGGCGTGGCCTTTTCGGCCGGTTACGCGGTCGGTGTATTCCTGCACTGGTTGTGGCATTTCATGGAGCTGCCGGAACTGCGCGGCCGGGTGCTGACTGTCTGCATGGTAATCGCCTGGGTGCTGTGCGCGGCGCTGGCGATCGTTTTCCTGATCAGCGCCTCGGCCTGGCAGAACAGTGTGCGCGAGCTGATGATGCTGCCGCCGGTGGACACCGCCAGGCCTTTCTCGGTGGGACTGATCGCGCTTTTGGTGTTCGTGGTGCTGCTGTCCATCGTCAGGCTGTTTCGCTTCATCAAGCGCAGCGTGGCAAGGCGTGTGGGCGTCATCGTGCCACCGCGCATTTCACTGGTGATCGGGGCGGCGGTGACCGCGGCGCTGTTCTGGGGCCTGATTTCCGGGGTGCTGGCGCGGGTGACGCTGAACAGCTTCGATGCCTCGTTTCAACAGCTTGACCTGCTGATCGAGGATGAGCTGGCACCGCCGGAAAATCCGCTGCATTCCGGGTCGGCAGGCTCGCTGCTCAACTGGGACGAGCTGGGACGCCAGGGCCGCCGCTTCGTGGCCAGCACGCCGACAACAGGCGAACTGGAGCGAATCAGTCCGCTACCGGTGATGGAGCCACTTCGGGTCTATGTCGGCCTCAATTCGGCCGATTCCATCGAGCAACGGGTCAACCTGGCGCTGGCCGAGATGTTGCGGGTCGGCGCCTTCGAGCGCGACTACCTGGTCGTGATCACCCCGACCGGCACCGGCTGGGTCGATCCGGGCGGCATCGACAGCCTGGAATACCTGGTCAGCGGCAATGTCGCCAGCGTCGCCGTGCAGTACTCCTACCTGCCGAGCTGGCTGTCGCTGCTGGCCCAGCCCGAGCACGGCCAGGAAAC
>SKQS01000090.1 GCA_007118895.1 Wenzhouxiangella sp.
CACCACCCCGAAAGGCAGGTCGGTCTGCTCCGGCGTGAGCAGCCGGGCGAGCTCGGGCGCGATCAGCCCGGCGGTGAAGTTCAGGTCCTGCGGGTAGTCGACCGGCCGCACGGTCAGGTTGGCGAAGCCGCCGAACCAGCGCTCGTGGTCGTAGTGCCACTCCTTGCCGGACGGCATGGCGACCACGACCGCGTGGCCTGCCGCGGCCAGTGCCCGGGCGAGGCCCGACTGGTGCACGATGCCCGAGGACTGGCGCTCGTCCTTGAAGTAGAGATAGGGCAGCAGCAGCACCCGCTCGGGGTGCTGGGCAGGGGGGAACTGCCCGGCGGGTGCGGTGATGCCGCTCACGACCTGACGATCAGGCGCATGACGTGGAACAGCTCGGCATGGTCGAGATTGCTCTCGAGTCCGCGCATCTTCGCCCGTGCCCTTGCCGCCTCCAGCGACCAGCAATGCAGATCATCGCGGACCTGCGTCTTGTAGCAGCGCAGTGCCTCCAGCTTGGCCTCGAGCCCCGCCTCGCCGATCTCCACATAGAGCCCGCCACGCCCGGCATCGGCGGCCGAGCCCGCCCCCCAGCTGGTCGCCGAGTACTCGTAGGCTGCAATCAATTGCACGGAGCCGGTGAGGCTGGACGGCCGGCACGCGGCGACACCGGCGCGAAACACCGCCTCGTGGTCCTGGTGCGAGGACGGCAGCGGGATCAGGATCTCGGTCGGCCGAAAGCCGCTGATCGTCACCTCGAGTGCCGTCACCAGATCGGCCAGCGGCATGCTGTCGAGATAGCGGTCACGGCTGTTGAACAGCACCCGGCGCTCGGCACCCAGGACGTGCATGCTCCGGTCGAGCTCGGCGATCCGCTCGGCCCGCGTCACCACCCGCCCGAGATGAGCGAAATGCACGTCGCCGACTGCCACCACCAGGTTCAACACGGCGTCGCCGGCCTTGGCCGTCCGGAACATGTAGCCGCCGCAGCCGAGCTCGGCGTCGTCGGCGTGCGGGCTGATCACCAGCAACCGTTTGGCCGGGTTGTCGGCATGACCGAGCTCCCGGCCATCGCTGCAACGCCGCATCACCGCTCCTTCGGTTGCGCTGAGGGGTCGGCCAGATCGCAGCCGGCCGCCTCGGCTGGCGGCGCATCCTAGCGATGGCAGGATGATCGAGAAGGGTGGCGGGGTGTGGCTGGTGCAGGTCGGAGCCCACCGGGCTCAGCGGGGCGGGGCAGCCCGAAAGCCTCAACGATCGCTTGCCGCCGAGCGCCCGACATCAAACGGCGCGCAAAGCCTTAATCTTTCCATATTCAACTAATAGAAAAAGCACTTTTCAAAGAGTTACTTGCTCGCCTGGTTTTTCTCACGCAGTGCGGAGCGAAGTATGTCGCCAAATTTCGCCGCGCCGCCAGTTGAACCATATTTGGCCAGGATTTGCCTTTCGTCAGCGATCTCCAATGCCTTTATCGAGAGGGTCAAAATATGATTATCGGCGTCAATCTTGGTGACTAGCGCGTCGAACTCCTTTCCGAACCCGTAGAGCTCGGGCCGCTGCTTGTCACGCTCGCGGCTGAGATCGGCGTTGCGGATGAAGCCCGTAGCACCCGTCGTGGTCTCGACCTCGATGCCGCCGGTGGTGATCTTCTTGACCTTGCAAGTAACTCGGTCGCCCTCCTGGATGCTGCTGTAAATCTCTCTCAAGGGATCGTCCATCAGCTGCTTTATGCCAAGACTGATATACTCCTTCACGAGGTCGACATCGAGCACCTGCGCCTTGACCACGTCGCCCTTGCTGTAGCGCTTGACCGCCTCCTCGCCGGGCTCGGCCCAGTCGATATCGGAGAGGTGCACCATGCCGTCGACCTCGCCGTCGACGCCGATGAAGAGGCCGAACTCGGTGATGTTGCGAACCTCGCCCTCGACCACCGAGCCCACCGGATGCGCCTCGAGGAAGGCCTCCCAGGGATTCGCCAGGGTCTGCTTGAGGCCGAGCGAGATGCGCCGCTTGTCCGGATCCACCTCGAGGATCATCACCTCGACCTCCTGGTTGGTCGAGACGATCTTGCCCGGGTGGATGTTCTTCTTGGTCCAGCTCATCTCCGAGACGTGGACCAGACCCTCGACCCCGGGCTCGAGCTCGACGAAGGCGCCGTAGTCGGTGATGTTGGTGACGGTTCCGCTGAACTTGGAGCCGAGCGGGTATTTGAGCTCGACACCCTCCCACGGATCGGCCATGAGCTGCTTCATGCCGAGGCCGATGCGCTGGGTCTCGCGGTTGACGCGGATCACCTGCACATTAAGCTGCTGGCCCACCGATAAGACCTCTGTCGGATGATTGACCCGCTTCCAGGAGATGTCGGTGACGTGCAGAAGGCCGTCGAGCCCACCGATATCTACGAACGCGCCATAGTCGGTGATGTTCTTGACCACGCCATCGAGGATTTGCCCTTCGGCAAGGGTCGCGAGCAACTCGTCGCGCTGCTCCTTCCGGCTCTCCTCGAGCACCGCCCGCCTGGAGACGACGATATTGCCCCGCCGGCGGTCCATCTTGAGGATCAAAAATCGCTCGGCCTTGTTGACGAGCGGGCCGACGTCGCGGACCGGGCGGATATCGACCTGGCTGCCGGGCAGGAAGGCCACGGCCCCGCCGAGATCAACCACAAAACCTCCCCTTACGCGCCCGAAGATGAATCCGGTCAAAATATGATGTTCGAGAAATGCTTTCTCAAGTCTATCAAACACCGCCTCTTCATTTGGCAGCCGGAAACGCCTTTTGATTTCTCTGAACGAAAATTCTGATTCAGCAAACTCTGATTCAAAAGTTCGGAATATCTGTTTTCCATCCAAATGACATTGACTCATCTCCTCTGCAGAAATAAAAGCTCCCTTAAAATTTGCGTCCAAATAAAGACTTGCAGGATCCTCATTGGCAATCAGAGCGAGGTGAATGAGATTGTCTGATTCACTCGACAATATTGCTGCAACAATTTCAAGCCAATCAGCATCATTCTGTTTCATTGCACGCAATCACAGAAGCTATCGTCATGTATGCATATGGTTCAGATACGTCAACACACTGCAAACCCTCCTCTAGAATTCTATTCTTTATGTATTCCTCGGCTGCGGCCAATCTTTTCTTGGAGGCGTTTCCAAAATTCACTCTCTGCCATAGCTCTTCATTCTTGAGTTCTAGGTTGTCAATAATTAAGTCTTGGCGAAAGCACCGGACATCGACTCTAATTGAAGGTTCTATATTTGAGCCATATATCTCCCTTCTCTTAATTTTACATATTGACTCATCCGCTTGCCATCCGCGTCCATGTAACGCTGCCCCGTCAACAGCTCGCAGCTCCCAGCGATAGTTCCCTTCTCGTGTCTTAGATGTGAGGCACATCATTTCCAAAATCTCCTGCGATGACACTATGTTTTCTTCTAATGATTTTGCAGCGTGCCCACCGATATTTCCCTTGAATTTCGCACCTCCTTCCACTGCAATCGAGGCGCCCGCTTGTAGGTTTGCGGAGCTCTGAGTTTTTGTTTCACGCACTACTTTGGTGGGCGTGCCATGCCGTTTGACAGATGAAGCCAAAACATCAATCGGCTCATTCTCAGGTATAACCAATATTACTTCAGCATTCTTGATGCTCAACGCAAATCTAACAGGAGATGAACTTTCGCCCCCCACGCGGGTTGTACGAAAAACGACATCGATGTGAAGGTCAACAACCGCCCGCTCCTCGGAAAATGCAGCGTGCCAAGCGTCTATTGAAACAATATCCGCTAACAGTTTTGCGCGATTGGAGTTTGGTCGGTGCATATCGGAGGGCCTAATAGTTTTCTCTTATTTTGCGAGCGCCAGACTCAAAATTTCTTGCGATGGGAAGAAATGAGGGGGAAGACTTCATCAAGAAAAATTTGCTCTTGTCGTTTACATGAAGACCGTACGAGGCGCGCTCATGATAAAAACGGGTCACGTCTAATGCTCGCAATAGGCAAAGTGCTGTTGGGCCGTGAGGCACTCGTACTTCTATCTGCTCTCGCTGATGCCGCATAAAGACCGAAATCAACCGCATTCTTCGGTAGCCCCTGTTACCCGTAGCCTGTAGCGGATGGTCTCATCTTTCTCGTTCTTGATCAAGCAGGTGCGGAGGCTCATGGGTCGCCTTCCCGGTCCACCTGTAGTGACATCCTTGCGGTGGCGGCGTTTGACACAAATGTTACAACGCTTTGGCACCGCTCAGAACTCGAGCTTTCGCTAGCCTGCGTCAGAGCGCGCCAGTGGCTTGGTTTCAGCCAAGGCCAAACGGTGTCAAGCTAATCGCTCTCTGCATTTCTCAAGCCGTAGGCATCCAACCTCGCCCGCTCTGCCACCATATGCCGGCGGGCCTCGGCGTCGCACACCCTGTTCACCCATTGCCGCTGCTGCCCACGCTTGTGGCCGCGGACGTGGCGCACCAGCAGGTCGAGCCGGTCGACCCGCGCTTTGATCGCCACCAGCGCCTTGGCTTCCATGGCTGACGGGGTCAGCTGCGCCTTGGTCACCGCCGCGGCCTCAGCGTGTTTGGCGATCCGCACCCGGGGCACAGCCCGTGCAATCAATTGCAAGGAACGCAGGCTGTCGCTCTGCACCATCAAGCGGTCGAGCCCGGCCAGATGCTGCTGCTCGAGCAGAAAGCGCAGAGCGAGGGCGATGCCGCCGAGCTCGGCCTCGCCGGCGTTGCTGATGCCCCGGGGCAGCGGGCCGCCGAAGATCAGGCCCTTTTCGAATGCGGCCTTCTTCGCCCAGGCGCCGTAGCCGGCGGCGTGGGTGCGGTGGCAGAAGCTGGCATCGACGAAGAGGGTGAGGAAGCGGGGGTCCGGGTGAGGAGGTGCTTTCATCGGTGCTCTCCCCCCGCTCATATCTGCCGGTAGTCCACCTCCATGGCATCGAGCATCGACACCAGGGCGTCCTTCTTGTCGGCGCGCAGGCGGACGATGACGATGTCGTCGGGCGCCTGCTGCGGCTCCGGGGCTGGCTGGCCGAGTGACCGCAGGCCATGGCAGGCGAGCTCGACCCAGGCCGGCACTTCGCCCTTCTTGGCCCAGCCGCTGACCGTGTTGTCGGCGACGCCGAGCATTCGGGCGAGCTCGGTCCGGGTGTCGAGGCCGAGCTGCGCCATGGTCTCCTCGATGATGGCGAAGGCGACCCGCTTGTACTGCCTGGGTCGCCGCCCGCTGGCCGGCTGCCCGGTCTCCGGCTGCTCGGCATCCATCGGATAGGCGCCATTGCTGGGCTGTGGGGCCTGTCGGCGGATCTTGTGCGGGCTTGCGCCATTCAGTCGCAGCTTGGCCGCCCGCGGGTCTTGCGTCGGTGTCGTCGCCGGCATCGGCTCGGTTTCCTTCCCGTTGGTCTCGTTCTTGGGCGCCCGGGCACAGCCAGGGCAGAGCGGCGGCGACTTGACGTCGACCGTCCAGCCGACCCCGCGCAGCTTCTTGGTGATGATCTCGGCGGGCATGTCCGCCGCCCAGCGCTTGCGGTCCTCGCGGCCGCAGCTGCTGCAGGCGATGCGCCACAGCCCGCGTTGCCCGGGCGCCCTGACCCACGCGACCCCGAAGGCCTGCGCCTGGCCGCGGTTTTCTTGAAAGAGATTGGACTTCGACATTCTGCCATCCTTGGCATTGAGGAAACTGTGAAACTGGCGACGATCGGCTCCCGAAGCCGGCCTAGCCGCTGGTGAACGAGGCACCCCGCGAGCTGGCTTTCGACCAGCAGAACTCGACCAGCTGACCGAATGCGCCGCGATCGCGGCCGACCCGCTCGACCAGCCGTTGCCGCAGGTCGGCCCGGGTCAGCGCACCGTGCACCTGGAGCATCAGGTTCGCCGTGCTCGGGTCCACCCAGAGCGGCTCGAAGTCGGCATGCGGCTCGTTGAAGCGCCAGACCGTGCCGGTCGGCTCGACGCCGGCCTCTTGCTGGAACGCACCCTCGTCCGGCCAGACGAAGGCCATGCCGGTCCGCTGCCGGACGATCGCCTCGAGCTGGTCGAACGAGGCGACGACGACGGCGCGGTGGCCGACGGCATCAGATGCGCGGGTCTTCCGTCTCGGCATCATGCCCTCCTTGGCGTGCAATTGATGTCATCTCCGACCGGCCCAGCCAGCCGGAACGCAGGGCGGTGTTGCGGATGATCGCCTGGAGCTGGGGCTCCACGGCGAAGCGGCTGAACGCCTGCTCGAGGCCCATGTCGACGATCGGCCGGCGCTCGGA
>SKQS01000283.1 GCA_007118895.1 Wenzhouxiangella sp.
ACTGGCGCTTCGATCAAGGCTGGATCTACGGCCTGACCGAGTGGAACCGCAGCGCGCTGGCCTCTGCCCGGCGCATCGCCAACCCCGGTTGCTATGCCACCGGCGCCCAGTTCGGCCTGCTTCCGATCCGCGACCAGATCATTCGCCCGCCGGTGGCCTTCGGCGTGTCCGGCTACAGCGGCGCCGGCAAGACCCCGTCGCCACGCAACGACCCCGAACGCCTGCGCGACAACCTCATCCCCTATGCGCTGACCGGCCACGTCCACGAGCGCGAAGTCTCCAGCAGACTGGGCCGCCCGGTGCGTTTCCATCCGCACGTGGCCCAATTCTTCCGCGGCATCTCGCTGACCATCGCCGTCGACCTGTCCGAACCGGTCACCGCCGATGAGCTGCTGGAGGTCTTCCAGCAGTGCTACCAGGCCGAAGCGCTGATCGAAGTCAGCGCCGACATCCCCGAGATCCGCCAGATAGCCGGCACGCCGAAACTCGCTGTCGGCGGGTTCAGCATCGACCCGCGCAATCACCAGCGCGCCAGCCTGGTCGTGGTACTGGACAACCTGCTCAAGGGCGCGGCCAGCCAGGCCCTGCAGAACATCAACCTGGCCCTGGGTTTGCCGGAGCTTCAGGGAGTCGAGGACAGCCCCGGCGCCTGAAAAAACCAGGTCAGCCCGACAGGCTATTCAATAGCCGGCTCAAGCCGCGGGCCGCTCCAGCTGCTTTTTGAGGAAGGCCTTGGCCAGCCGGGTGTCGCGTTTGACGGTCGCGGTGGAGACTTCCAGCAGCTCTGCCAGCTCGACCACCGAAAGGCCGGCGAAGAACTTCAGCTCGGCGATCTCGGCCAGGCGAGGATCGCGCTCGGCCAGCTGATCCAGCGCGGTATCGATGGCCACCAGCTGCTCGGCCTGGGAGTCGACGGCGACGATGTGGTCATCCAGATCCAGCGGACGCATGCCGGCACCGCGCCGCTCGGCCAGGCGGCGCCGGGCAAAATCGACCACGATCTGGCGCATTACCAGGGCGGCGCTGGCAAAGAAGTGCTTGCGATTGTTGAATCCGGCGCCGGCCGAACCGCCGAAGAGCTTCAGGTAGGCTTCGTTGACCAGGGCGCGGGTGTCCAGCGTGGCCTCGCGCCGATGCCTGGCCAGCTCGGCCCGGGCCAGCCTGACCAGCTCCGGATAGATCAGATCGAACAGGGGGTTGGGGTCTGCCCCATCCTCGGCCGCACTGGCCAGTTGCCGGGTGAGGTCGTTTTTCCGCTCGCTCAAGGTCCGTTTCTCCACGACGGCTGGTGCCCCTGCCAGGGCCCTTTGCGTACTATACTCGCGTCAGGCGGCGAAACGCCGGTTCAAGAATTCCTGCCAAAGCCGCGCTGCATTGAGGGGAGAAGGTCCGCTTGGATGCCAAACGTTGGAATGCCGTCAAGACGCTTTTTGGCGAACTCATCAAGCTACCGCCGGACGAGCGGATTGCCCGTGCCCATGAGCGTGCCGGGCAGTCCGGCTTCGACCAGGCCATGCTGGCCGAACTGGTGGACCTGCTGGCCTGCGATGATCCAACGCTTACCGTCGCCGAGCGCGATGCACGTTTCGACCTCGGCTCGGCCATGCCCGATCTTGTCCAGAGCGCCGGCGAGGAAGTCGCCCGATCCGATCGTGATGCCCGGCTGGGCAGCCTGATCGGCTGCTGGCGCCTGCTCAGTCTGCTCGGCAGCGGGGGTATGGGCGCGGTTTACCTGGTCGAGCGCAGCGACCAGGACTTTCACCAGTATGGCGCCCTCAAGCTGATCCAGCCCGGCTCGGGTGGCAGCCAGGCGGGCGAGCGTTTTCGCTCCGAGCGCAGGATCCTGGCAACCCTCGAGCATCCCGGCATCGCCCGCTTGCTCGATGGCGGAGAAAGCGAGGACGGTGACCCCTACATCGTCATGGAGTATGTGGAAGGCCAGCGGATCGACCGCTATGCCGACACGCAGGATCTTGGCCTGGAGCAGCGCCTGGCGCTGTTCCTGGAAGTGTGCGAGGCGGTCACCGCAGCCCATCGCCAGCTGATTGTTCATCGTGACCTCAAGCCTTCCAATATCCTGGTCGATGCCACCGGACGGCCGCGCCTGCTGGACTTCGGCATCGCCAAGCTGGTCGAGCCCGGGATCCATGCCGCCACCACATCCACCCGGGTGTTCACCCCGGAGTATGCCGCGCCGGAGCAAGTGCGGGGAGAGCCGGTCACTACCAGCGTCGATGTCTATGCCCTCGGCCTGCTGCTTTTCCAGCTGCTGACCGGAACACGCCCCTGGGCGAGGACCGCATCGACGCCGTTCGCCTACGAGCAGGCCATTCTCAACCAGACGCCGACCCAGCCCTCGCGCGCCCTGGATGAGCTCGGGGCACAGCGCACGGCAGCGGCGATGGGCCTGTCGGTCGCCCGCCTTGGCTCGAAGCTCAAAGGCGATCTGGACGAGATCGTGCTCAAAGCCCTGCGCAAGGAGCCCGAGGCCCGCTACCGCTCGGTCGAGGCGCTGGCTGAGGATGTTCGCAACCACCTCGAACGTCGTCCGGTTCTGGCCCGGCGCGGCAGCCGTCGCTATCGGCTGGGCCGCTTTGTCGCACGCCATCGACTGCCACTGGCACTGACGACGGCACTGCTGGGCGTGCTGCTGACCGGGCTGGTCGCGCTGGCCCTGCAGGCCCAGCAGGTTCGCGCCGAGCGTGATCAGGCCATCGTCGAACGCGAGCGGGCCGATGCCATGGTCGCGTTCCAGCGCGAGATCTTTCGCCAGGCTAACCCGAACCGGCATCAGGGGCAGGAACCCAGTGCCTCGGAACTGCTCGATATCGGTGAGCGCCTGATCGACCAGCGCGACGATCTGCCGCGCGCCACCCGTGCCGCCCTGCTTTACGAGATGGCAAACTCGCGCTTCGACCTGGCCGGGTTCGATGCCGCCGCGGGCATGGCCGACCGCGCCCGCGAGCTGTATTTCCTGGAGGGTGATATCAACGGCGTCTGGCTGAGCGGTATTGTGTCGGCCAAGTCGGCCTTCAATGTCGGCCGGCCAGCTGATGCCGAGGCCATACTGGTTAGCCTGGAGGCCGGCGATTGGGCCGGGCAGGTGGCCACCGGAACGCGCGCCGAGGCCCTCTACCTGCGGGGCCTGATCCATGGCAATCGCGGTGAGCGGGAGCGCGCGGTGGCGCTGCTCAGGGAATCGGCAGCACTGTTTGCCACCACCGGGGAAGGCTTTCAGCGGCATGTCATCAAGGCCCTGCGCCCGGCTGCCTTTTACCTGGGCAGTGACGGGCGCCATGAGGAAGCCATGCAGCTGTTTGCCGATCTGCAGGCCCTGGTCGGCAGCGGTCCTCTGGAGCCGGTGATTGCTCATGCGATGGCATCGGCCGAGACACTGCTTCACCAGCTGGCCCGACGCTGGGCCGAGGCCAGGGAGCCCGCCGAGCGGCAACTTCGGCTGGCAGAGGAGATCTTCGGGCCCGATTCCGACGATGCTTCCTTCGCCTATGCCCAGATGGGCGCAATCACCATGGCCAGCGGTGATTACCAGGCCTCCAGGGACTGGTACCAGCGCACCTACGAGATCCGTCGACAGACTTCGGGACCGGCATCGACCGGTACCCTGTTCGCCGTGCGCGAGCTGGCCCGGGTTGACCTTTACTACGGCGATTTCGATGAACTCGACCGCAAGACCGAGCGGGTGATCGAAGGCTATCTGGCGATGTACGATGACACTAACCCGAACCTGCTCTTTACCCGCGCCCTGGTCTGGATCGGCATGGAGTCGAAAGGCCAGGGCGAGGCGGCGGCCAGGGCCGCGGCCAGCGTGAAAACCGGCGCGCCGGAAGCCTTTGCCGCAATGCGCGCCGACTACCGTTATCGCCTGGAGGCGATCATGCTGGCCTACGCCAGCCCGACACCAGACTGCGCCGGCTTGCTGGCCCTGGCCGATTCCCGCCCCGACAATGTGCCGTCCCTGCTCGCCGAGCTGTACTACATCGACTGCCTGCGCCGTCTGGGCACCAATGCCGAGGCGGAGCTTTTTGTCCGCCGGCTCGACCCGGCGCAGCTTGCCCGTCACCATACCGACCCCGCCCTTAGGATGCTGCGCGACAACGCCCTGGCGCTGTTGAGCCAAGCCGACTCCGACGGCTGATCCGGCGCCGGTTTCGCCTGGCGCGAAACCAGTGCGCGAAATTGCCTGATCCCATTTAGCTGCTGACTGCGTACGTTCCTGCATGGGCGCCGATGTTTGCGCCGATTGCCAATGCTTTTTTTGAAAGTTTCGAGGGATGACCGCAATGAACCCAGCAAGCCGACCCGTACAGTACTCAGCGACCGCCAAGGTCAATCGACTCACCCAGGCCGTCGGGCTTGGCCTGCTCATGGCCAGCGGACTGGCCCCGGCGGCCACGATCACGGTGATCAACTCCAATGACTCCGGCGCCGGCAGCCTGCGCGCGGCCGTGATCGAGGCCAACGGCAATGGCGATCCCAGCAATACCATCGAATTCGACCCGGCGGTCAGCTCGATCACCCTGACCTCCGGCCAGATCGATATCACCAAGACCCTGGCCATCGTCGCACCGCCGGCCGGGGTGACGATCAGCGGCAACCTGAGCTCGCGCATCTTCGGCGTGCGCAGTAACGACGCCGACCTGACGCTGGAGAATCTGACCCTGATTGATGGCCGAACCACGGCGGGCTTTGTGGCCCCGTCGGACTGTTCTGCCTCCAGCGGCGAGGGAGGCGCCATTTGCGCAAGGGGTGACCTGACCATTGTCAACAGCATCATCAGTGGCAATGCAACGCTCGGCACATCAGCCGAAGGTGGCGCCGCCGATGTCTACGGTGATCTGTTCGTGAGCGAGTCACAAGTGATCGGCAACTATACCGATGGCAACTATGCCCGAGGCGGCGCGTTTGCCGTTTTCGGATCCACCGTCATTGATCGCAGCGAACTCGAAAACAACCAGACCCGGGGCGAGGACGCCAGCGGTGGAGCCTTGCGCACCCGCGGCCTTGGCCTGATCACCAACAGCTATTTCGCCGGAAATCGCACCCTGGGTGATTACAGTGAGGGTGGTGCCATCTCTGCCGATCTCCAGGGCCTGGACATCGGCAATACCTTTTTCTGGGACAACTCCTGCGAAGGTGAGTGGGGTGAGGGCAGTGCTGTCCGCGTCGCCGGCACGCTGCTGGTACAGAACAGTGCTTTCGCCAACAACAGGATCACCGGACCGAACTCCTGGGGTGGAGCGATTACTGTCCGCGGCGATCAGGTCACGATCATCAACAGCACGCTGAGCGGCAACACCGTCACCTCGACCAACAACTACGACCTGGGCGGTGCGGCGTTGGTGACTACGTATGCCGACGTCGATTTGTACAACGTAACCATCACCGGCAATACCTCGGCTGTTGGCGCCGGCGCTATCCAGATGCTCAACGCCGCGGGCACGGAGGTGCTGCTATACAGCACGGTGCTGGCCGGCAATAGTGGTCCGTTTGGCAACTTCTACGTTGAAAACGCCGATCCGCCGTCGTTAGTCAATGCGCAGTTCAGCGTATTCGGTGATGACCCGGCCGAGATCAACGGCGTCAACAGCAACAACATCTTTACCAACGCTCACGGCCTGGGCCCCTTCTCCAGCTCAGGCTGCGCTGTCCCGGTCGGGCGCACCGGGTCCACCCTCTGCGCGCCGGTGATGCAGGTCAACCCGGGCAGTCCGGTAATCGATGCCGGGGCCAATCCGCTGGGCCTGGCTTTTGACCAGCGCGGCAGCGGCTTTCCGCGCACTCAGGGTTTGCAGACCGATATCGGCGCCTACGAGTCGGAGTTCTTCGGTCAGCCCTCCTTGCCCCCGGCCGTTGCCGTGCCGGTATTCGGCGCCATTGGCAGCGGCTTGCTGGCAATGCTGATCGGCCTGTTCGGGCTGGTCGGCCTGCGGCGAGTCGGCCGCAACCGGTCGCATCCCGGCCAGTAAGGCAATCGATACCCACCCGAACAGGAAACAAGACATGTCTGAACCAACCGTAATCGTCGAACGGCCGGCCCGCATGGCCTGCGCGCCCGCACTGGCCCTGATCCTTGCCGTGATGATGGCCGCAGCCAGTGTTCAGGCCGCCACGTTTACCGTCATCAACGCCAACGACGCCGGCCCAGGCAGCCTGCGCCAGGCCGTGAGCGACGCCAATACCAATGCCGACCCGACCAACATCAT
>SKQS01000007.1 GCA_007118895.1 Wenzhouxiangella sp.
GACGTGTCTGCATTCAACGATTTTCCCGTCAATCGTCGGCTGTGCCCGGTCGACGAAAAAGCCAGCTGCGGCTTCGGTCTGTTCCTCAACCTGGACAACCAGCCCGGCCACGAGGTTGTTGCAACCGCGCTGACGGCGCTCAAGCGTCTGACCCATCGCGGCGCGGTGGCCGCCGACCGCAAAACCGGTGATGGTTGCGGCCTGCTGATGACCCAGCCGACCGGCTTCCTGCGCACCCTGGCTGTCGAGCAGGGCTTCGATCCCGGTGAGCATTTCGCCGTCGGCGCGATCTTTCTGGACCCCTCGCAGGCCGAGGAGCAACGTGGCACGTTGACCAGGCTGTGCCAACGGCACGAACTGTCAGTAGCCGGCTGGCGCATGGTAGCCGTCGACCCCGAGGCGCTGGGCGAACGGGCGCGAAGCAGCCTGCCGCGCATCGAGCACCTGTACATCAGCCGGCCTGCGACAGTCAGCCGCGAGGAGTTCGGCCGCAGGCTGTTCCGAATCGGTCGCCTGGCCCAGCAGGCCCATGCCGACAATCGTTATTTCTACATTGCCAGCCTGTCGCCGGAAACGCTGTCGTGGAAAGGCATGGTGATGCCCCAGCAGCTCGACTGCTTCTACCCGGAACTTGCCGATCCCAGGCTAGAAACCGCGGTTTGCCTGTTTCACCAGCGTTTTTCAACCAATACCCTGCCGCGCTGGCGCCTGGCCCAGCCGTTCCGGATGCTGGCTCACAACGGCGAGATCAACACCATTCGTGGTAACCGCAGCTGGACCCATGCCCGGCGACAGCTGCTTCGCTCGCCGCTGCTGGGGCCGCTGGATGAACTCGACGAGCTGGTGTCGCTGACGGGATCGGATTCCTCGGCCCTGGACAACATGGTCGAACTGCTGGTTCGCGGCGGTCTGGACCTGCCTCTGAGCCTGCGCATCCTGATCCCTCCGGCCTGGCAGACGCTCGGCACCATGGATGCTGACCTCAAGGCCTTCTACGAGCTGTTTGCCTTTCACCAGGAGCCCTGGGACGGTCCGGCCGGCATCGTCGCCACCGACGGCCGGCACGCGGTGTGCTGCCTGGACCGCAACGGCCTGCGACCGGCACGCTGGGCGTTGACCACCGACCGTCACCTGATCGTGGCCTCCGAAACCGGGGTGGTCGAACTGCCAGCGGAGCGGATCGAGCAGCGCGGACGGCTCGGTCCCGGAGAAATGCTGGCGGTGGATCTGGCCGCCGGCACCCTCAAGCTCTCGGTCGACATCGACAACCAGCTCAAGCAACTGCATCCGTGGAAAGCCTGGCTCCGGCGCGGCGTACGCTAC
This sequence comes from Wenzhouxiangella sp., assembly GCA_007118895.1. GTDB lineage: Bacteria > Pseudomonadota > Gammaproteobacteria > Xanthomonadales > Wenzhouxiangellaceae > SKQS01. The sequence goes on from SKQS01000007.1 coordinate 1,324, forward strand.
CTTGACTCCGAGTTGATCGATGTCCACATGGCCGCCGAGCCGATGGATGCCGACACCCTGGCAACCTACCAGAAGATGTTCAACCTGTCGCGCGAGGAGCGCCGAGAGGTCATCCGGGTGCTGGCCGAGACCCAGGCCGAAGCGGTCGGCTCAATGGGCGATGACACCCCGATGCCGATCCTGTCGACCCGCATTCGCTCGCTGTTCGACAATTTCCGCCAGCAGTTTGCCCAGGTCACCAATCCGCCGATCGACCCGCTGCGTGAGCGCCTGGTGATGTCGATGGAAACCGGTGTCGGACGCAAGGGCAATCTGTTCGAGATCGGCCCTCAGCTGGCCGACCGCATCGTGCTCAATTCACCGGTGCTGTCGCAGCGCAAGCTGCGCCAGCTGCTCAACGCACCGCAGCTGGCTCTGCCCTCGGCCCAGATCGACCTGGTTTATCCGGAAGAGCTGCCGCTTGGCGAGGCGCTCGATGACCTGTGCCAGAAGGCCAGCGAGGCGGTTGCCGAAGGCAAGCTGATCCTGCTGCTGTCCGATCGCTGGCTCAAGCCCGGTCACATCCCGATTCATGCACTGCTGGCCACAGGCGCGATCCACCATCATTTGATTGCCAGCGGCCAGCGCCCGTTGTGCAACCTGATCGTCGAGACCGGCTATGCCCGAGATCCGCACCACTTTGCCTGCCTGATCGGCATGGGCGCAACGGCGGTCTATCCGTATCTTGCCTACCAGACCTTGCACGCCATGGCCGAGGGCGGCGAGTTCGAAAGTGCTGCCGACGAGGCGATGCAGCTTGGCCGGGCCTATCGTCGCGGCATTCGCAAGGGGCTGTTCAAGATCCTGTCGAAGATGGGCATCTCGACCATTTCGGGCTATCGCGGCAGCCAGCTGTTCGAGATCATCGGCCTGGCCGACGAGGTGGTCGAGCGCTGCTTTCCCGGCACCACCAGCCGGATCGGCGGCGCCGGCTTTGCCGAACTGCAGGCAGACCAGCGCTCGCTGGCCCGCTGGGCCTGGGACGAGCAGATGCCGATCGAGCACGGTGGCCTGTACCGCTACGTCCACGGCGGTGAATATCACGCCTACAACCCGGACGTGGTCAAGCTGCTGCAGCAAGCCGCGCGCAGCGGCCGTTACCAGGATTATCAGCGCTTCGCCGAGGCGGTCAATCGGCGTCCACCGGCCTTCCTGCGCGACCTGCTGGAGGTCAAGACCAGCGACCAGCCACTGCCGCTGGACCAGGTCGAATCCGAACAGTCCATCCTCAAGCGATTCGACTCGGCCGGGATGTCCTTAGGCGCGCTGTCGCCGGAAGCCCACGAGGCGCTGGCTATAGCAATGAACCGGCTCGGCGGACGCTCCAACTCCGGCGAGGGTGGCGAGGACCCGGCGCGCTATGGCACCGAGAAGAACTCGGCGATAAAGCAGGTCGCCTCCGGCCGTTTCGGCGTCACGCCAGCCTACCTGAACTCGGCCGAAGTCATCCAGATCAAGATCGCCCAGGGCGCCAAGCCCGGCGAAGGCGGCCAGCTGCCGGGCCACAAGGTCAACAAGCTGATCGCCCGGCTGCGTTTCGCCAGCCCCGGAGTCGGCCTGATCTCGCCGCCGCCGCATCACGACATCTATTCGATCGAGGACCTGGCCCAGCTGATCTACGACCTCAAGGAGGTCAATCCGAACGCGCTGGTCTCGGTCAAGCTGGTCAGCGAGCCGGGTGTGGGCACGATTGCCGCCGGCGTGGTCAAGGCCTACGCCGACCTGATCACCATTTCCGGCTACGACGGCGGTACCGGCGCCAGCCCCCTGACCTCGGTCAAGTACGCCGGCTCGCCGTGGGAACTGGGCATTGCCGAGGTGCGCGAAGTTCTGATGGCCAACCGCCTGCGCCAGTGGGTGCGAATCCAGGCCGACGGCGGGCTGAAGACCGGTCTGGACGTGGTCAAGGCGGCCATTCTCGGCGCCGAGAGCTTCGGCTTCGGCACCGCGCCGATGGTCGCCCTGGGCTGCAAGTACCTGCGTATCTGTCACCTGAACAACTGCGCCACCGGCGTGGCGACGCAGAACGAGACCCTGCGCCGCGAGCATTTCCACGGGCTGCCGGAAATGGCCATGAACTACTTCCGCTTCGTCGCCCGCGAGGTGCGCGAGCTGATGGCCTCGATCGGCGTGAAAAACCTGGATGAGCTGATCGGGCGCACCGAGCTGCTGGAGCGCCGCGAGGGTCTGACCCCGCGCCACCGGCTGATCGACCTGGCGCCGCTGACCGAGCGCGGCAACTTCGGCGATGATTCAGCCCGCTACTGCACCGAGGCGTCCAACCCGCCGTTCGACCGGGGCGAACTGGCCGGCAGGATCCTTGATGACTGCCGCCAGGCCATCGAACAGGGTACCGGCGGCAGCTTCGAGTACCCGATCGCCAACCACGACCGCGCGATCGGCGCCCGGCTGTCCGGGGCGATCGCCCGCCGCTGGGGCGACCAGGGCATGGCCGAGCAGCCGCTGGCCATAACACTTACCGGCTCAGCCGGACAAAGCCTGGGCGCCTTCAACGCCGGCGGATTGCACCTGGACCTCATCGGCGATGCCAATGACTATGTCGGCAAGGGCATGGCCGGTGGCCGCATCGTGCTCAGACCGCCACCGGGCCACCGCTTCAGCGCCAGGACCACGCCGATCATGGGCAATACCTGCCTGTACGGGGCCACCGGCGGCCAGCTGTTTGCCGGCGGCACCGCCGGCGAGCGCTTTGCCGTACGCAATTCCGGTGCGGTAGCGGTGATCGAAGGGGCCGGCGATCACTGCTGCGAGTACATGACCGGCGGCGTGGTCGCGGTGCTTGGCCTTACCGGGGTTAATTTCGGCGCCGGCATGACCGGCGGCTTCGCCTACGTGCTCGACATGGACCGGGGCTTTGTCGACCGCTTCAACCATGAGTTGATCGACATCCACCACATCACACCGGAAACCATGGAAGCGCATCTGCACCACCTGCGCGGACTGATCGAGACCCACCATGAGCTGACCGGCTCGGCTCTGGCAGCCGAAATCCTGGATGACTTCCGTGGCTTTCTGCCCCGCTTCTGGGTGGTCAAGCCGCGGGCGGCAGGCCTGGATCAGCTCATCGCCAGCCTGCGGGAGGCGGCATGAGCGCCCGGAGAAGCGCCCTGCACTTTCTCGAGACTCCGCGCCGCGATCCCGAGGTGGTTCCGGTGCGGATTCGCGTCCAGGGCTGGGAAGAAATCTACGGCCAGTACCAGGCCGATGCCGCCGCCGACCAGGCCGGACGGTGTATCGACTGTGGCAACCCCTACTGCGAATGGGCCTGCCCGGTTCACAACTACATTCCCGACTGGCTGAGGCTGGTCGAGCAGGGCCGTCTGTTCGAGGCCGCAGAACTGTCCCATCAAACCAACTCGCTGCCCGAGATCTGCGGCCGTATCTGCCCGCAGGACCGGCTTTGCGAGGGCGCCTGCACGCTCAACGACGGGCTGGGCGCGGTGACCATCGGATCAGTAGAGAAATACATCACCGACGAGGCGGTCAAGGCGGGCTGGAGACCGGATTTGTCCGGGGTCGAGCCCAGCGGACACCGGGTCGCCATCGTCGGCGCCGGTCCGGCCGGGCTGGCCTGTGCCGACGTGCTGGTGCGCCACGGCGTGGGCGCGGAAGTCTATGACCGCTACCCGCGCATCGGCGGCCTGCTGACCTACGGCATCCCGCCGTTCAAGCTCGACAAGCAGGTGGTCGAGACCCGTCGCGAGCTGATGGAGGGGATGGGGGTGAAGTTCCATCTCGGCATCGAGGTCGGACGTGATGTCGGCCTGGACCGGCTGCTCGCCGACTACGACCGGGTATTTCTCGGCCTGGGCGCCTACCGCTACGTGACCGGGGGCTTTCCCGGCGAGGATGCCGAAGGCGTGTACAAGGCCCTGCCCTACCTGATCGGCAACGTCAACCGGGTGCTGGGCCGACCCGAGGACGCCAAGTTCCCGTACATCGACCTGGCCGGACAGCGCGTGTTGGTGCTTGGCGGCGGCGATACCGGCATGGACTGCGTGCGCACCGCGGTGCGCCAGGGCGCGACCAGCGTGACCTGCGCCTACCGCCGCGACGAGGACAACATGCCCGGCTCGCGCCGCGAGGTCGCCAATGCCCGCGAGGAAGGGGTCAACTTCGAGTTCAACCGCCAGCCGATCGCCATCCACTGCGAAAACGGCCGGGTGCGCGGCGTCGACATGGTCAGGACCGAGCTGGGCGAGCCCGACGCCAACGGCCGGCGCTCGCCGCAGCCAGTGCCCGGCAGCGAAGAGCGCGTCGAGGCCGACGCGGTGGTCATCGCCTTCGGTTTCCGCCCCGACCCGCCGGCCTGGTTCGAGCAGTATCAGCTTGCCACCGGTCCCGACGGCCGGATCGCCGTGGGTTTGAACGGCGCCCGTCCGTTCCAGACCGCCAATCCGCGCATCTATGCTGCCGGCGACATGGAGCGCGGCGCCGACCTGGTGGTGACCGCGGTATTCGACGGTCGCGAAGCGGCACGCTCGATGATCGCCGAGTTCGGCCTGCCCGACCGGCTGCACCCGAAACAGTCCTGACCCTCCCTCAGGTGCATCCCAGGGACAACAAGCCGCCGTTTGCTGGACTGGAGCCGGACACGGTGCTGGATGCCATCGAGTCGCTGGGCTTTGTCACCGACGGGCGACTGCTGGCGCTCAACAGCTACGAAAACCGGGTATGGCAGGTCGGCCGCGAGGACCAGCCCGACCCGCTGATCGCCAAGTTCTACCGCCCCGGTCGCTGGAGCGATGAGGCGATTGCCGAGGAGCATGGTTTCAGCGCCGAGCTGGCCGAGGCCGGGATCTCGGTGGTCGCGC
>SKQS01000261.1 GCA_007118895.1 Wenzhouxiangella sp.
AGTTCAGCGTGCGAAGCACGTCGGCCAGGTTGGCCTGACCGGTCATTTCCAGGTCCTCGCGGGACAGGATGGTGACCGGCGACGGGCCTTCGATGTCGGTACGCGAAATACGCGAACCGGTAACCTGGACACGATCCAGCTCTGCAGCCTCGTCGTCTTGGGCGACGACAGGTGCGGCGGTCATGGCCAGGCCGGCAACCGCGCCAGCCCCGAGGGCGTAGCGGATCGCCGTAACTAGTGAATTACGGTTTTGCATTTTCAGACTCTCCCGAAGTCAGTTATCAGTTTGGGTATTGCACTCGATACTAGTATCGACAGCTAGTCGAAGAGACGGAAAAGCGACATTCTCAACAGAAGTTGACAATGCCCTCTTTCCCAGGCTCGTCCGAATAGTAGCACTCTGTTGCCGGAATGAAAAGGGTTTGTTAAAACTCCGTGAAATCAGTGAAGAAACGTCACGGCTGGTGAATCAGCCCAGATTGCCCCGGATTTTGTCCAGCTGCTGACGCAGTTCAACCGGCACGCGCTGCCCGTATTCGTCCAGGTGGCGCTCGATTTCGTCCAGCTCGGCGGCCCATTCCCGGGCGTCGGTGGCCAGCAGGGTCTCCATGTCCGGACGCTCGTCGAGCCCGTCCAGGTTGATCGCATCATCAGCCGGCAGGCGGCCGACCGCGGTCTCGCGTGCGTCGGCCTGGCCGTCGCAGCGCTCGAGAATCCATTCCAGCACCCGCATGTTGTCGCCGAAACCGGGCCAGATGAACCGGCCCTGCTCATCGCGACGGAACCAGTTGACCTGGAAAATCTTCGGTGGCTGGCTAAGGCCCGCACCTACTTTCAGCCAGTGGGCCCAGTAGTCGGCAAAGTGGTAACCGCAGAATGGCTTCATCGCCATCGGATCGCGCCGCACTACCCCGACCTGTCCAGACGCTGCGGCAGTGGTCTCGGAGGCCATCGCGGCGCCGACCAGCACGCCATGGGTCCAGTCGAAGGCCTCCATGACCAGCGGCGCCAGGGCGGCCCGCCGACCGCCGAAGATGATCGCATCGATCGGTACGCCCCGGGCGCTCTCGGCCTGGTCGGAATAGCTGGGACAGCGCTTGAGGGAAACGGTAAAGCGCGAATTCGGGTGCGCGGCCGGGCCGCGCTTGGGGTCGAACTCGCGGCCGCGCCAGTCCAGCGCCGGCTCGCCATGATCCAGCCCTTCCCACCACGGCTGGTTGTCGGCAGTCACCGCGACATTGGTGAAGATTGCCTCGCGGTCGAGCATGGCCAGGGCATTCGGGTTGGTGGCGCTGCTGGTACCCGGCGCCACGCCGAAGAAGCCGGCCTCCGGGTTGATGGCATACAGCCGGCCGTCCTCGCCCGGGTGCAGCCAGCAAATGTCATCGCCGACCGTCCACACCTTCCAGCCGGCCTCACGGTAGGCGGCCGGAGGGATCAGCATGGCCAGGTTGGTCTTGCCACAGGCCGAAGGAAAGGCCCCGGCGATGTAGCGCACCTGGCCTGCCGGATTTTCGATGCCGACGATCAGCATGTGCTCGGCCAGCCAGCCCTCGGTTCTTGCCTGGTAGCTGGCAATCCGAAGCGCGTGGCACTTCTTGCCCAGCAGCGCATTGCCGCCGTAGCCCGACCCATAGCTCTGGATCGACAGCTCCTCGGGGAAGTGCATGATGTAGCGACGGTCCGGATCCAGCTCGCCGGTCGAGTGCAGGCCCTTGACGAAATGACCATCGCGCTCGATGCGCTCCAGCGCCGCCTTTCCCATCCGGGTCATCAGGCGCATGTTGACCACCACGTAAGGGCTGTCGGTAATCTCGACCCCGCAGCGCGACAGCGGCGAGTCGATCGGCCCCATGCAGTAGGGCACGACGTACAGGGTGCGCCCTTCCATGCAGCCGGCAAACAGACCGTTCATCAGGGCATGCGCCTCGGCCGGGTCCATCCAGTTATTGTTGGGACCGGCATCGTCGCGCGAACCGGTACAGACAAAGGTCAGATGTTCCACTCTGGCCACATCGTTGGGGTCTGAGCGATGCAGGTAGCAATCCGGATGGGTCGCCTCGTTGAGGCTGAGCAGATCTCCGCTTTCCAGCATGGCTTCGATCAGGCGTCGATTCTCGTCGGCGTCGCCGGTACACCAGTGAACCCGGCTTGCCCCGGTGTGGGAAGCCACCTGGTCCACCCACTCGTTGAGTGAAGTCAATCTGGAAGTCATGAATAGTCGGTCCGCAGAATCAGAATCAAGCCGGTCAGGTTAGCGCCAATGCTGGACGGTTTCAACCCACCTGATTCACCATGGCTCCGTAGTAGGCGACATGGTGAATAAGGTGGGTTCACGGCTCAAAGCCGGGCAATCTTGGCTCGATCGTCGCAAAGTCAGGCCTCAGATAATCGGGCAGCCCATCGTCCCTGAAGTCGGGAAAGGCCTCGCCGCGAATCAATGGCGCCAGATAGCGCCTGGCCGCCTCGGTAATGCCGAAGCCGTCCTCGCTGATGAATTTACGCGGCATCTTTTTTTCGCGGTTGGCGATCTCCGACAAAGGCGCGGAAGCGACCTCCCAGCGATACGGCTGATCGCTAAGCCGCCGGATCACCGGCATGACCCCGGATTCACCGGCCAATGCCAGTTCGACCGCGGCCCTGCCGACGGCCCGGGCCTGCTCCAGGTCAGTGGCCGAGGCAATATGACGGGCCGAACGCTGCAGATAGTCGGATACCGCCCAGTGGTGCTTGTAGCCAAGCTTTCGCTGAACCAGATCGGCGACCAGCGGCGCGACGCCGCCGAGCTGCTTGTGGCCGAAGGCATCGGTTGCCGAGCCTTCGCTGACCAGTCCACCATCGGGCCGGCGCAGGCCTTCCGAGACCACCACCGAACAGTAGCCATTGGATTTGACCGACTGCTCCACTGCGGCCAGGAAACGCTCTGCATCGAAGGGAATCTCCGGTAGCAGCAGGACCTGGGGCGGATCCTCGCGGCGCCGCCGGGCCAGGCCGCCGGCGGCGGCAATCCAGCCGGCATGACGCCCCATCACCTCAAGGATGAAAACCTTGGTCGAGCTCGCCGACATCGAGCGAACGTCGAGACTGGCCTCGAGGATCGAGATCGCCACGTACTTGGCCACCGAACCGAAACCGGGGCTGTTGTCGGTCACCGCCAGGTCGTTGTCAATGGTTTTGGGCACGCCGATGCAGCGAATCGGATAGTCATGTTCGCGCCCGTAGCGGGCGATCTTGGCGGCGGTATCGGCCGAATCATTGCCGCCGTTATAGAAGAAACAGCCGATGTCATGGGCGCGGAATACATCGATCAGCCGGGCATACTCACGCTGTCCGTCTTCCGGGGCCGGCAGCTTGTAGCGGCAGGAACCGAATGCGCCACCGGGCGAGTTGGCCATGCGCCGCAGATCGTCAGCGCAAATCGAGTCGGTATCGATCAGGCGTTCTCCCAACACGCCCAGTATGCCCTCGGCGGCGGCATAAACCTTGCCGACCCGTTGGCCATGCTCTCGCGCAGTTTCGATAATGGCCGCTGCAGTAGCGTTGATGACCGGTGTCACGCCCCCGGACTGGGCATACAGCAAATTTTCCGGCACCTGTTCCACTCCGGTGATTCGACCTTCATTATATGAACTGCAAGATGACGCCTTCATGCCAAATCGGCATGATCCAGTGGCGACTTCGGCCCCGGGTTGCCGGGCACATTTGACAGCGCCGGCGACGCAGAGTAGCTTTAGCGGCTTCGATCATCTGTCGACATTGAAATTCCAACATGAGAATCGTACTCCTGGGGCCGCCGGGCTCCGGCAAGGGCACGCAGGCCGAGGTGTTGAAGGATCAACTCTCGGTTGTTCATATTTCCACCGGCGTACTGCTGCGCAAGGCTGTTGCCGCGGGCACGCCGCTGGGCATAAAGGCCAAGTCAGCGATGGATGCCGGAGAACTTGTGTCCGATGAGCTGATGCTGGACCTGATCGAAGAACGACTGGGCGGCGAGGACGTCGTGTCCGGCTTCATTCTCGATGGTTTTCCGCGCAACCAGGTACAGGCCAAGGCGCTGGACCAGATGCTTTCCGAGCTTGGACAACCGCTGCAGGCAGCGCTGGCGATGACCGTTGACGAAGAGGAGATCATTGCGCGACTTGCCAGGCGCGCGGCCGAGGAAGGGCGCTCCGACGACACCGAGGATGTAATCCGTAACCGGATGCGTGTCTACCGCGAACAGACCGCGCCGATTACTGATCACTACCGGCGCCAGGGCCTGCTGCGCGAGGTCGACGGCATGGGCAGCATCGAAGAGGTCAACGCCAGGCTCAGGGCGGCCCTTTCCTGATCACGATTTCCAGGTCGGGCGGGCTGCGCCGAATCTCCAGCAGCTCATGGCCATGACGCTCACAGAAAACGCGCAGATCGAGCTCGGCCAGGGGGTCGGTGGCCAGTACCGAGAGCAGCTGCCCGCCGGTCATGGTGTCAAGTGCCCGGCGGGTCCTGGTGACCGGTTCCGGGCACAGGCTGCCACGGGTATCGATGGTCTTGTCGATTGATGCCGGGTCGATCATGAAGCATTCTTCCCCGGCATGACCGATCTGATCGCGCGCTGGCTCGGCATCATCATGCTGCGATCGGGGCCGGAAGACCTGCCCGGCGGCCCGGCAGTAGCTACCGTCGGCGTGCTGGCATACATCGGTGTATCGGCGCTGACCCTGTCGGTGAGCGAGCGACCCGGCAATCCTGTGCTGATCCTTACCATCGCGGTCATTGTGCCACTGGTCGCAGCCCGGTTCATTCTCAACCTGGTCGGCAAGCCGGCTCGATGGCAGCAGACCGTGGCCGCCCTGTTCGGCACCAGCGCGCTGCTGGCGTTGCTGAACTTTCCCCTGCTGCTTTCAACCGCTGATCCGCCGCCTGCCGGGCCAGTACTGCTGGCGCTGGCAGTCTTCGTCTGGTCTTTTGCCGTCGACGCCCACATCTGGCGCCGGGCGCTGGAGGTGTCCTTCACAACCGGGCTGGTGGTGGCAGTGGTATTGTTCGCCATCAGTTTCACCCTGATCGCGAACATCGTCGGCATCACGTGAGAATCCACATACTCGGCATCTGCGGCACCTTCATGGGCGGTCTTGCCGCGCTGGCCCGTGACGACGGCCATGAGGTCAGCGGCGCCGACCACAATGTCTATCCACCGATGAGCACCCAACTGGCCGAACTGGGTATCGAGCTGACCGAGGGCTACGACCAGCCGCTACCGGATCCGCCGCCGGACCTGGTCCTGATCGGTAACGCGCTGAGCCGTGGCAATCCGGCCGTGGAAACGGTGCTTGACAGTGACGTGCCCTACACCTCCGGGCCGCGCTGGCTGGGCGAAAACTACCTGCGCGACAGGCTGGTCCTGGCCGTGGCCGGCACCCACGGCAAGACCACCACCAGCAGCATGCTGGCCTGGATCCTTGAACATGCCGGTCTCCGGCCGGGATTTCTGATCGGCGGCATTCCGGTCAACTTCGGGCGCTCTGCACGTGGTGGTGATGATGTCTTTGTCGTCGAAGCCGACGAGTACGACACCGCGTTTTTCGACAAGCGGGCCAAGTTCGTGCACTATCGACCGCGAATCGCGGTGCTCAACAACCTGGAGTACGATCACGCCGATATCTATCCCGACCTGGCCAGCATCCAGACCCAGTTTCATCATCTGGTGCGCACCGTGCCAGGGCGTGGCCACATCATCCACAACCAGGGCGACAGTGCGCTAAGAGAGGTGCTGCAGCGCGGGATCTGGAGTCAGGCATGCGGTTTCGGCCTGGCCGACCAGGAGGCCGACTGGCAGGTTCAACTGCTCGAGCCAGCTGGCCGGCGGCTTCAGTTCAGCCAAGCCGGCGAGCTCGTCGCCGAGCTGGAGTGGTCGCTTACCGGCCAGCACAACGCGCTCAACGCCCTGGCCTCAGTCGCCGCTGCAGTTGCCGCCGGCGTCGCGCCCGAAAACGCGGTGGCCGCGCTGGCCGAGTTTCAGGGCGTGAAGCGGCGCATGGAACTGCTGGCCGACATCGAAGGCATCCGCGTCTATGATGATTTCGCGCACCACCCAACCGCCATCCGCCTGACCCTGGAGGGCCTGCGCCGCAGCATCGGCGGAGGGCGCATCCTGGTGGCACTGGAGCCGGCAAGCAACACCATGCGCGCCGGTCACCACCTGACCGACCTGGCCCCGGCATTGGCCCCGGCAGACCTGGTCTGGCTCAAGACCTCTCCGGCGATTGACTGGGACCCGCAGGATGTCCTGGGGCGAATGGCTGGTGGCGGCCGCGCCCGTTCCCGTATCGATAATCTGCTGGAAGACCTGGAGCAGGAAGCCCGCCCAGGCGATCACATCGTATTCATGAGCAATCGTGGCTTCGAGGGCGCCTCGAGACGACTGATCGAAGCGCTGAAAAGCCGGTGAGCCAGACACTGCCGCTGTTTCCCCTGTCGACCGTGCTGTTCCCCGGCAGCCTGCTGCCGCTTCGCATCTTCGAGCGACGCTACCTGGATATGATTCGCGACTGCGCCCGCACCGGAAGCAGCTTCGGGGTGGTGTGCCTGCTGCCGGCCACCGATCAGCAGCCAGCCGGTCATTCGCGGATCGGCACCGAAGCGGTGATCGAGGACTTCAGCACCCTGGAAGACGGGCTGCTGGGCGTGAGCTGCCGCGGCCATCGTCGCTTTCGGGTCGAAGCGACCCGAACTCGCGACGATGGCTTGCTGGTCGGTGAGGTCCACTGGCTGGTGCCAGCGCCGGCCGTGGCGGTACCGGCACGCTTCGGCGCCCTGCAGGCCATGATGCGCGAGCTGGTCGGCATGCCTGAAGTGGCCTCGAACATCGAGGTCGACCTCGACCAGGCAGACAGCCTGGGCTTTGCCCTGGCCTCGCTGTTGCCCCTGCATTTCACCCGCGCCCAGGGCCTGCTCGAGATCACCGACCCGATCGAACGACTCGAACAGCTCGTGCTCTTGCTTCAGCAGGCTGAAGCGGACGACTGACCAGCGTCAGCGACTGACCAACGGTGCAGGTTGGCAGGCCATCGCCCCGGCGAAAACCGCCAAGTAGATCCATCTTTGCCGATCATGACCGTCACCAGTTCACATTTCACATTTGATGGCACTGAAATTGCTGCATGGTCACTAAAGGGTTTTCGGGGGTTCCAGCCAAGGGAATGCAAAATGACAAATGCCGCCATCACCATGAACACGAAGCAGCCGTTCGGAGCCAGCCTCAAAGACGACCAGGCGGCTGAATTCAGCGACTTCCTGGATATCGGGATCAGCTTCGCCTTCCAGCCCATCGTCACGCTTCGCAACGGACTTGAAGCCATCGGGCACGAGGCCCTGGTGCGCGGCGTGATGGGTCAGCCAGCCGGCCAGATCATCGCCTCGATCCGTCCTGAGAACGCCTTCCGCTTCGACCAGGCCTGCCGCCTGCGCGCACTGCAGGTGGCTCGCGAGTGTGGCCTGGAAACGCCGGTACACCTGAACTGCACCCATGTCGATTTCAGCAATCTCGATCATGCCATGGAACTCACCCTTCAGCGCGCCTATGCCCTGAGCTTCGATACCAGCCAGATCGTGCTCGAGTTTGGCAACCTGGTGCGGCTGGGCAACCCGCGTCAACTGGGCGCGGTCAGCCGGCGCGCCAGCGAGTTCGGCTTTCGCGTGCTGGCCGATAACATCGGCACCGGTGACGTCGGCCTGAAGCGTCTGGCCGTGTTTCGCCCTGACCTGGTCAAGCTCGACCGCGAGATCGTCAACCAGGTCGATCGCAGCCCGCGCCGCCAGGCCATGATTTCGGCCATCATCGCCTTGTGCCGCAGCCTAAAGATCGAGGTGATCGCATCAGGCGTGGAAACCCTGGCCGAATTCAACTGGCTGCGCGAACAGGGCGTGGACCTGTTCCAGGGCTACCTGTTTGCCCGCCCGGGCTTCGAAGAAGCGCCGGAAGTGGCGCCCCCGCTGGCCAGGGCCTGATCCCGGACTCACCGACTGACGAATTTACCAAGGCAGGCCGTAGCCACCACCGATTCGATCTACAGCAGCCCTCGACCAACCGATCACCGGTAGCCGAGGGCTCGTTGTACAACACCGGATGCTGGGTGTCCTGTTCTAAAGCAGCGGCTCAAGGGAGATCATGGGTGTCCCGATCCGGGAGCCGACACCGGAAAGTGTGACGGACTTGGCTTGTCGGGGCCTGGCGCGGCCGCTAACATGACGACTGGCTGCTTTACCGGTCAGGCTGCACTGACCTTCAGCCGGCCGGTCATGACGGGGAAATGAGCGGCCGCTGATCGAACCAGGGAGGTTCCACACCATGACCCGGGGATGGCTTTGCACCCTGCCGGTGCTTCTTGTCGCATTCGTATTCACTGACGTTCATGCCCAGGGCTCACCACCGGCCTCGGGGTTTCCCGACGCTCATAGCTGCGAGCCCGGCCAGTTGCTGTACCGCGAAGTCGGGCTGGGGCGCCTTGGCAACATGGTCTGGCACAACGGCGTGATGCTCAGCAACAACGTTGCCGGCGGCAATCGACGCTGGTGGCGATTTTTCGACCAGAGCGATCCGGCTACGTTTGGCACCTACCAGACCGAGGTGGATGTCCCGACCGACCAGGGAACGCACGCCCATACCAAGCTGGGAGAGTACGTATGCGGCGCCTGGGGCTGTCGGGTGCGCAGCGATGGCCCCGGCCAGCTTGCCGAACAACTCATGCCGCAAAGCGCGCCAGGTGAAATCCTTGCCGGATTCACCCCCCAGAACCAGCCCTCTGCGCCCGACAGCGGCCTACACCGGCTGTACTACCCGTGGGCCGTCCCGTTCAACTGGATCCAGTACGGGATCAATGCCGGCACCGGTCGGCTGTGGCGAGGCAACCAGCTGTTGGCCGAATGGGAGCCGCTGGCCGCGCACGGTGTCGCCGGCAATGGCATCCTGATCGGCAACTACCTGTTCATCGTTTCCGATGGCGCGATGCTGGGCGTGGTGTCCTACGACATCAGCCCGGTATTCGATGACCCGCCCGGCCCGCCGCAGTTTCTTGACAAGCTGGCCGGCCCGTTCGGCGCCTACATCGGCGCGGTGTGGGAAAACTACCTGGTGCTGGCCGGCGGAGAGCCCCGGCACCTGGTCTATGTGATCGACTACAGCGACCCGACCGCCCTGCAGCTGGTCACCACGCTGGACCTGACCGGCAATCCGGATCTGAACGCCGGTACCAACGTGCCCTATGTCCAGACCCAGGACGAATACGTCTTTACCCGGCGCCACAAGATCGACATGACCACCCTGACGCCGGTACTGGAATTCGACGAGGTGGGTGACAACCGGCCGGCCGGCAGCGCATCTGGCGCGCTGGACGTGAGTCAGTACAAGTTGCCTGTCGGCAACCTGCTGATCACCGGCGGCTACAGCTTTCCCGGCCGCGACGGGGTTGGCATCTGGTGTCACCAGGCCGAGCCCGATACCCGCAGCCCCTATGTCGGCTATCACATCCCGAGGCCAGGCCAGACCGGCTATCCGCTCGGCGCGCCGGTCAGCCTGATCATTGCCGAAACCCTGCGCTCGGAAACCATCATCAACGGCCAGACCATCCTGCTCAGGCCAATCGACGGCAATACCATCGGCGCACCGGTCGATGCCTGGGTGTCGTTCGCCCACGACGGCATCCTCACCCTGACCCCGCATGATTACCTGGAGCCGGACACCACCTACGAACTGGTCGTGGTCGCCGGCGGGATACGCGATGCCGCCGGCAACGGCATCGAGGGCTACAGCTTCAGCTTCTCCACCGGCAGCCAGGTATCAGGCGGCAACGCCGCACCGGAGATCCACGACTTCGTCGTCGACCCCTCGCCGATCGCACCAGGCGAGCAAGTCACGCTCAGCGCGACCGCCTCGGACCCGGAAAACGACCCCCTGGAATATCGATTCAACTTCGGCGACGGCACGCCCACCACCGCCTGGAGCAGTAATTCCCAGGTCACCCACAGCTACACCCAGACCGGCCATTTCGAGGCCAAGGTCCAGGTCCGCGATCTGAAGCCCGACGGGTCGACCTCACTGGTTGCCGCGACCTGGACCGTGACCGTGGCCGAGCTGCCTCAAGGCCCCCTGCCGACCCACTCCTCGACCATCACGGTGGATGAAAGCCGGCGACAGGTCTGGGTGGTCAACCCGGACAACGACAGCGTCAGCCGGCTCGATGCCGACACCGGCGTTCTGCTGGGCGAGACCGACCTGGCCCTGGCGCTGCAGCTTGATGAGGCGGTCAGGCCGTGGTCGGTCACCGTCGTCGAGGCCAGCGGCCAGGCCTGGGTGGCCGCTGCCGGTGGCGACGGCCTGGCGGTGCTCGATGCCGACGGGACGCTGATCGACTTCATTGCCACCGGCTACGGCAGCTCCCCGCAGGCGGTGGCCACGACACGCGACGGCGGGCGGGTTCTGGCCAGCCTGCATGCCCGGGGCGAGCAGTCGCCGGGCAACGGGCGCCTGCTGCGCTTCAACGCCCAGACCCGCAACCTGGAAGACGGGCTGGACCTGGGCCCGACCGCCGGCGCGATCGCCATCAATGGCGAAGGTGACCGAGCCTTTGTCGCCCGTTTCATCGCCGCCGAACACTACGGTGAGATCTGGGAAGTGAATGTCGAGACCATGAGCCTGATTCGCACCATTCGACTGCGGCGCGATCGCGGCCGGTCGGGGCTGGACAGCGGCGGCTCCCACGGGCCCGGTGTACCGAATTACGTCTCCAGCCTGGTCATCGACCCGCATCAGCAATGGCTGTGGTACACGGCGATCAAGCACGACACCAACCGGGGATTGTTCTTTGACCAGGGCACCGGTCTGAATCTGCCGTTTACCCATGACAGCACCTTGCGACCGATGCTGGGGCGGGTTGACCTGAGCCTGCCGGTGCCGGCCGAACCCGGCGTCAACTCCACCAGCAACGGTCGGATCGACACCAACAACAGCGACTCGCCCTCGGCGTTGGCGTTTTCGCCACGCGGCAACTACGTGTTTGCCAGCCTGCAGGGCAACGATCTGGTGGCCATCTTCGATGACCTGGCGATCCAGGCCGGCGGCGGCCGCTCCTCCAAAGCCCGCCTGGAAACCGGCTCGGCGCCAAGCGGCCTGGCCTGGGATGGTCCTACCGACACGCTGTGGGTGCAGAACTTTTTGACCCGCGACGTTTCGCGGATCGAGATGTCCGGCTTTCTGGCCAGCGGAGATCGCAGCTTCCCTTCCGATCGCATTGACAGCGCCGTAGCCGAGCCATTGAGCCCGGAAGTGCTGGAAGGCAAGCAGATCTTCTTCTTCGCCGGCAACCACCCGGAAGGCTTCAACGAAATGAGCTTCGAAGGCTACATTTCCTGCGCCAGCTGTCATGTCGATGGCCGTCACGACGGCCGCACCTGGGACTTCACCCAGCGCGGCGAGGGCTTTCGCAACACCCAGGACCTGCGCGGCCGGGCCGGCACCGCCCACGGCAACCTCCACTGGACCGCCAACTTCGACGAACTGCAGGATTTCGTCATCGACATCGTCGAGGAATTCGGCGGCATGGGCTTCCTGCCGGCCGGCGAAACACCCAACCCGCCGCTGGGCCCGCCGAATGCCGGGCGCAGCGAGGAACTGGACAACCTGGCCGCCTACATGAGCTCGCTGGACCGCTCCTTCCTGCCGAAAAGCCCGTGGCGCGAAGCCGATGGCACAATGAGTGCCGATGCCCTGGCCGGGGCGGGAGTCTTTGTCGAATCAGGCTGCGCCAGCTGTCACGACCGGCTGACCGACTACACCGACTCCACGCTCGGCACCGCCACCCTCCACGATGTAGGCACCCTGAGAACCAGTTCCGGCTTCCGGCTCGGCGAGCCGCTCACCGGCATCTCGACCCAGACCCTGCTCGGCATCTGGGACACCGCACCATATTTCCATGACGGCTCGGCCGAACAGCTGGCCGATGTCTTCACCGTCGCCGGTGGCATGATCTACCAGGCCGAGGACGGCCTGCTTGCCGGCGGCGCCCAGATCCCCGGTTTCATCGAAATCAATTTCGACTCCAGCGCCCACGGCCGCTTCGTTCAGCTCGGCAGCAACGGCGCCAGCGTGACCTTCTCCGGTGTCGACGGCGACAGCGGCGGCACGGGTGCGGTCGAACTGCGTTACCTGCCGGCCAGCGGCGGCACGGTATCGATCACGGTCAACGGCAGCCACAGCCAGCAGCAGAGCTTTGCCCAGCAGGCCACCCACTTCGAGTGGCGACGAATCCGTTTCGAAGACGTGCCGCTGACCGCCGGCAGCACCAACACCATCACCGTGACACGCCAGAATGCCACCTCCTGGCAAAGCCACGGCCTCGATCACATCACGGTCTCGACCGCCAACGACCTGGCCCAGGCATCCGCGCACCGGATCGCCGGCAGCCTTTCGCCAGCCGACTTCGACCGGCTGCTGGCCTACCTGCTGGCACTCGACGGACGCAATGCCCAAGGCCAGCTGTTTGAACCGGAACTGATCTTCCGCGACGGGTTCGAGTAGGCGGGCAGGAGCGGCTGGACCATAAAAAACTCCTGACCAGCGGGGCTCGCTCAAGAGTCAGTCAAAGATAAACCTTTTCCGCTGAGCACCAGTAGCGGGTCAAGTTGCGAGAACAAAAGCGACCGGGTCGCGATGACCCGGCCTCCCTTTAACTAGAGGATCGCAAAGCGAATTCAGTTCCCGACTCCGCGTTCCTCGTCGTCGCCATCCTCATCATCATCGTCACCATCGCCAGGAGGAGGAAAAGGCGGCCAATCTGGAGGCGGTGGTGTTGGGTTAGGCGGCCATCCGGGTGGTGGTGATGGGAAAGGGTTATTCTCGTCGTAAGCCCGGCAGACACAGTTTTTGCCAAATGCAAAGCCGCAGCACGCATATTGCCAAGCGGGGCACGTAATTGAACATGAGCCCGCGGTGATTCCTCCAATGCCCCCGGCGGACCAACTGCAGGAAATTGCTCCTGGACCGCCAGCCTGACACCAAACTGGCCCGGAGCCCAAAGGCTGTGACAGCTCAGGGGAATCCGACTCGTAACGTGCGGATATCGTTTCCTCACTGAGAATCAGCGGTCGATCCGAGAAATCATTGATCACTGCCTCAACGGCATGCCGACCTGGCGGAAAAGAATAAATGGCCACGGCCCGAGCCTGGAAGACATGGGCGATATTGCCAAACTGTACCGGCAGTTCCGCTCTGGTGCAGCCAAGCGTGCTGGCGGACACGACCAGGCCTTCGCGCTCGGGCTGCTGAAAAACCATCTCAGTCAGATAGCGCCCCCGGCGCACCAGAAGTTGCGCAACAACATTAGTATCCGCCATCAGATCGGCGATTACAGATGCCTCTTGTCCCTTGATCAAGGCGACATGAAACGCCTTTGTCGCCGAACCGCTACCGTCGGAATCGAAAACAAGGACCAGGTCACCGGCATCGTTGACGCCAGCCCGAAACAAGCCAGAAAGTTGCATGCTGTCTGCAACCCTGAAAACGTCAGGATGATCGCAAGCCGGAAATTCCATTCCCGGTTTCGACGCGACCGCAGAAGCGCAAACCGCCATGAACAACAAAAACATGGATACAGAAAAATAACGATTACCAACACCCATAAGTGTCCTCCTACTATTACCAGTTTGTTTATGCCAATGCGGCTATTTTTGCTGGTACCACCTACAAGATTCGCGCTTGAACCGATCACGAACCAGGACAGACTGGCATGCCAACCATACCAGCCCACGACTTTGTAGTACCAAAAAAAGCGCGCATCGTCAAACCTGCCCGAACCAGTGTCCAAACCAAGACACACAGAAACCTGTTCAGGACGAGCGAATGAGAGCGAATAAGGACACCGAGCGAATAAGGACACCGAGCGAATAAGGACACCCACTATTCCTGAACAGTAGCGGGTGCCTGCAATCGTGCCGCCAGAGCGAAGTCGAAAAAACCGATCGAGCCAGTCCGTCGCCTGCTACCTCAAAACGCCCCGGAAAACGGTTGCTTCAACCGGGGTCACGCACTCAAACGACAACCTTTCTCAGGATGTCGTGCACAGCCGAACTGCCCTTGATCAGATTGGTGGGACCGGGCTGCAGGATGTCGGCCGATTTGATTTCGTAAAGGTGCCCGTTCCTCACCGCAGGCATGCGATCGAAACCCGGTCGCTCACACAGTCGTTCGGGTCGGAATTTCTTGCCACACCACGAACCTATGATCACGTCCGGCCGCGCGTGAACCACCGTCTCCGGACCATCCAGCATGCGTTCGGATGCGGCAGGGCGCAACGCCCGATCGGCGAAGACATCCACTCCCCCGGCAAGCTGAATCAGCTCTGATACCCATTGGATTCCGCAGATCAGCGGATCATCCCATTCCTCGAAATAGACCCGCGGCTGCTGGGGCAGACGGCAGCCTGCTGCGTGGATGGCGCCAAGATGCTGTTCGATCTCTCCGGCCAGCTCCATCGCCAGCTTTTCGGCGCTGACCAGACGTCCCAGTGTGACAACACTTTCCAGCGTCTCGGCAATCGAGCGCTGGTTGAACACATGTACCTCAAGGCCTGCCTTGACCAGCGCCATGCACAACTCGGCCTGGAGGTCGGAAAACGCCAGCACAAGGTCAGGCTTCAGTTCGAGTATCCGTTCGATCCTTGCGGTGGTGAAAGCACTGACCCTGGGCTTTTCCTGCCGCGCCTGCTTTGGATGGACGGTAAAGCCGGAAATCCCGACGATGCGATCCTGGCAGCCCAGCCGATAGAGCGTGTCCACCGTTTCTGCACTCAGGCAGATAATGCGTCTCGGTCCGTTGCGGCGAAGAAAATCCATGATGGCCGGCCTGCTGGTTGCGGGCATTACAAGATACTTCAAGCCCCCGCAAACCAGGACATCCATTATTCATCAGATTTCTTACAAGTCATCAATCTGATTTCCTACAAGTATCAACTGGATCTTCCGATTCACGTCCGACTTTCGAGCGCCGACAATATCCCCATGACCTACCCTCGCAGCCAACTGGTCGATGCCGATAACGCAGGTTACTATCACTGTGTTTCACGCTGCGTGCGCCGTGCCTTCCTGTGCGGCTTCGACCATCTGACCGGCAGGAACTTCGACCATCGCAAGGGCTGGATCGAGCGGCGGCTTCTGGAGCTGGCCGAGGCCTTTGCCGTGTCGGTCTTTGCCTATGCCGTCATGGACAACCACCTGCACCTGGTTCTTAGAGTCGATCCCGAAGCCCCGCTGTGCTGGGACGATAGTGAGGTTGCCCGCCGCTGGCTGATGGTCTTTCCGGGCCGACTGGGGAAGTCGGCAGATTCGATGGCGCTTGATCGTGCCATTGAGGCAATCTGCAGCGATCCCGAGCGTCTGAAGGAACTGCGCTGCCGGCTGGGTAGTTTGAGTTGGTTCATGCGTGCGCTCAATGAGCCCATCGCCCGCCGGGCCAATCGCGAGGACAAATGCAGTGGACGCTTCTGGGAAGGACGCTTCAAGTGCCAGGCGCTGCTGGATGAAAGGGCCGTGCTGTCATGCATGGCCTACGTCGATCTCAACCCGGTGCGTGCCGGCATGTGTGATCGAATCGCCGACTGTGAGCACACATCCATTCGCCGCCGGCTGGCTGTTGATACCGGTGAGCAGGACAATTGCAGTAGCGACAGGGCATCGCCTGGCCGGCCGCTCAAGCCGGTGGCTGGGTTGACGGTGGATGATCTGCTGGGTCTGACCGAGGCCAGCTATATCGAGCTGGTCCAATGGACTGGCGAACAAGCCTGGCCGGGCAAGCGGGGCCGATTGCCGACAGCAGCCGATCCGGTCCCAGACGCCGTATTGGCAACTGCCAGGCCAGCCGGATCGGATTCGCACTCTGATCAGCCGACCATCAGGACCTGCAGTCGGGCCTGGCTGCGCCAGGTCAAGGGTACCGAAAGCCTCTACTACCGAGCCATCGGCAGCGCCGAGGCGATGATCACCAAGGCTACCGACATGGGCCAACGATGGCTTAAAGGTGTTTCCCGTGCTCGAATATCATCGTTGACCAGGCGCCAGGCAGCGTCCTGACAAGAAACAGAAGCGAAAGCAGCACCGATCAGCTTCAGCGGCGCCGATATCGCCCTTCAACAGGGTTCACTCCAACCACACCAGACAACATCCATCCTTGGATCAGTGAGAACTGGTCACCAGAGAGGGTGCGAAACGCTCGCTCCTGACCAAGATCATGGGTGTCCTGGAATGGGAAGCGTGCCAAGCTAGCTCCTGGCCAGGATCATGGGTGTCCTGGAATGGGGGTGCTGAAAAAACGGGCCGTGGAAAACCTGGGTGTCCTGGAATGAGGGTCAAGGTGGTGGGGTGTGGCGGGCGGCCAGTTGCTTGCAGACCTGGTCAAGATCGACGTTGGCCGATTGCAGGCAGACCAGCAAGTGGTAGAGCAGATCGGCGGCTTCTTCGGTGAGTTTGTCCGGGGTGTCGCTGACGGCGGCCAGGGCGACTTCGACGCCTTCTTCGCCGACTTTCTGGGCGCAGCGGGCGATGCCCTCGGCCAGCAGGCGGGCTGTGTAACTTGATTCGGGATCCTCGCCCTGGCGTTGGGCGATGATGCGCGCCAGGCGGCTCAAAAAGCCCACCGGCGGCCAGCCGGTTTCGCCGAAGCAGGTCGCCGTGCCGAGATGGCAGGTGGGTCCGTGCGGGATGGCCTGGACAAGCAGGGTATCGCGGTCGCAATCCGGGGCGATGTCGACCAGCTCGAGGTAATTTTCCGAGGTCTCGCCCTTGGTCCACAGGCTGTTTCTGCTGCGCGAAAAGAAGGTCACCTGCCCCTTGTCCAGCGTTGTTGACAGGGCCTGAGCGTTCATGTAGCCGAGCATCAGCACCCGGCCGTCGCCGGCATCCTGCACGATGGCCGGAATCAGGCCGTCGCCCTTGTCCCAGTCCAGCTCTTCTATCCAGGCTTTGCTCATCATCCCACTCCTGCGGCAGTTTCGGTTTCGCTGATGGTCGAATCGATACGCGTGACCACACCTTGGTCGGCCAGCCAGCGCTTGAGCCCAGGGATCGGGATATGTCCGCTGTGAAAGACGCTCGCGGCCAGGGCGCCGTCGACATCGGCCGTTTCGAATACCTCGAGAAAATGCGCCGGCTCGCCGGCGCCGCCGGAGGCGATCAGCGGCACCTGGCACAAGCGGCGCATGGCGCCAAGCTGCGCCACGTCATAGCCGGAGCGGGTACCGTCGGCATCCATGCAGTTGAGCACGATTTCGCCGGCGCCCAGGCGCTGCACCTCGACCACCCAGCGCTCGGTGTCGGTGCGCGGGTCGACCATGTTGTCGGGGTCGCCGGTGTACTGGCGGACCCGGTAACGCCCCTGCTCGCTGATGCTGTCGATGCCGACCACCACGCACTGCGACCCGCAGGCCTCGGCCAGCTCGGCGATCAGCGCCGGGCGTTCCAGCGCCGGGGAGTTGATCGAGATCTTGTCGGCACCGGCGCTGAGCACGGCACGCGCGGTGACCACATCGCGGATGCCGCCGGCGACGCAGAACGGGATGTCGATCGCCGCGGCCACCCGCTCGATCCACTCGACATCGACGCTGCGGCGCTGGGGGCTGGCGGTGATGTCGTAGAACACCAGCTCATCGGCACCTTCATCGCGATAGCGTTCGGCCAGCTCGACGATATCGCCCATGTCGCGATGGTCGCGAAACTTCACGCCCTTGACCACGCGGCCATCGCGCACGTCCAGGCACGGGATGATTCTTACCGCGACCAACGCTCGATCTCGGTCAGGCTGAGTTTGCCTTCCAGCAGGGCGCGCCCGACGATGCAGGCAGCCACCCCGGTCTCGGCCACTTTTTCCAGGTGCTCGGCCTTGCCGACCCCGCCGGAAGCCTGGACCTTCAGCCCGGCATGACGCTCGGTAAGCTGGCGATACAGCCCAAGTGACGGGCCGGTCAGCATGCCGTCGCGCTCGATATCGGTGCACAGCAGGTGGACCAGACCGGCCTCGCGCAGGATATCCAGCAGGGCGAACAGGTCCAGTTCCCCCTCTTCGGTCCAGCCGGCTGCCTTCGGCACCCAGCCGGCACTGAAGTTCCGGGTCACATCCAGCCCGGCAACGATGCGCTCGGCGCCGACCTCCTCTATCCAGCCGGCGACCAGGTGCGGCTCTTTCACACACAGGCTGCCGACCACCACTCTCGATGCCCCGCAGTCGAGCCGGCGCATCAGGTCATCGAGCGAGCGCACACCGCCGCCGGTCTGCACCGGAATCGACAGGGTGGCGCAGATCGCCTCGATCGCCTCGAGATTGGCATGCCCGCCCTCGCGGGCGCTGTCCAGGTCGACCACGTGCAGGCAGCGGGCGCCGGCTTCCTGGTAGCGCCAGGCCAGCATCACCGGGTCGGCCTTGAAACGGGTTTCGCGCGAAAAGTCACCCTGGGCCAGGCGCACCACCTGGCCGGCGCGCAAATCAATGGCCGGTATCAACTGCATGTCAGCGGCTCCTGTTGCCTGCTCTCCAACAGGAAGTTTGCCATCAGTCGGGCGCCAACGGCAGCCGATTTTTCCGGATGAAACTGGCAGGCGGCGAAATTGCGGTAGCGCACGATGGCGGCAAATTCATCGCCATGGCAGCAGGTCGCCACGGCATGTTCGACCGGTGCGGCAAAGCTGTGGACGAAGTAGAACCAGGCTTCCGGGCCAAGCCCACGGGCCAGCGGGTCGTTGTTATTCCGCCACTCAAGCTGGTTCCAGCCCATGTGCGGCAGCCTGAGACCTTCGCCTGCATTCAGCGGTTCGACGCGGCCTGGAATCACGCCCAGACAGTCAACATCGCCTTCGCTGGAGGACTCGTAAAGCAATTGCAGCCCCAGGCAGATACCGAGCACCGGCTGGGTCAGGCTGCCGATCAGACCGATCAGGCCGGCCCGCTCCAGTTCAGCCATGGCGGTGCGGGCATGCCCGACTCCGGGCAGGATGACCCGGTCGGCAGCCGCAATCTTGCTGCTGTCACAGGTGGTATCAGCAACAACCCCCAGGCGCGTCAGCGCATGCCGGACAGAGCCGAGATTGGCGCTGCCGGTGTCGATGATCACCACGTTCACAGCAGGCCCTTGGTCGAAGGCACGGCGCCGGAACGATCGCTGGACAGCGCGGGCTTCAGCGCCCGGCCCAGGCCCTTGAAGCAGGCCTCGACCATGTGATGAGTGTTCTCCCCGCGCACCCGGATGTGAATGGCGCAACGCAGGGTCTGGGCCAGCGAAGCGAAGAAGTGGCTGACCATTTCGGTATGCAGACCGCCGACCGACTCGCGCGGAAACTCACCGTCCAGCACGCAGGCCGGCCGACCGGACAGGTCCACGGCTACCTCGGCCAGG
>SKQS01000105.1 GCA_007118895.1 Wenzhouxiangella sp.
AGGTAGGCATGCTCGAAGTAGGCCGAGTTGTACATGCCCGGCGTCAGCACCACGACATTCGGGTAGTCGATCGGTCGCGGTGACAGCGAGGCCAGGGTATCGAACAGCTGGGAGGGATACTCGTCTACAGGCAGGATGCGGGTGTTCTCGAACAGCTCCGGCAGCACCCGCTTCATCACCTGGCGGTTTTCCAGCATGTAGGAGACGCCGGAAGGAATTCGCAGGTTGTCTTCCAGAACGTAGAAGGTACCGTCGGCATCGCGAACCAGGTCCGAGCCGCAGATATGTGCCCAGATACCCAGCGGCGGCGAGAAATTTCGGCACTGTTGCCGGAAGTTGGCTGAATTTTCCAGCAGTTCGCCGGGGAAGACGCCGTCTTCGATGATCTGCTGATCATTGTAGAGATCGTCGATGAAGCGGTTGAGCGCCTGGATGCGCTGGCGCAGGCCGGCAGCGATCCGCTCCCATTCCGAGGCCGCGATCACCCGGGGAATCAGGTCGAAAGGCATCGCCCGATCAACGCCGGTGTCCTCGAAATAGACCCGGAAAGTCACCCCTGCGACCATGGCCGCCAGCTCGCAGGCCTGACGGCGTTCGGTCAGCTCGTCATTGTCCAGCCCCTTGAGGTACTTCCAGACGGCGCGCGCCGGTGCACGCGGTCGGCCGCCGGGGCCGATCAGCTCATCGAAGAAACCGTCCGAGCGGTAGTTGCCAAGATCCATACGTTCAGCTTAACAGGTCGAATGTGCGCAGTCGGATGTTCCGTGGACATTTTGCAGTTACTATCCTTGCATCATGGCCACTGGAGAATACAGATGCCCGCAACCGGCACCCTCTCGATCGCCATCCGCACCTCGCTGTTGGGGCAGGGCATGGTGACCATCGTGTTTGCCCTGGCGATTGCCGTAGTGTTCTACCTCCAACTGTCGCTGTGGATCTTTCTGGCCGTGCTGCTGGTGACCATCGTGCTGTGGGGGCTGATCATTCACCGCGTCAACCGCAACCCCTGGCGGCGCATCGTGATTTCGCAGCAGGGGCGGCAGGCAGTGCTGGTTTCCGACCATGCCCGCGAGTCCGGCACCATTTCGCCGCGTACCCGGGTCTGGTCCGGGCTGGTGGTGCTGGTGGTCGACACGCCGAAAAAGCGCCGGCGCCTCTGGCTTTTCTCAGACAGCGCTGACGGTTCGGACTGGAAACGGCTGGTCGACAGTCTTCGCAGGGCCAAAGCGAGCGGCAAGTGATCGTTAATCGGCCCTGGTGGCGGCGGCCCATTGTCATTTTGCTTTTGATCGCGCTCGCCGCTGGAGCAGGCGCCTGGCTGGCGCTGGATCGGCCGCTGCCGGAGGCATTGACCGAGCCAGAGCGACGACCGGCCTGGCTGAGCCCGCCCGGTCAGCAGGATGATCGTCTGTACTGCGCGGAGTCACCGGAAACCGGGGTTTGCCGCTGCATTACCGCTGACGGTCGCCGCCCCGAGATCGACGAAGAGACCTGCCGACGACTGGCCAGGGAAGGCTTCTAGCCACTTTCAGGTACCGCAGAAGGTCTCCAGTACCCGCTCTTCCGGACGTGGCGGAATGTACAGCTCGGGATGATCTGGCAGCTGCTCGAAAGGTCTTGAAATCACTTCCAGAAGTTCTTCCATCTTGCTGAAATTACACCTTTCTATCGCCTCATCAACCGCCGCCTGGGCAAGGTGATTTCTCAGTATGAAGGCCGGGTTGACGGCTTGCATTCGCGACTGCCGGCTCGCGTCATCGCTGTGCTCTGCGGCCAGGCGCTGACGCCACCGGACTAGCCACGGCTGGATCAGCTCCGGCGGGTCGAAAAGACTAGCGATCGCCTGATCCTGGTCGGAAGCCTGGCCGGGCAGCTCACTCAAGCCTCGGAAGGTCAGGGTCAGATCGGCACTCCCGCGCTGCATCCTGCCGAGCAGATCGAAGGCCAGTTCGACATCTTCGTCGCGAACCTCCTGGAATCCGAGCTTGCTGTGCAGTCCCTGGTGAAAGACCGACTCGAATTCGCTGCGGAATCCAGCCAGCGTGGCATTCACTGACTCGGTGGCGGCCTGACCGCCGGCGGCCGGCAGCAGCGCCTCGCCCAGGCGGGCGAGATTCCAGGCGGCAATTCCCGGCTGCTGGCTCCAAGCATAGCGGCCATGCCGGTCGATGCTGCTGTAGACGGTGTCAGGATGGAATTCGTCGATGAATCCGAACGGTCCGAAATCCAGGGTCTCGCCCACCAGCGAGGTGTTGTCGGTATTCATTACTCCGTGGATAAAGCCGACCAGCATCCAGTCTGCGACCAGTCGGGCGGTACGAACGACGATTTGTTCGAGCAGGGCCAGGACAGGATTGTCGTGCTCGGCAGCCTGCGGGTAGTGGCGGTCGACCAGGTAATCGATCAGGGCCTGGATGCCGTCGAAATCATTGGTAGCGGCCAGGTATTGAAAAGTCCCGACCCGCACGTGACTTTCGGCGACCCGGACCAGGATGCCGCCCGGCTCCGGGCGTTGGCGGTAGACCTCCTCGCCGCTTGTCGCCACGGCCAGGGCCCGGGTGGTCGGAATTCCCAGCGCTGCCATCGCCTCCGAGGCCAGGTACTCGCGCACCACCGGGCCAATCGAGGCACGACCGTCGCCGCCGCGGGAAAAAATCGTTGGCCCCGCTCCCTTGAGCTGGATGTCACGCCGAACGCCGTTTTGGTCAATCCGCTCGCCCAGCAGAATCGCCCGACCGTCTCCCAGGCGGCCGGCCCAGTGACCGAACTGATGGCCGGCATAGGCCATGGCCAGCGGCCGGGCATCGTCGGGTACGCGATTTCCTGCCAGCACCGCAACGCCATCCGGACTTTGCAACCAGTCCGTATCCAGACCCAGCTCCTCGGCCAGGGATTCATTGAGCTTTACCAGCGCCGGAGCGGCAACCGGCGTCGGTCGAATAGACTGAAAGAAACGCTCGGGCAGCGCAGCGTAGCTGTTTTCCAGTCCCATTCTGATATCGTTACCCATCATGGGCGCTAGGATAATGCGCCATGCCATTTCAAGCGTGAACATCGCAAAGACAGACCCGATGAGATGAATCCGGACCCACCACTGCCCGCGCCACTGACCGTCGATGAGGTCTATCGACGCTGTCCGCTGGCTCCGTTGACCTTCGAGACCACCGACGAGCTGCCGGCGCTGGAAATGCCCTTTGGCCAGGATCGCGCTACGCAGGCTCTGGAATTCGGCACCGGCATAGCCAATCACGGTTTCAATATCTACGTGCTGGGGCATGCCCGCAGTGATCGTCTGGGGCTGGTACGCCAGTTCCTGGAGCGGGCTCGGATTCACCGGAACACACCGCCCGACTGGTGCCTGGTATTCAATTTCGTCAACCCGGATGAGCCGCGGGCGCTAAGGCTTCCGGCCGGTGAGGGCCGCAAGCTGCGACGCGACTTCGAGCGCCTGATCGAGGAGTTGACCAGCGCCATTCCGGCCACCTTCGACAGCGACGAATACCAGGCGCGATTGCAGGAATTGCAGCAGGAAATCGCCAGTCGGCAGCAGGGTGGCATCAGCGAGATCGGCAAGGAGGCAGCCGAGCGCGATATCGCGCTGATCAGCACGCCTTCAGGCTTTACCCTGCTGCCCAGCCGCGATGGTGAGGCGCTGGACCCGGAGGAATACGCCAAGCTTGACGACGACAAGCGGGAGGAAATAGAAAGCACGATCGCCGAGCTGCAGCAGAAACTGCAGCAACACGTTCAGCAGATGCCTCGCTTGCGCAAGCAGTTCCAGGAAAAGGTTAGGGCCTTGAACGAGGAAATGGTGCTGTTTGCGCTGGGTGCGCCGATCCGCGAGCTGAAAGACGAATGGTCGCACCTGCCGGCGGTATGTCAGCAGCTGGACGCAATACGCGAAGATGTGATCACGCATGCCGAAGCCTTTCGCGCCGACGGCCGCCGTTCCGGGCCGCCGGCACAGCTGCTGGAGCGCTATCGGATCAACCTGCTGATCGACAATGCCGATATCGATGGCGCGCCGGTGATCTATGAAGACCTCCCCAACCACCAGCGACTGACCGGGCAGATCGAGCACCAGGTCAGCCAGGGTGCGCTGGTGACCAGTTTCATGCTGGTGCGTGGCGGCGCCCTGCATCGCGCCAACGGTGGTTTCCTGATCATCGACGCTCGACGGGTGCTGTCGCAGCCGGCCGCCTGGGACAGTCTCAAGCGTGTCCTGGCCTCAGGAGAGATTCGCATCGAGTCGCTGGAGCGCCTGTACGGACTGGTCAGCACGGTCAGCCTGCAGCCGGAGCCGATCCCGGTACGACTGAAGGTGGTGCTGATTGGCGACCGGCTGCTTTACTACCTGCTGTCTCGCTACGATCCAGACTTTCTCGAGCTGTTCAAGGTTCAGGCCGACTTCGAGGACGAGCTGCCCAGAAGCGATGACGACCTGCGCCTTTACGCACGGATGATGGCGACCATGGCCCGGCACGGTGGTCTCAGGCCACTCAAGCGCGAGGCGGTAGCGCGGATGATCGAGGAGGCCAGCCGGATGGCGGCCGATCAGGCCAAGCTGACCGCTCATGACCGTGACCTGCGTGACCTGATGATGGAGGCAGACTACTGGGCGGCTTCGAGCGCCCGCCGCCGTATCGGCTGCGAACATATCGAGCAGGCGATCGCCGAACGTGAGCGACGCGCCAACCGCATCGAGCAGATCGGGCTGGAGCGGATCGAGCGCGGCATGGTGCTGATCTCGGTGACTGGCGAGGCGGTTGCCCAGGTCAACGGGCTGTCGGTGTTGCAGATCGGTGCGCGGCGTTTCGGCAGGCCGTCCCGAATTACCGCGACCGCGCGACCCGGCAAGGACCAGGTCGTGGATATCGAGCGCGAGGCCAAGCTCGGCGGGCCGATCCACAGCAAGGGAGTGATGATCCTGTCTCGGTTCATCGCCAGCCGCTACGCGCCTGAGCAGGAGCTGTCGCTGACCGCCAGCCTGGCCTTCGAGCAGTCCTATGGCGGCGTCGAGGGCGACTCGGCCTCGGTGGCCGAAGCGCTGGCGCTGTTGTCAGCAATCGCCCGCGTGCCGCTGAAGCAGCATCTGGCGGTAACCGGCTCGCTCAATCAGCTGGGCGAGGTGCAGGCGGTCGGTGGCGTCAACGAAAAGATCGAAGGCTTCTTCGCCGTCTGCCAGCAGAACGGTGAGGTAGACGGGCAGGGCGTGCTGCTGCCGGCCAGCAACGTCGATCAGCTGATGCTCAAGGCCGAGGTGCGCGAAGCGATCGCCGAAGGCAGGTTCAGCATCTACCCGATTCGCCATATCGATCAGGCCATTGCCCTGATGACCGGCCTGGACGCCGGACAGCCCGATGACAGGGGTCACTTCCCGCCGGAGACTTTCAACGGCAAGGTGGCGGCCCGCCTGACCCGATTTGCCCGAATCACCCGCAAGTCCACCGCCAGTAGCCGGAAGAAGGCTTCCAAAAAAGACTGAGCCTCCCTTATTCATGACGCCTTCTACTGCAACGCCCTCAGGCCCCGCATCTGCTGGCTTTTGCTCGGTCGCAAGTCCTCACCGTAGGGTGAGCTACGCTTCCGGCTTGCTCAGTCGCAAAAGCCACCAGCTACGGGACCTGAGGACGTTTCGCGACGAATGTGTCATGAATAAGGGAGGCTGAGTCAGCTCCAGCCCGGCAGCCTGAGCGCCTGAGCAGACTGCGACATCATGCGCGCCAGCCACGGGCGTCGACCGGTCCAGCGCAAACGGTAGATCTCGGCCTGTTCGGCCGCGCCCATCAGGTAGTCGTCGCTGGTCACCAGCTCGTCGACCAGCCCCAACTCGACCGCGCGGGTGCCGTACCAGTATTCGCCGGTGGCAATCTTTTCCAGCTCCAGGTCGGGGCGGTGAGCACCGACAAAGTCCTTGAACAGGAGGTGTACATCCTCGATTTCCTGCTGAAACTTTTCGCGTCCCTGGCGGGTGTTTTCGCCGAACAGGGTGACCGTGCGCTTGTACTCGCCGGCGGTGAACTGCTCGAAGTCGATATCGTGACGTTTGAGCGCGCGATTGAAATTCGGCAGCTGGGCGATCACCCCGATCGAGCCGACAATGGCGAATGGTGCAGCAATGATGTGATTGGCCACGCAGGCCATCATGTAACCGCCGCTGGCGGCAA
>SKQS01000168.1 GCA_007118895.1 Wenzhouxiangella sp.
CAATTGATGCAACTGGCCGGTGTGAGCATCGAACAGGGTGCTGGCGCGCAAGGCATCGTCCGGGTCATCCCAATGCAGGACTGCTGGCCCGGTCTGGGTTGCGTGCACCTCGATGGCCCACTGCTCGCGTCGCTTCGGCTGTCGGAAATCGCGAACGTAATCGCCGCTATAAGCGCCCCAGTTCGGCTGCGGGATGACCATGCTCAGCGCCGCCGGGGCCGGTCCGGCCAGCCGCTCGGCATCGAACGCGTCGAATCCGTCACGCGCTTCCCGGTGGTGTCCCAGGCGGATCTGGGCAAAGTCATGCTCGGTTTCCAGCGTCAGGATGGTCTGCCAGACCGGTGGCGCACCCGGTCTGCGCGGGGCACGCGGGGTCGTTGCACCGTCACCCGATTCCAGCGGCGACGGCTGGGCAGTCGTCGGGAAGCGAACCTGGATATCGTCCAGCACCCGAATCCAGAAGCCTTCGCCGGGCCCGAGTTCGCCTTCGTTCAGCAGGCCGTTGTACTCGCTGTAGGTGCCGGTGCCGGCATCCCAGCGCCACATGATGCTGCGCACCTTGTCGTCAGCCACCGCCTGGGCGAAAGCGTGTTCGCTGCCGTCGTAGAAAAAGCGCACCCGGTTCCAGTCCATGGTAAAGCGGCGCGGGTTGCTGACCATGTAGGGTCTGCCAAGTCCGGAGCCGCCCACGGTTTCCACCGGCCAGGCTTCGGTGATGTCGGCCGGCAGGCCGTCGAGGGTGCCCAAGCCCGCGTTGAAACTGTATAGCCAGTAGCTTTCGGCAATGTCCAGGGTGACGCTGTCATCGGGCAGGAAGCTGTAAGTTTCAGTGATCGGATCCCAGCGCGAGATGATCCAGTCGGTGCCGTAGCTGCCCAGCCCCAGGGTGCCGAAGGTGTCGGCGATGGTATTGCCGGCCAGGCGTTCGCACGGCAGGGCGACCAGGTGCCAGGTCTCGGCGGCAATGCTGATCGGCTCGCTGCACTCGCGCAGGCGCATGCGGCCATAGCCGAAGACCGTGTCGTGGCCCGGGGCGCCCAGATCGTTGTCGCCGTCCAGGCCGACGCGGGCCAGCGCGTTGTGCAGAGCGTCGGCAGGATTGGGGTTGGTGGTTGCCGGTTTGGCCTGGCGCAGCTGGGCCAGCACCGCGGCCATGCCGGCCACGTGCGGCGCGGCGGCCGAGGTGCCGCCGAAAAGCCCGGGACTGGATGATACTGTGGATACTCCGCTGAAACTCATGCCATCCGGCTTGGGATAGTCGGCCGGTGGCGGCAGGCCGCCGCCGGGCGCGAGTATCGGGCCTTCGGAGCTGAAGAACGACTGCTGATCGAAATCGCCGACGGCGTCCAGCGCGCCGACGGTGAAGACGGCCGGCGAGTCGGCGGGGTACCCAAGAGACCGCTCATTGACCGGGATGGACAGTTCCCAGCCTCTTGAAAACAACCTGAAGTTGTGATCTCGCGTGGTGGAGCCCCAGCGGTAAATTTCGAGACCATAGAATGCCGTTCCTCCTGGGCAGCTACCGACTCCAGCGCCACCGCTGGCTGCGACTGCTATCACTTCGATCGGCTCGCTTCCGGAGCTTCCGTCTTGTACGGCGTCGGCGATAGCAAAAAAATTAAAACCGTTATTATCAACCCGCCAGAGCGCAAGATCATAGTCACTGTTTGCAGCTGTCTGCCAGTCATCCCACTGGATAAAAGCGACTATCGGTTCGCCATCCGATATGCAGTAAGAAACCCCGGGCGCTGGCCCGAAAAAGTTGGTTTCCTGAGTGCCGTCCCAAAGATGCCCGGCAGTGTAACCGCTCAAGAAGAAACCACCTTCCTGAAACTCACCCCCCCAGTGCAAAAGTTGTTCGATTCCGGCGGCATTGACCACCAGGGTGCCGCGACTGCGCGCCAGTTCGGAGGCCTCGGCGATGGTGCCGCAGGGGGAGCCCCAGATGGGCGGGCAGGCGCTGCCGTCGCCGATGCCGTCCAGCGGCGCCCCGAGCGAAGCTGAAACGATATCGGCCCGCTGGCCGCCGTGACTTGCCGCATCGCTGGCATGGTCGATGGCCCGGTACCACTCGCCCAATGTCAGGGTTTTGTAAACCCAGTAGGTAGCGCCCGGGGCCATGTCGTAAGCGATTTCCATGGTGTTGGTGCCGTGGTCGCCGTTCAGTTCGAATGCCGCGCACGCGGCAGGGCCCGGGCACTCGTGGACGGTGCTGCCTGAGACAACGAATCGGCGTAATCGGGCATTTGGCGGCCAGTCACCGGAAGTCTGCAGGCCCTGCCATCCGGCAAAGCCGGCATCGATCAGCGCGATGATTGCACCCTCGCCGTCGGCGCCCAGGTCATGGTAGGGGTTCATGCCACTGGCCGCCACGCCCTCGGAGGTCACGCTGCCGGCGCGAGTGCCAGGCTGACGCCAGGTTCGGACCTCGCGCGCCGGCCGCAGGCTCATTACGTCGTCGGTGTCCAGCAGCTGTCGGATGGCGCCCACTGGCACCCAGGCATCGAACAGGGTCGGCACGTTCTGGCCATGTATGCGCAAACCGGTCTGCTGCGCCAGTGTTGCGCTGGTCACGCGCTGCTGGTCGGGCTGCAGGCGGATTTCCAGCAGCAGGCGGTCCTCATCGACCCGAATCAGGTGCTGCTCGGCTAGCCCCCGCCAGTCCTGGCGCGCTAGATACTGATCGTGAATCTGTTCCAGCAGGGATGTGCGCGGGCGCTTGGCCAATTCCTCCATCGTGGCGCGGTCGAGAGTCAGCGCGCTGGCCGGCAACTGTTCCACCTGCAGCTCGAATGTTTCGGCACTTGCAGGAGCAGCGAGCAGCATGGAAACGACCGAAACCAGGACAAGGGTCACACTGTTGCGGAAAATGGGCGGTTTGGCATTCTTCATGTTGAATTCCCCTTGGTCAGTCGTGAAGCGTGACCGGTTGCGAGGCAGATGCTGCCTGGAAAGCGACAACGTTCCCGAAGCGAGTCTGCGCGAGACGGCGCCTGGCTTTCTCGAACTCATACGTATCGATCCCATTCATCGAAATCCGGTTCCTCGGATTCACCCCCGGGCGGCGGCGGTGGGGATGGGAAGCCCTGGCGGATCAGGTCACGGAAGCGTATGACGCGGTGGATGCGCGGTGGCTCGTAGACGGCAGTGGTTGACAATTCCACAGACTTGCCGATAGCTTTGTCGCTCATCAATCAACATCCCTTGGAAGTGCGCTCACACCATTCCGGATCGCAGCGCACACCAGTAGATAAGTTACTCATCAACGGTTCGAGATTATTTGAATCCGGCGGCTTTTGCAAACTGCCGGCTGAGTTGGGGAGGTATATGGGTTTCCTCAGCTCATCAATGTGTTGCAGGGGATCGTGTTTTCCTGAGAATGAAAGAGGGAGCTTGACATGTCGGAAGCTGCTGGAGGCCTGATCTCTTTGACGGTTCATCCGCTGGGCCAGTCCATGGTCGCGCTGCTGCTGGCATTGACCCTGTTCCGGCTTCGCCGAACTGGCCTGGCATGGGGCATTGGCGCGATAGGCCTGGGCTGGCTGTGGCTGTGGTCGATGCCGGTGTTTTCCGATCATGTCAGGGCGGCGCTTGAAAACCGCTATCCCGAGCTGGCTGCCGAGCAGGCGCCGCGGGCTGGGGCCATCGTGGTGCTGGGCGGGGCGTTTTCGCATGTCTCTCCCGCGCCGTATCCGACAGCCGGTTCAGCTGTCGATCGTTACTGGCACGGCGCCCGGCTGTTCCATGCCGGGCTTGGTGAGGTGGTGATTCTTTCTGGCGGGCGCAGGCCGCACCGGCTGCCTGGCATGACCGAGGCCGAGGCCGGCGCGCGACTTCTGCTCGACATGGGGATTCCGGAGGCTGCATTGCTGCTCGATGGCGAGGCCCTGACCACCCGCGAGAATGCCGTCAACGTCGCGGCCATCCTGGAACAGCAGGGCATCGAGACCTTCCTGCTGGTCACCTCGGCCCTGCACATGCGCCGCTCCGAGGCCGCCTTTCGCGCCGTCGGCCTGGACCCGATACCCGTCGCTACCGATTTCCAGGTCCGCCCGCGCGCACGAACCCGGTTAAGGCACTGGCTCCCCAGCGCCGCCGCTCTGGCCAACAGCACCCGTGCGATGCACGAGTATGTTGGGTACTGGGCCTATCGGTTGCGGGGATGGGCGGAGCGGGAGCGCGCGGAAGGGTAGGGGGTGGAGCGGTGCGTCGGTGCGTCGGTGCGTCGGTGCGTCGGTGCGCCGGTGCGCCGGTGCGCCAGTGCGCCAGTGCGCCAGTGCGCCAGTGCGCCAGTGCGCCAGTGCGACAGTGCGACAGTGCGACAGTGCGACAGTGCGACAGTGCGACGGTCGTACAGACGCACAGACGCACAGACGCACAGACGCACAGACGCACAGACGCACAAATCCCTCCCGTAAACCGTAAACCGTAAACCCCACCCCAGCTATCATGACTCCCCGTATCCATCACCCCGAGTCGCCCATTGCCCGCCAACCCCGTCCAGACGCTTGTTCGCATACTGATGGTGATTGCGCTGGCGGCGGTGCTGCTGGGCTCGCTGCTGCCTTCCGGGATCAAGCCGCTGCCCGTGGATCTGCCGGATCAGAAGCATTTTCTGGCCTATGGACTGCTGGGGGTGCTGTGGACCTGGGGGCTGGGTGTGCGTTTTCGGGTTGCGCTGGCGGTTGCTGCGGCATTGGCCCTGGTCGGTTTTGGCGTCGAGTTGCTGCAGGGGGTAATTCCCGGGCGCTACTTCCGCTGGAGTGATGCTGGCCTGAACGCGCTCGGCGCGGTTAGCGGGGCGCTGGGTTGCTGGCTGGTTGCGGCTGGCTGGCGCTGGCTGCGGCGATGATTGACCGGCGGGTTGGCGGGCGGTTCGTCGAGCAGTGGCAGGCAGCCGGTGATGCGGCCGACCGCCTGTCCTGGCTGGCTGCTCATCGGCTGCTGGGGGTGGTCGGACTGCTCGGGCAACGTGGGTTGCTGGGCCAGGCCGAGCTGGCGCTGGCCGAGCAGGTGGCAAGCAAGGGCCTTGTTGATGAAGACACCCTCGCCGCCGAGTCACAAGTAGTGGATTCCATTGCCGATGCCGGCGTGCCAGCGCTGGTGCTCAAGGGCTGTCTGCTGGGCTACCTGGTCTATCCGCGGCCGGAACAGCGCTGGCGCAGCGATCTGGATCTGCTGGTCAGCCCCTCGTGCATCGACGATGCCCGCGAGGTGCTGCGTGCGACAGGCTACAAGCCGGCCTGGCAGACGACGGGAGGAACTCCGTCTCATCAGCAGACCTGGATCCGTCCGTCCGGGCCCCAGATTGATCTGCACTGGCAGCTGCGCAATCATCCGGCGCTGCGAGGTGTGCTGGACTTCGAAGAACAATGGGACAGCGCAGTGGCCCTTCCCGGCCTGGGTGAGGGTGCCTCCGGGCAGTGTCGCGTGCATGCGCTGCTCAATGCCAGCATGCACTGGTTCGACGAGCTGCTGCCGCAGTTTCGCCCGCTGGTCTGGCTGCTGGACAAGGATCTGCTGTGGCGCTCGATGACCGAGCGAGAAAGGGCCCAGGCCACCGAACTGGCGGCCGCGCGCGGCATCGCCGGACTGCTGGCCGAGAGCCTGCGCCTGGCAGCCGCCGTATTCGATACCCCGGTTGATCGGGCCGTGCTGGAGCAACTGCAGCAAACCGGACGTACCCAGCGCGCCACCTGGCTCAAGACCACCAACCGCCATCCGGTCCGCAACTGGCTGTTTGCGCTGCGCTGCGAGCGGGGGCTGAAAGCCCGGCTCAATCGGCTGCGCGCCTCGCTGTTCCCGCCGCCGGCGCTGATGCGGGAGAAATACCCGGAGGGCTCGCGGTTGGGGCTGGTGGGGCTGTACCTAAAAAGAGCCATGCGGGGAAGCCTGTTTCGGCGTCGCTAGAGTCCGGAATCAGGGTGCTGGCGGAGTGGGATGCCGATTGAACTCACAGCCTACGGGTGCTACTATCCGGCGTAGTTCCATGAACCGCATCACTTTCGGGGTGCACGGTCGATTGCCGGAAAAAGGGGTCTGGTCATGAGAGCTCAAGGGGACCGTGGTAAGTAGCTTTAGGCAAAAGGGAAGCAGACTCATGAAAAGCAGACTAGCCGTTCAGCCCGGGAATGTTGCGGGCCAGCCTC
>SKQS01000172.1 GCA_007118895.1 Wenzhouxiangella sp.
AATACCTACGGTATTCGTTGCACGGCATTTGCGGCGCATGTCCGCAAATGCCTTCGCTTCGCGGCCCCGGCCGTTCCGGCCGGGCATTAACGCAGCAATCTATTTGATTGCCGCGTTAATAAAATCCGGCAGCCAGCCAGAACTTCGGTCGGGCTGGCTGCCCTGGCGCTGCCGAATCACCACTCGATCGGCTTGCCATCCCAGGCGAAAAAGCCACCGCTGTCTTCGGCATCCAGCCCATCAATTACCTTCAGCAGCTGAGCCACCGTGCGCTCGACCGAAAACAGCTTGTCTTCCGGCACGTTGGACAGAAACGGCGCCGACAGCCCGGTGTCGGTGGTGCCCGGATGCAGCGCCGCGACAATCACATTGCGCCGTCGCCGCTTCAGCTCGATCGCGCTGGTCCTGAGCAGCTGGTTGAGCGCTGATTTTGAGGCCCGGTAGGCATACCAGCCGCCCAGCCGGTTGTCGCCTATCGAGCCGACCCGGGCCGAGATCGCCGCCAGCACCGCCTTGTCCCGTCGGGCCAGCAGACGGTGCATGTGGCGCACAAACAGCGCCGGGCCCAGGGCATTGACCGCGAACACCCGCTGCAGCTTGTCCCATTCGATATCTTCCAGGCGCTTCTCCGGCTGCAGATCGTTCGCATGCAGCAGCCCGGCCACGTTCAGTACCAGGGAAAAACTCAAACCCTGGCTTTCCAGCTTCTCGGCCAGGCTTTCAATCTGCTCCGGCCGCGTGATATCCAGCGTCTCGGCCCGGATTCTGTCGGGGTTGCGGTCAGCCAGGCGCTTGAGCTGGTCGGCCGCCGATGGGTCGCGACAGGTCGCAACCACCTGCCCGACCCGCGCAAGCCCGGCCAGCTGGCGCACGAACTCCAGGCCGATGCCGCGGCTGGCGCCCTGGATCAGTACGTTGAATTTCTCGGGAAAGCTGTTCAGATCATTCATCGGGTCATTTTGAACAATTCACCGTGATGCGTTCGTGGTCCATCCCGACGAAAACCTGCCAAAGCCGCCACGGAAGGCAGCGCAGCGGCTGATACACTGATGGCTATCCCCGGATACAAAAGGAGCAGATTCTTGAACTACTGGCTGATGAAGTCGGAACCCGAAGCATTCAGCATCGACGACCTGGCTGAGCGCCCCAAGGGCACCGAACCCTGGGACGGGGTGCGCAACTACCAGGCGCGCAACTTCATGCGCGACGAAATGAAGGTCGGCGACGGCGTGCTGTTCTACCACTCCAACTGCAAACCGCCCGGCGTGGTCGGTATTGCCGAGGTGGCATCGAAGCCCTACCCCGACCCGACCGCCTTCGATGCCGGCTCGAAGTACTTCGACGCAAATAGTGACCCGGATAATCCGCGCTGGATCCTGGTCGATATCAAGTTCAAGCGCAAGCTCAAGCGACTGATATCCCTGCAGGAGCTCAAGGACCATGCCGAGGCACTGGGCGACTTTGCCTTGCTTCGGCGCGGCAACCGACTGTCGATCATGCCGGTTACCGCCGAGCAGTGGGCGACTATTCTCAAGCTGGAAAAGCAGGCGGCACCCGAATGAGCCAGGAAAGACTGAAGATCGAGGTGGCGAAAGCCGCACTGAAGCGCGTCGAAGACGGCATGCTGCTCGGCGTCGGTACCGGATCGACGGTCAACGCCTTCATCCGCGAGCTGGCCAGCTCAGGCATCCGCCTCGAAGGCGCGGTGTCATCGTCGGAGGCCACCACCGGGCTGCTGCGCGAGGCCGGAATCCGGGTTGTCGATCTCAATCACGCCGGAGACCTGGCGCTGTACATCGACGGCGCCGACGAGGTCGACCCGCATCGCCGGCTCATCAAGGGTGGGGGCGGTGCACTGACCCGCGAGAAGATCATTGCCGGGGCCAGCAGGCGCTTCGTGTGCATTGTCGATGAGTCGAAATGCGTCAAGGTGCTCGGCGAGTTTCCGCTGCCAATCGAGGTCATCCCGATGGCGCGCGCCTTCGTCTCGCGCCAGATGGTCAAACTCGGCGGACGACCCGAGCTGCGCGAGGACTTCATGACCGACAACGGCAACCTGATCATCGACGTGCGCCAGCTCGATCTGATCGATCCGCTGAAGACAGAAACCCGGATCAACCAGATCCCCGGGGTAGTCACCTGCGGCCTGTTCGCCCACCGCCGCGCCGACGAGGTGCTGATTGCCGGTGAGTCCGGCATCCGCTCACTGAGCTCTGAATAATCTAACCCCGAGATCGGTGATTACCCCGTCCAGCGGCACATCCCAGCTCTGGGCCGGCAGGCTGTTGACTTCCTGCAGGCTGTAGGCCACCCCGATCAGCTCCGGCGGCGCATCGCGATGTTCGTTGCGAAAGGAAAAGCAGCGGTCGTAAAAGCCTGCCCCCATGCCCAGCCGGGTGCCGGCCGGCGAAAACGCCACCAGCGGCATCAGCACCAGCTCCAGCCGCTCGGTCGGACAAGGGCGGCCATTGACCGGCTCGGGGATGCCGAAGCGATTCTTCGGCATCTCGGTACCGGGCACCCAGCGGGCAAAATGCATGGCCTGGTCGCGAACGATCGGCAGGTGAATCCGGCGACCGGCCTGGTGCAGCACCTCGAGCGCCGGGCTGAGATCGGGCTCGCCGCGAAAGGCGATGTAGGCGGCAATATCCAGATAATCCAGCTCGCCGAGATAGCGCAATAGCTGGGCGCAGATCTGGCGATCCAGGCGTCTGCGCTGATGGTCATGCAGTTGGTTGCGGGCGGCGATCAGCCGGGATCTCAACTCGACCTTGGCGTCGATTCCCTCAGAGGACATCACTTCTCATCTGGGCGACCCGATCGGGTCGGAAAGGCGGCGCTCTCCGCCTGTGCCGCTGCAGGTCGGTGACCTTGAACCAGAGGTTCAGGTGGGTCAGCTCTCCGGGCTTTCAGGCTATTCGCCCAAAGCGAACGTGCACACCAGCCGCGGAAGGCGCTGTCCCGAGGTCAAAAAGTAGGGACAAGGCATATTACGTTCCTGCTGGCGAACACCGCAGAGAGCGCCTTGAGGATCAGTTTACCGCAAATTCCGTCGCCGGGTTGCGATTCAGCCCGGACCATGAATGGTCCGGGTTCAGGCCGGCTTTTCCGCGCCCAGGCTCAGATCGAGCTGGTTGGCCAGATCGCGCACCCGCTGGTCGACCAGCTGGCGGCGGTCCAGCAACTGCTGTCGCGACTTGAGCACTTCCTCGGCCAGGTTCAGCGCGCACATCACCGCGATCTTGTCCAGCGAGGAGACCTTGCCGGAGTCCTTGATCTGGCGCATCTGCTGGTCCAGGTACAGTGCCGATTCCATCAGCGAGCGCCGCTCGTCGGGCGAGCACATCACCCGGTACTCGCGATCGAGGATTCGGACGGTGGTCGGTTCGGGATGATTATTCATATGATTCAGGCCGAATTTTCCAGCGCCTTGAGGCGACCGATCATGGCTTCGACGCGTGAGCGCGCCTCCTCGTTGCGCTCGATCAGCGCGGCTCGCTCGGTCACCAGGGACTCCTGCCGGGCCTGGAGCGAGCGCTTCTCCTCTTCCAGGGTCTCAAGCCGCTTGATCAACTCCCGCAATCGCGTTTCCAGACGGTCCAGATCCTGGGTGGTTTGCTGCAGCGCATCCATGGCCGGGTCAGATTCCTGAATTTACAGTAGCTTAATGATAAAACCTTGAGTGGTCACTTCACAAGCCGAATGCGCAACCCGCTTCAAACCGTGTGTTGAACTA
Organism: Wenzhouxiangella sp.; assembly: GCA_007118895.1. Lineage (GTDB taxonomy): Bacteria > Pseudomonadota > Gammaproteobacteria > Xanthomonadales > Wenzhouxiangellaceae > SKQS01. The sequence goes on from SKQS01000172.1 coordinate 3,737, forward strand.
ACCTCGCCCTGCGCGGTGATATCATTTCCGCTTGATCAGCTCGACTCTGGTTTATGACCACCGAACAGGAATCCAAACTCGCCTGGCTGCTGGCCCTGGCGGCAGACGCCGACCCGGCAGGCATTGCCGAAACGCATGCCGTAATCATCGGCCTGCTGTGCGCCCGCCCGGAGCAGGAAGACAGCGAGCTGGCTGCCCAGTTAGCCGCCCTGCAGGTCGGCGACTGGTCGTCTGACCGCATTCTCAGCCAGCTGGGTCCGGCCGTGGCCACGCTCAGGAGCGAACTGGCCTCGCCGGAGTTGCGCTTCCGGCCGCTGCTGCCGACCGATGACCGGCCGCTGGAAGAGCGCACCCGCTGCCTGGCGCACTGGTGCTCCGGCTTTCTTGCCGGATTCGGCGCCGGCACCCCCACCCTGGCCAGCGATGACGCCCGCCAGGCCGTTCGGCTGCTCGAACAGATTGCCCGCGCGGCCACCGACGAGGAGTCCGACCAGGAGGCCGAGGAAAATGCCTTTGCCGAGTTGGCCGAATTTGTCCGCATCAGCGTGCTGATGCTGCGTGAAGAATGTCTGGCGGAGGTAGGCCGTGATTGAGCCCGGTGAGTTTGCCACCCGTCGCCGCGAGCTGATGAACGCGGCCGGCGATCGTTCTCTGATCATCCTGGCCAGCGCCGGCGAGCGGCTGCGCAACGGCGACAGCTACTACCCGTTCCGCCAGGACAGCGACTTTCTCTACCTGACCGGTTTCAACGAGCCCGACGCCGTGCTGGTGCTGGCGCCCGGGCGCAAAAGCGGAGAACAGATCCTGTTCTGCCGCGAGTCCGACCCGGAGCGCGAGCGCTGGGACGGGCCGCGCCTGGGCCTGGACGGCGCCCGTGAGCAGCTCGGCATGGATGACGCCTTTCCGATAACCGATATCGATGACATCCTGCCCGGGCTGATGGAAGACCGCGACCGGGTCCATCACCTGGTAGGCAAGGACGCCGACTTCGACCGCCGGGTGATCGACTGGCGCAATCGCCTGCGCAACCAGAAACGCGGCCACAGTGGTCCTGGCGAGATCGTCTCGCTGGAACACCTGCTGCACGAGCAGCGGCTGCTCAAGTCGGCCGCCGAACTGCGCTGCATGCGCCAGGCGGCAAAAGTCTCGGCCGAGGCTCACTGCCAGGCCATGCGCGCCTGCCGGCCCGGCATGAGCGAGGCACAGATCCACGCCGAACTGCTCAAGGTCTTTCATGCCAGCGACTGCCCGCCTGCCTACCAGCCGATCGTCGCCGGCGGCGCCAACGCGCTGATCCTGCATTACATAGCCAACAACCAGCCGTTGCCCGACGACGGCCTGCTGCTGATCGATGCAGGCTGCGAGCATCACGGCTATGCCGCAGACATCTCGCGCACCTTTCCGGTCAACGGGCGCTTCAGCCCGGCCCAGCGCCGCATTCATGAGGTGGTGCATGCGGCCCAGCTTGCGGCCATCGACGAAGTGCGCATCGACCGCCCCTACGAGGCATTCCACAACACGGCCTGCCGGGTGCTTACCGAGGGCCTGATCGAGCTCGGGCTGCTTGAAGGCAATGTCGAGGACAACCTGGCCGAGCAGCATTACCGGCGCTTTTACATGCACAAGACCGGCCACTGGCTGGGGCTGGATGTCCACGATGTCGGCGACTACCGCATCGACGAGCAGTCGCGGCTTTTGGAGAAGAACATGGTAGTCACCGTCGAGCCGGGGCTGTACATCGGTTTCGAAGACGACATACCGACCGAGTTTCGCGGCATAGGGGTGCGCATCGAGGACGACGTGCGCGTTGGCCCGGACGGCCCGGAAGTGTTGACCGCCGGCGTGCCGGCCGGCGCTGACGACATCGAGGCGCTGATGGCCCGGTGAGCAAACCGCTCCCACACTTCGATGCCATCATCATCGGCGGCGGGCTGGCCGGCGCCAGCCTCGCCGTCGGCCTGGCCAGGCGCGGCCGGCGCGTGGCCGTGGTCGAGACCGTATCGCGCCAGGCCAATCATCGACCCAGCCATGACGATCGCACCCTGGCGCTCAACCAGGCCTCGCTCAACATCCTTGGCAACCTCGGGCTGCTGCCTGCCAGCCTGACGCTGAACCCGATCCGCCACATCGTCATCAGCCGGGCCGGCGGCTTCGGCCACCTGGACCTTTCCTGCGATGAATTCGCGCTGGAACGCTTCGGCGCCGTGGCGGTGGCCCGCGAGCTTGGTAACGTGATGCTCACCGCCCTGGCCGGGACCGACGGCATTACCGAGTTCTGTCCAGACCGCCTGCTCAGCCAGACCATCGAGGCAGATCGGGTGCGGGTGCGGCTGGAAAGCGGCCAGATCATCACCGCCCCGCTGCTGATCGGCGCTGACGGCACGCACTCCATGGTGCGCCAGG
>SKQS01000269.1 GCA_007118895.1 Wenzhouxiangella sp.
AACCTGCTCGACCAGGCCGACATCGACACCAGGTCGCTAAACGACTGGCAGATTTCACTGGCGCCGCCGGCTGCGGGCGGTGATTGACGCCGACGCCGGCTTCACCTCAAGATTCAGGCTTTCGAATTAGAGGAGAGACCGATGAAATCAAACCTATTCGGCCGGACGGCACTGTGTGGCTTCATTGCTGGCGCGCTTGCTTTCCTTGCGTTCCACCAGGGCGCGTTCTGGGCGCTGACCCAGGCTGGGGTGCTGCAGGTCAACACGTGGTCGATGGCGTCGACTCAGCCGTTCGGTGTCCCGCAAGTGTTCTCATTCATGTTCTGGACCGGGCTATGGGGTGTGCTTGGTGCATTCCTGGTTCCTCGGCTGCCCACAGCGCGCTGGGTAGTGGGCCACGCGGTTAATTAGGTAACACTCAGAGTCACTGTGCTGGTGCGAATCAAGGCGCGTTTCGCAGGGAATGGCCAGCCCTTTCCAAGGAACGCAACGCCGAGTCGCGCCAGCACAGTGGCTCCCGAGGGGCCGTCGCACAAGCGCCTTGGGCAGGGCAGGCGGAGCTGCATGGCGACGTTCGCGAAGCGAATGAAGCCTTGCAAGCACAGCCGTTGCCCGTGTTCCGCTCGCTTGAATTGGCTACGGCCAGTCCTGCGCTCGCGCGCCTTGCCCACAACGCTTGTGCGACGGCTGAGGGTTACCTAATTGACCGCGTGGCCCACTAGGCTGGATGCTGTTTGCCGCCGTGCTTGTCACGCTGGTCAACTGGTTCATGGTGATGCCGCTCAAAGGCGCCCCGGTGGGAGGCGGCTTCCGGATGCCCGGCGTTATTCTGGCGCCCCTGGTCTACGGTTTCTGGGGTCTGGGCATGTGGCTGATCTACAGCGCACTCCAGCGACCACTGGGCGTGCCGGACAAGGGCCGGCGTTGAATGAACGCTGAAGCCAAGAACAGATGCTGGCAAGCCAGGGTTGCCTTATCCCGGCTTATGCGGTGAGCAAGGCTGCCGGGATGACGCCGATGCCGTCTTTGCGTCGATAAGCCTCAGGTCCGGTGTGGATCACGATTGCATCAAGCAGTTTGTTTCCAATCCGGTCCTTTAGCCACAGCAATTGCTTGACGTCCTGATCATCCACGGCTCGGCTGAGTTTGACTTCGACTGCCAGTACTCTGCGATCGGCTCGCTCGACGATCAGGTCGATTTCGCGCTGGCCTCCGTGCATTCGCAGGTGTCTGACCTGCGCTTCGTTGGCCTGCGCGTATACCCGCAGGCTGAGGGTGACCAGGGACTCGAACAGCCGTCCGAGCAATGATCCTCCGCGGACCACCCGTGGCCCGCTTTCGCTGCCTTCCAGCAGGGCATCGGCATCCAGGCCCAGCAAGCGAGTAGCCAGTGCCGGGTCGGCTAGGTGATGTTTGGGGGCCTGTGTCAGTCGATTCAGTTCGTTCTGGGTCGGCAGCCAGGCGGGAACCGGGTCGAGAATCCACAGCCTTGCCAGGGCGTCATGCCAGGGTTGGGTGGTGGTTTTAGCCGGCTTGTCGCCCTCTCCACCGGTTGCCGCGTCTCTTATGGCTTCGAAACTGGCCGATGTCGCCGTAGCGGCGGCATAGGCGATCAACCAGCGCCTCAGGGCTTCGGGCCTGCGAACGTTCAAGCCCTGTTCCACGAAATCTCGCTCGATGATCCGATGCAGATAGCTGTCGAGTTGGGCGCGCAATCCACGGCCGGAGTAATGGCGCAGGCCGGGCAGTCCGGACTGGGTGATCTCGTTGACATACTCCTGCAGTCTGATTTTGCACTTGCCATTCAGCGGCGGCCGATTGCCGAGCAGCAGCTCACCCAGACTGACGGTCGCCCGTGTCAGCCTGCGTTCGGCCAGTGACAAGGGGCGCATTCGGACAGTGACGATTCGACCTGCGCCGGAATGAGTTGGCGCATCGACCGGGCTGGCCGAGCCCGTCATCAGGAAGCTTGACGGTGGACAACCCTTGTCGACGGCTCGGCGGACGATGCCCCAGGTAGCTGGTACTCGCTGCCATTCATCGATCAGTATGGGCGGATCGCCGGAGTTGACGCGCGAAGGCTCGGCTTCAATGATCGCGCGCTGGGCCAGCTCATCGAGTTCGTGGATGGTGCTGGCACGACGCTTGGCGGTTTCTGTCTTGCCGACGCCTTTGGGGCCTTCCAATGAAATGGCAGGGAGCTGAGGCAGCAGTTCCTCTAGCTCCGCGTCGACAATTCGATTGAGGTATCGCGTATTCAAAGATGGGCGAGCTCTATTCGACTTGAAAGTCACGCTGCGGCGGCCGGTCGGTTTCCGGCCCTCTAAACTACCATTCCGCACCTTTATAGGCTACCATTTCGCACTATTCTACGCTACCAATTTTCTCGTTTCTCGTGCGCTTGGTTTGATGGGCTTTCTTGTCGATCCATGAAACGGTTCCCTGGTTAAAAGCGTGGGCGTCAGCGATGATTTCTTGGGAGCCGTCAGCAGCCTAAGCATCAGCTGCGTGAGGACTCTTGCCTGGCCTCTGCATCCCCCACGATGCTGTCCCTTCCCCGTTTCTTGGCAAGGTAAAGCCGCCGGTCGACTTCGCGGATCAGCGCCTTTGGATTTTCCTCGTCGCGTCGCGGAATGCTGGCGACTACGCCCATGCTGACGGTGAGCAACCGACTCGGCCCGCCCTGCTGGTGTTCGATGGCCGCTTCATGAACGGCATCGCGGCACTTGATGGCGAGATGATGGGCGGCCTCGGCGATACGATCGGCCCAGTCCTGGATGCTGACCCAGCTTTCCGGCGCCCAGCCCAGCACGTGTTCGATCTGCGGCCCGATATAGGAAAAGGTCTTGGTGTCCCAGTCGATGCGCCAGGGAATGGCACGTGTCGATTCGAGCAGCGTACGATAAAACGCGCCCTCGTCCCCCCTTGATTCCGGCTTTTTCGTCATGGTCTTGAAGTCGACTTGACAGGTTGGCTGGGCCCGGCAGTCTTTCGTTGGATTCTCCTCCCTGATGATAGCCGATGGAATCAGGACACCCAAGATTTCTACTGCCTGAGCCAGGCCCTCCGTGGGCGGTTGGAAGCTGTTCCAGGTTCACTTAATCGAACATCGGCTTGACATCTTTCCTGTCACAAGCCAATAATGTTCAATCTACTGGACGTGAAATAGACTTACGTCAGCCCAACTGAACAATGAGGTATGCATCTGTCATGAAGCGCAAGAGGACTTACGCGCGCCGGACGCGCCAGGCACTCTCGATCATGGGGAAGCTGATCCGGATTGGACGCATGGAACGCGGCATGACGGCACAGGAGCTGGCTGACCGTGCCGGGATCAGCCGCACGACGCTGCACAACATCGAGAAGGGTGCACCAGGAGTAGAGATCGGCACCGTGTTCGAGGCCGCATCTCTGGCCGGTGTGCCTTTGTTCGAAAATGACGAGACAGCGCTTAGCGCCGAGAACGCACGACTTGCCGAAAAACTGACGCTGCTCCCGAAAAGTGTCCGAACCTCTCGCACGGAGGTCGATGATGACTTTTGATCGCAAGACGCCGGGCAGCGTCTTTGTCTGGGTCTGGCTGCCGGGTGAGACCCAGCCGGTGGTGGCCGGTCGCATCACGATGGATGGCGGTCGCTACATTTTCAATTACGGCGCCAGCTATCTTGAGCGCAACAACGCCATCTCGATCTATGAACCCGAGTTGCCACTCGGGCGTGGCCGGATCGATCCGCTTCCGAACATGGAGATGGCGAGCTGTCTGCGTGATGGCTCGCCGGATGCCTGGGGCCGCCGCGTGATCATCAATCGGCTGGTCGGGCCGAAGGCCGCCGATCGGGATGCAGACGAGTTTAACGAACTCACCTACTTGATCGAGTCTGGCTCGGACAGGATCGGTGCACTGGATTTCCAGCATTCGGCCACCGAATACGTGCCGCGCACTTCAGCTCAGGCAAGCTACGAGGACCTGCTTGAGGCGGCCGACCGCGTCGAAAAAGGCCTCCCTTTGACACCGCCGCTCGACCAGGCCATCCATCACGGCACATCGATTGGCGGGGCGCGGCCGAAGGCCCTGATCGATGCTGACGAGCGCAAACTGATCGCCAAGTTTTCATCGAGCAAGGACGTCTATAGTGTCGTGAAGGCCGAGTTCATGGCCATGCGGCTGGCAGCCTGGTGCGGGCTCGACGTTGCGCCGGTCACGATCTTCGAGACGGTCGGCAAGGACGTTCTGCTCATCGAGCGCTTTGACAGGATCAGGACTGACGGCAACTGGCAGCGTCGCGCCATGGTCTCGGCGCTGACCATTCTCAAGCTCAATGAGATGGAAGCGCGCTACGCATCCTACGAAGACCTTGCCGAACGGATCCGCCACACCTTTACCGATCCGAAAGAAACCCTCCGCGAGCTCTACGGGCGGATTTGCTTCAACGTGCTGTGCGGGAATACGGATGATCACGCGCGCAACCATGCCGCTTTCTGGGACGGCAGGATGCTGACGCTGACGCCCGCCTACGATATCTGTCCACAGGGACGCGCCGGCAACGAGGCGACGCAGGCGATGCTCATCAAGGGCGAGAGCCGCATGAGCACGCTCGCCACGTGCCTGTCGGCGTCTGCCGATTTTCACCTGAACGAAGACGAGGCCACGACGCTCATTGAAGGTCAGATCGAAACCATCGCGCAAAACTGGGCGTCACTCTGCGATGAGGCGGCGCTGAGCCCCGTCGATGCCAGACTCCTTGCCGGTCGACAGTTCCTGAACCCGTACTGTGTACAAGGCCTCGGCAGAAAGCACAACGCCCTCACAGATCATTTCGAAGATGCGAGAGCGCGCATTGTCGCTCTGAGCAACCAGGCCCAGGCCATGCTGGATCGACACCTCCCGACCGGCTGATCGCGCAACTTGTTTCGGTCGGCCGGTAGACGGAACCGGGTTCCTTGCCGCTCTCCAGTGCCAGGGTTGTCTTGCCCACCTGGCGCGGTCCCGGCATGGCCACGGCGGGAAAAACACCCAGGTATTCCAGCAGTCTGGATCTGATCTTGCGTGATTTCATCCTTGTAATTATGGAGTAACACTCACGATTTACATGGTTATATGGGCCGCATGCGCGTGCTTTTTTCGGTCGCGACAGGATGTGTCGCCTGCAGCCGGATAATCAAGCTTGTGGGCTGGCGAAGTAAACGAGCGTCGTTGAATAGCCCGGCCCGAAAGCCTGAATCCAAGGCATCACAAGGAGACAAATGATGATCGAAAAGCGCATAGAGGGGTTCGAAGGTCTGACTATCGATCCCGAAACCCGGCTGGAATCACGTAGGAAACTGGAGCTGGACGGACTGGCATGCGTGCATGAAAAGTGGTCATGGGATGGGGTCGTCGGTGAGACCCTGGTCTTTCGCGAAAGCGATGTCGGGCAGCACGATGATGCCGCGCTCGAAGCGCTCGCCAGGCGATCCGGCTGCGTGGAGCTGGGATCTGCCGTGACGATGACCCGCGATCGAGATGGCTATGCCTTTGTCAACTTCAACTTCCGATCCTAGTCCTGCTTTTGCCGCGCAACAGGATCTTGGCGGTGATCACCGCGGGGTTGTTTTCATAACCCAGTTCGCTGAAGCGCATGACCTGTTGCCTGATGTCTTCGGGTGACAGGAAGTACCAGCCCTGGGAGTGCATGAACGCCTTGAGCTGATCTGACTCGCGGCGATGAACCTTGCCGGCGGCCAGGCCCAGCGCAAGCCTGGTGCGGTTCGAGATCATGCCGAAATTAATCAGTTCGATCCTGAGCCGTTCGAAGACCACTTCCCGGTAGTTTTGACAGGTAAACAGCTTGTAGCGGCCGGTCGGCTCGTCGTGCGTTTCCTTCAGGTGATCCAGGCTGACACCGGGCGAGTCTAGGAAGGATTTGGCCTCGAGGACGAGCAGCTGGTCCTGCTCGCGGCGGTAGGCCAGGATGTCGATCTCTGGCCGGGGCATGGAGGGGCGGCCAACCTGGCGTTTCTCGGCTTTTGTCAGGTCTACCTTGAAGGACCGGCGCACCCAGTAGCCGGATGCCTCCAGCAGGTCACAGACGATGGATTCGAAGTGGTCCACGATGATTTGCTCCTGGTTGAATCGCTCGCTCACCGCCGATCTCCC
>SKQS01000248.1 GCA_007118895.1 Wenzhouxiangella sp.
TCCGGGGGTGGCGGCGGCGGGGGTGGCGGGGGCGGCTGGTAGTCGCGCCTGCAATATCAATCCTCGTCAGGATACTCGGCAATATTGCACGGCAGAATACGAAACACCTGCTCGGCGACCACGCGCCGCTGCTCGGGCAGGTACAGCACGAAGCGGAACCCGTCCTCCACCCATTCTCCCGTCTCCGCCCAGCCGGTGGCGGTGCCGGAGGCGAACAGGGTGCCATCCAGGCCCTGCAGATAGACTTCGGCGGCGTCGACGTCCAGTGCGGTGACATCCCAATCGACCCGAATCTCGGTCTTTTCCACGGGCAGACCGCAGTAGCGCAGTCGTGGCGGGGTCAGTACTAGTCGGGCCCGATCGTCATGCTCGAAGCGAACCGGCTCGGTTTGCGCCGGACGGCGCGGTTCCCGAACCCGGCGAGCCATTTCGCCCTCGGATGCGGCTTCTGCACGCTGCGGAACCGGCTCAGGCGCCGGTCGTGCCGGTTCTTCCTCGCACTCGGGGTGACCAAGCTCGACGCGAGCCAACACCGCCCCGGAATCACGGTCTACCAGGTAGAACACCATGCCCGGTCTGGCCCACTCGCCGGTCTCGGCCTGCCCGGTTACACCACCGGCGGCAAATACCGTGCCAGCCGGGTCATTGATCCGGACTTCGACTGCGCTTGTGGTGGTTTCGTCTGCCAGCTGCCAGGCCACTTCGGCCACAAACGGGGGCTCGACTCCACAATCGGCCATCAACTCGACAAACAGCTCACCAGCCCGGGCACCCGGACCAAGAAACAGGCATCCGAGCAGAGCAAGCCCGGCCAGCTGCGGCCATGCCTCTGACCGTCCGGCCATTTTTTGCCGGGCTGATGGATGCAGAAATTGGCTGATCATCATTGAATGTTGCGTTTACCGGGGCAGGATTGTCGTTGAGGTGAGCTGCCGGCGCAAGTCCGGTCTTCCTGGGCTGATGGATTACCGCCTCGGGGAGGCACTGGATCAGACTGACGGAGATACGGAAGGTTTCCCAAAGCCTACAGGCCATTTACTGGCCCGCTATGGCGAAATGAAAAATAAACACCAGACCACTGAGCCGCAGAGCAAAAAACCAATGGTTGGGACGTTCTTTGTGACCTCCGTGCCCCTGTGGTGAATTTTAGGAGTTTGTTCCACACGAGTGCATTACCAGCGCGGCGCGGCGAACAGCGGAATGGCAACTCAAGCGAAGTGACGATAACCACCGGACAACGGCCAAAAACCTCCGAGGCGGGAAGCCCTGTTGCCCCTTTTGAGACCCGATGTTCCAACCGGCTACCAGCGAAAGCCGGGTAAAGGACATCGAGCTGAACCGACCTCAACCGGTCAGGGCTTCCCGCTCGGAGAGGATGTGTCATCTGTCGACACGGGTACAAGGCTAGATCAGCATGGCTTTTGGTGCGTGCACTCAGGCGACAATCGAGTGCACTGGAGCGACAATCTGCATGGCCTCTTCCCTGGCATCCTCAGGGCTGCTCGGTATCGGGGTATCGATCCAGCCAGCGCTCTAGATGGTCGGCATGCTCAGCCTCCTCCTCGGCAAACTCCTGGGCCAGCTCCTGGATCCGGGCGCTGCGGGTCTGGCCGGCCACCGCGCTGTAGAAGTCGCAGGCCCGCCGCTCGGTCTCCAGCGCCAGCTCCACGGCCTTGCGCGGCGTCATCTGGTCGCTGACGCCGACGGCCAGCGGGTTCTCCGGGCTGAGCCCATCGGGCCAGACGATGGTCTCGGTTGCCATGATTTGACCGTCGACCTCGGCGGCGCGCAGGTGCTCGACTTCCTCGTGATGCAGGCGCGAAAAGCCGGCAAAGCGGGCGAACATCGAGGCAACTTCGCGATTGCCCCGGTCTTCCATCATCGCCGCCAGCTGCTGGTAGCCCTCGGCGGCTTCCGCTTCCAGCCTGGCAGCACAAGTAAGGAAGCTGCCCAGGTGGTTGAATAGGGTCAACTTGTCCATAGGCGCCCCAGCTGCATGGCGATCAACAGCAGGCCAAGAAAGATCAGAAAGAACCAGGCCGAGCGCCAGCCCCCCAGCGGGCTGCCGTGCCAGGCCTCGATTCTCATCACCGCCTGGTGGGCAATGAAATAGATGACCACCACGACCAGACCGAACAGCAGGATCTCAAGCATGGCCAGCCACCTCGCGAGCGGCCTGTTGACGACGACTGCGCCACAGCGCATCGGCGAAAGCTGCCAGGAACAGAACACCGCCGATGATGGCGATCAAGCCACCCAGCCCCATGACCGCCATGCCGCCAATCTGGGCCAGCGACTCCAGGCCCTGATCTGCGCCGGCAGTCTTGCGTTGTACCCCATGGCCGCCGGAAAAGGCCAGCCCCAGAATGTGCAGCAACTGGCCCGGGCCATAGACCCAGGGGATGGCTCGCAGCAGCCGGGCACGCGCCGGCGCCAGGCCGAAGGCAGGCAGCAGGTGCAACGCGAGCCCCATGAAGGTCAGGGTGATGGCGACAATGCAGCCGTGGTAGTGCGCCGGCACCATGGTGTTGGATTCGTTGATCAGAAAGCCCAGCGCCCCGCCAATGCCAAAAAGCGCAATCGAGAACATCAGGTAGGCACGCACAGCCCGCTGCCCGCGGTTGACCGCCGTTCGACTGCGCCACCACCCGACCGTCAGGGCCAGGCCGATCGGCCCGGCAGCGACACCGCCGGCAGCCGCCATCAACCAGATGAAGAAGGTGCGGTGGCCCGGGCTACCAACATCGAAATACAGGTAGGCCCAGAGCGACAGGAAGGCCGGCGCGATTCCAGCGAGCAGCAGGTACAGCGTCAGGCGCGGACCCAGCGGGTTGTCGAGCCCTCCCGCCCAGGCCAGCCACAGCCAGGCAACCAGCATGAACTGCACCCAGGCAAACTGCATGATGTGCCCGCCTCCCCAGAACAGCACCTCATAGTACTGCGGCCCGAACAAAAAGTCGGGCATTGCCAGCAGCGACCAGATCAATGCCCCGGCAGCCAGCACCAGCGCAATCACCCCGGTATGGACGCCGAATCGCATCACGCCCTCGGCCGGCTCCGGCGTGCTTACCGACAGGGCGTTGAACAGTGCGTGCAGACAGCCCAGCAATACCCCGAAGCCAAAGATCGCCAGTCCAAGCAGGAACACCGAGTTATCGACGACTGGCACATAATTGCTCATGATCGCCTGTCCCGGCTGGAACGGGCCGATCGCCAGCAACAGTGATCCGGCGATCACCAGGGCCAGCGCCAGCCAGCCCACCCAGGCACCGCTGGGTCGACTGGTCAGCGACCACAGCAGTCCGCCAAGCGCGGCAAACCACACCAGTACGGAGAAATCCACATGGGCGACGATGGCCATGTGAAAAAAGTTCTGCCACGGAAAGAATTCCTGAACACCCGGCGTGCGCGAGGCGACGATCAGGATCACGAACAGGCCCGACATCAGCAGGGCGGCGACTGCCGTAATCAACCAGGCCAGGGACTGATGCTTGCGGAAATCGTCAGGAATCGGCAACTGCCAGCGATGATGGTTCATGGAATCTCCTCCTCTGTGCGAACCGGGTTGTGGTGCAGGCTTGCCTGCCCGTCGCCGATGGACAGCAGGGCGGCCTCGCCTGCGGCCAGCCTGACCGGGAACTGCTGCTCGATGCGGAAAGCCTCTGGCCCATCGCCATCGCTCAGAGAGAGCGCGATCAGGTGTTCTCCGGCTGGTACCGGCATGAAGGCCAGGTAGTAGGCGCGACCATCACCATGCAGGCCCGAGGGCCTGATGGTTTCAGACACAACCACCTGGTCGTTGCGCCGAACCTCGAGATAGGTGCTGGCCCGACCTCGCTCGCAAACCTCGGTAACCCGGCGGGTCGGTGGCAGCGCCTCACGCTCGGCTTCGGTGAGCTGACGGCACTGTTCGGTGCGCTCGGCGCGATGCGCCAGGCTGATTCTCAGCTCGGCATGGCCGGCAGGAATCGGTGCAAAGCCCGGACGCTGCGAGAGCAGGCCGATGGAGCCGACAAACACGACCAGCGTGATGATGATCACCAGCAAAGCGCCCGCCTTCATGACTCGCCTTCCTGCTGGTCTTGCGGCAGCCGGCTGGCAAACTCCCGCAGGGTATTTTCCAGCATCGGTTCCTGGCCACGCTTGAGCCAGCGCACGTGGATGCGTTCTCGCGGCACGCGACGGCGCAGGTCCGGCTGGCGCTGTCGCGCAATGCGCTGTTCAGTCCAGCAATCGCCCAGGCGGTGATGACAGTCGTCGCAACCGCTGATCAGCACGCCCGAATACTCCAGCTTCCGGAGCGCGAAATCGATCGTTGACGGAGGCAGCATGCCCACGCAGGGCAGCCTGATGCCGTGCTGTTCCGGGCCCAGCATTTCGAGCGCTACTCCATGATCGCAACCCACCACCAGGATTGGCGATCGGCCAGAAACGGGATCATCAACAAGCATTCCGCGCAGGGTCTCCATGCCGAAGTCCGGCAGTTCGATACCGCTGGTCAGCGGCCGGCGGGCGCGAAACAGCGAAGAGGAAGGGCACGAACCGGTGCAGATTCCGCAGGCCACGCACAGATCAGCGTTGACCTTGGCCTCGAGCTCGAAGTTGCGGCCGTCGCTGCGCGGCACCATGTCGATTGCGCCATACGGACAATCCTCGGCACAGAACCCGCAACCAGTGCAGTCGGGCAAGTGCACCCGGGCGACTTCTGCGCGCCTGGCTGGCGGCAACCAGGGCATCACCAGCAGCAAACCGGTCAGGGCTGTCCCCAGCAGCCAGACCACGCCTTCGGAGGTCACCGACATCAGCGGGAAGATGGCCAGGTAGAACCAGTCGATGGCCAGCAACTGCGGTACCGCGTCGAGATTGGCCGGCGGATGGGAATGAGCCGGCAGCACAAGCGAAAGTACGACCAGGGCAAGCAGGCTGCCGATCATCAGCGGACGCGGCGGGTTGATTCTCGGCAGGCGTACGCGCAGCAGGTGGAACCAGATCGCCAGCACCACCACGATCGGCAGACCGACCAGGTGGATGAACGCGATCAGGGTGAACAGCCGGGGGCTGACCGATTCTTCGCTGACGAAGTTGCGGCTCATCGGGTCGGTGAAGATCGGCAGCCAGTCCATCAACCGCGCCGACGAGACCGCCACGTACTGGGCCAGCTCGTCCCATACCATCCAGTAGCCGGTAATGCCGAAAACCAGCACGATCCAGATCAGCGGCACACCGGTCACCCAGGAAAACCAGCGCGGCCCGCGATGGCGACCGCGCAGCAGTTCTCGACCAATATGCAGCAACAGGGTGATGACCGCCGCATCGGAGGCATAGCGATGCAGGCTGCGCATGATGCCGCCGGCCCACCACTGGTTGTGAGTCAGCGCCTCGACTGAGGCCCAGGCACCTTCCATGTTGGTGCGGTAGAAGATGAAAAGGTAAATCCCGGAAACCAGCGCAATCCAGAAGAAATAAATGGTCAGCGCTCCCAGGTAGTGCATCGGGTTCAAGCGACCGCCGAAGCCCTGCGAAAGCAGGGCCTCGATGCTCGAAAGCCAGCGCCTCGGCGGCAACCAGCTTCGGGGCCGGGCCCCGTTCATGCGACCCTGCGACGGCGGTTGACTTCCAGCCCCAGCCAGATGGTCACCCAGCCGAGCACCAGCGCACCGATCAGTATGCCGACGAACAGCGAATAATCGAAATAGTAGCGATCGGCCTTGGCATCATAAACCGTGCAGAAAAGGCGTATCCGGTTGCCAACCCGGGTCAGCAGGCCGTCATCCGGCGAAGGCCGACCGAGCACCAGGTCCTTCATCGGCTCGACCAGCAATGGGGTGGCGAAGATCTCGCCATAGACCTGGCGATAGACATGACCGTCCGGGTCGATGATGCTGACCTGCACGGTATGGTCGTAGCCACGCGGCGAGGGCTGGTACAAAAAGCCCAGATCGGCGATCAGCTGCTGCAGCCCGTCCGGGTCATCAGGAGCCAGAAACTCCCAGTGCCGGTCAAGTGCGCCATGGCGGCGCGCGTACTGGCGCATCGCTTCCGGCGTGTCGACCGGGTAGTCGAAGCCGACGGTCAGAAAGTGAAAGCTGTCCTCGCCCAGCGCATCGCGGGCGATCTGCACCACGCGGCTCAAGTGTCGGGTGGTGACGCTGCAGGAATGGACGCAGGCGGTAAAGATCAGGCTGACCGCGATCGGCTTGCCAAAGTAGTCATGCAGCTCGACCGGCTGCCCGGTCGCGGTCAGCAGACTGACATTGCCGACCGCGTTGCCCAGTGCCGCCTGACTGACCTCGATCGCCTGGCGCTCGATGGCGCCGACCGGCCCGGCCAACAACAGCAGGCAACCCAGCACGGGCAGCCAGTGAATGCAGATAGGCGATTTCATGGCAGCACATAGGCAAAAAACAGCCCAAGCAGCAGCACACCGAGCTGAATCAGCGATGCCTTGAACGCCGACAGCGCGGGCCCGCGTTCTGGGTTGGCCACCATGCGCAGGGTTTTCCACAGCAGCCAGCCGCCGCCGGCAATGGTCGCCAGCCACAGCGGCCAGGCGCCCACCAGCCAGGCCAGTACCAGGCCGGCAGCAACCAGCACCAGGGTATTGACCAAGTTCCAGCGCACCGCCCGACCGCGTCCCGAGGTGACCGGCAACATCGGCACGCCGGCACGCCGATAGTCATCGGCCAGGGCCACCGCCAGGCTCCAGAAGTGCGAGGGTGTCCACAGGAACAACACCACGGCCAATGCCCATACCGCGGTCGAATCCAGACCACCGGCCGCTGCCGCGCCGGCCAGTACCGCCCAGCTCCCGGCTGCTCCGCCAATGACGATGTTCCAGTGCGTGCGACGCTTGAGCCAGACGGTGTAGATCACCGCGTAGGTCAGTGCGCCGGCCAGTACCATGGCCCCGCTGGCCAATCCGAAACGTGCCACGACGATCAGGCTGCCGACAAGCATCAGCAGGAAAAAGACCAGCGGCCAGACCACCGAGGAAGACAGTTGGCCGCTGGCAAAGGGTCGCGTCCTGGTGCGACCCATGACCGCATCGATATCGCGGTCAAACCAGTGGTTGAAGGCACCTGCGCCGCCGGCGGCGACCAGCACGGCCAGGCCGAATACCGCCAGGTCAGTCAGCCCGGGCAACTGACCGGCAGCCACCGCCATGCCAGCCAGCCCCGACAGGGCGATGGCCAGACCGATCCGCAGCTTGAGCAGCGCAACGCACAGCGCCGGCAGGCTCAAGGGACGGAGTGCGGAATGCTCCGCGCATCCATCGTTGGCGACCCATCTTGTGCTGCCGGTCTGTGCCATCAGCTGAACTTCCACACCGAGGCCAGGTAGCCATAGTTGACGAAGTAGTAGACGACGAAGACCAGCAGCAGGAACATCGCCAGCACGAAGGTGCCGGGCGCCGGAAAGCCCTTGGCCCCAAGACCGATGTTGCCGTGTCCGCTCAGGCTGGCGGCCGGACCACGCAGCATCTCGGGACGAGTCGCCGAATACTCGATAGCGCCCTTGCGCTTGCCGAAGAAAATGGTGCCCACGATAACGATGACGAAAGCCGCTCCGCCGGCAACCGCCATGATCGCGCTGATGCCGTTGAGCGCCATCATGGTATAGGCCATGCCCGGATAGGCCCACTCGAAGGCCGAGCCGGCAAAGGCCATGTCCCAGTGACGACGCGATACGCCGAGGGTGCCTGCGCCCATCATGAAGAAGGCCTGGAGTGCGGTACCAATGCCGAACAGCCAGGGCTGCCACATTGCCAGCTTCGGCCAGATAAGCTCGCGACGGAACAGTATCGGCACCAGCCACAGGCTCAGCGCCATGAAGGCCAGCGTAGTACCAAGCGCAACCGTGCCATGGAAATGACCCGGCACATAGATGGTGTTGTGAATCAAAAAGTTGATCTGCTCGGCGCCCATGACCACACCGGAAATGCCACCGATGAAGCCAAAGCCGACCAGCGACAGGAACATCCCGGAAAACACCGGGTTGCCCCATGGGGCCTTTCTGAGCCACTCGAACAGACCCTTGTTGTGGCCCTTCTCGCGCTGGGCGACCTCGATCGAGCCCGGAACGGTCAGCCCGTGGACCAGGCTGGCCAGCACCGCCAGGTACATGGCGTAGCTGGTGTTGAAGATCTTCCATTCGGTGGAAAGCCCCGGGTCACCCAGCAGGTGATGGGCCGAGGCAATGGAGATGAACAGGATGTAGAGGAAGAAAGCCCCACGGCTGACCTTCTCCGACATCGGCCTGGCGCCGAACACGATGGCCGCGATCGCGTACCACACGGCCACGTGGGCGGCGACATTGATCTGCTGCGAGGAATGCCCCATGCCCCACCAGATCAGGCGGTACATCAACGCATCGATCTCGCTGATGTAGCCGATCGACCACAAGAAAGTCGGGATCAGGATGATGGCGCCGCAGGCGATGGTGAATACGGCGATGATCGCTGCGGTCAGGGCGCCAAAGGTGACCAGTGGAATCGAGCCTTCGTAGGTTCGCTCGTCACGGGCAATCACCAAGGTGCCGAAGAAGATGAAGGTGCCGATCAGCGCCCCCACCGCGAACAGGATCAGTCCCAGGTAGAAATGCGGCGCGGCCGGCATGGGCACGTACGAGGTCATCATCACGCTGGAACCGCCCTGCAGAATGGCGACCGCAGTAATCGATGCCCCGACCAGCATCAACCCGAAGGCCAGCCAGCCCATGCGCGGTGTGGCCAGGCGACTGCGCAGCAGTACCGCCGAGCAGAAGTACAGTAGCGCCATCTCGAAGAACAGGATCCAGACCAGCAGCAGCACCACGCCGTGACCGGTCAGTACCGTGTAAAAGTGCGCTGCATCGAGCAGCTGAACCGCCGGCCAGCGGGTCAGCGCAACCAGCAGGCCGAGCAGACCACCGACGGCGAGAAAGATGGTGGCGGCAATGGCATTGGCCTTGATGAGATTTTCGGCCGGCCGGTGAAAGACCAGCCCCGAGTCCGGACAGGTTCTGAATTCAGGTTTCATGATTGCGGCTCCCCGTTGCGGTCACTTTCAACGACGTACAGCTTGCTGAGCATGGCGTGATGCAGAATCCCGCAGTATTCATTGCACACCACGGCGTACTCCCCGACCTCGGTCGGGGTGATGTTGAGCACCATCTCGTATCCGGGCAGCACCTGGAAGTTGATGTTGATCGGCTGGATCGACAGGCCGTGTTGCCAGTCAACAGACGACACGTGCAAACGGTAGGTCTGACCCTTTTCCAGCTCCAGGATCGGGTACCAGTCCCACAGTCGCGCCAGCAGATAGATATCGCTGCCGGCCGGTGGCCTGACCACCGGTATCTGACGGTCGGTCTCATACCTGACCGTGTATTGCTCGACGAGCTCGTTGACCTTCTCGTTGAAGCGCTCCGGGGTCACCCGGTAGGCCTCGCCGGAATAGTTCTGGTCGCCGAAGACGTGCCAGAATGGCATGAAGAAAAACATGATCAGGCACCAGACCAGGGCAATTCCGATCCAGACGACCTCGACACGGTCGACTGGCTGTTTCCACCAGACCTTGTGCGACGGGGGGTGTATGGCAGTCATGACAGGCTCCTTGGTTTCGGCTAGCGACTGATCGGAATGGTGACGATCTCCATCACGCCCCAGATGATGTAGAACACCGTCGGCACGGTGACGCCGAGAAACAGCAGCAGGAACGGGTTGTCCAGCAGCCGCTGCATCATCGGAATCGGCTCATGCTCGGGGGACTCCTCAGGTTTGCCCTGTTCGCTGCGATCGTGATCATCCATGGTCGTTTCCTCTTTATTCAATGCATACTAAATGCATGTTTAATGGCGCAAACTGCCCTTGCAAGGCGCATCTTCTCAGCAACCCGGCCCGGGTTTCATTGATGACCGTCAAGAGTGGACGGCGGGAATTTCTCCAAGCCCGGCATCTTGACCGAGGTCATGGACCGATTGCTCGACGATTCGTACAGTCCCAGCCATGGATAACAAAACCCAAATACTGACGCTGATGGCCGGCCTGCTGCTGGTGACCATGCTGACTTCCTGCCGCAGCCAGCCACCACCGGCATCGGACTACTGGTTACCGGTCGATAGGACCGGCCAGGTATTGGCAGCCGACGCGCTGGGCGATCATCATTGCATTTTTGACACCCGGACCGGC
The DNA here is from genome assembly GCA_007118895.1 of Wenzhouxiangella sp. Lineage (GTDB taxonomy): Bacteria > Pseudomonadota > Gammaproteobacteria > Xanthomonadales > Wenzhouxiangellaceae > SKQS01. The sequence goes on from SKQS01000248.1 coordinate 10,169, forward strand.
CTGATGTGGGAAGCCAAGCGCCTGCAGCCGGGGCCGCATCACGCCGGGGATACCTACAGCTGGCACGATCCAGATCCGAACAGCCATGCCGGGGATGCCGGTCTGATCGATGGCGGTGAGTGCTCGATCGCCCGCTGCGACACCGATGCCCTGGTAAGCGCGGTCAACCAGGCCGGGCTGTGTGGTCATCACGACTGGATGCTGCCCGGCCGCGAGCAGTTGATGACGCTGGGTGATCGGCGCCTGGCGCGCAGCGATGGCGGCAGTATCGACGCGCGCTTCTTTCCGCATGATCCTTCCGGAGAATACTGGACCTCATCCACCTTCCGGCTGTACGCCCAGACCGCCTGGGTGGTCGATTCGCGGCTTGGCCTGGATCGGACCGAGCTCAAGACCGAACCGCGGCCTGCCCGCCTGGTCAGGCGCCATGCCCCGCCTGCCGGACACAGGAGTAATGAATGATGAAAAGGAAAGCCGCAAGTGACAACGAGCGCCTGATCGGGCTGTGGCTTCTGGCCTGCTGCCTGGTGTTGCTGGCCCTGATCATGCTCGGCGGGGCCACCCGCCTGACCGGTTCCGGATTGTCCATGGTCCACTGGCAGCCGCTGTCGGTCGTTCCTCCCATGAGCGAGGCAGCCTGGCAGCTCGAGTTCAACGCCTACCGCCAGAGCCCGGAGTACATCAAGGTCAACCGCGGCATGTCGCTGGACGAATTCAAGGTGATCTACTGGTACGAATTCGGCCACCGGCTGCTGGCCCGCGCCCTGGGGCTGGTGTTTGCCCTGCCGCTGGCCTGGTTCTGGTGGCGCGGCATGCTGCCCAAGCGACTGAACTGGCCGATGCTCGGGCTGCTGGCGCTGGGCGCGGCACAAGCCTACATGGGTTGGTACATGGTCAAAAGCGGGCTGGTCGACATTCCGCGGGTGAGCCCCTACCGACTGGCGGCGCACCTGTCGCTGGCGCTGGTGATCTTCGTCATCATGCTGCGACTGGCGCTGGGCCTGCTGTGGCCGGCCCGACGCAGCCCGGAACCTCCGGGTTTGATCCACGGCCTGCGGCTGGTTTTCGCCCTGATCGCCATCACCATCGTCTCCGGCGCATTCGTTGCCGGACTCAAGGCGGGGCTGGTCTACAACACCTTTCCGCTGATGGAGGGGCGCTGGGTGCCGACCGGCATACTGGCGCTGGAACCGACCTGGAGGAACCTTTTCGAGAACACTGCCACGGTCCAGTTTGTCCATCGCCTGCTGGCCATTACCACGCTGGCCGCGATCGGCCTGGTGTGGTGGGCCAGTCGCCGCACCGGCATGCCATCGGCACTGGCCCGCTCGATCAGCGTGCTGCTGGTCTTGGCCGTGGCCCAGGTGCTGCTGGGGATTGCCACCTTGCTGACCTATGTGCCCGTCACGCTGGGCACCCTGCACCAGGGCATGGCGGTGGGGGTGCTGTCAGCCGCGCTGGTGGCCGAATGGCTGGCCGGCCGGTCCGCGACTTTGCCCGGGGCCGATCAGGAGGCGACCAGCGCCGAGCCGGTCAGGGTCTGAAAGTCAGGCAGGCTCCGATTCCCAGAGCCTGCCAGCAGCTCAGTGCGGCAGCTGGCTGCGACCGTTGACGATCTTCTCCAGCTGGTCGGGACGATTGACCAGGATGGCGCGGGCCCGGACATCGACCACGCCGTCCTTCTTGAGCTGGGCCAGCGAGCGTGACAGCGTCTCGGGCTGGATCGCCAGCAGGCCGGCGATCTGTTTCTTGCTGGCCCGAAGCCGGAACTCTCCGGCCTGGTCATGGCGGCGGAACTCATCGAGCAGGTAGCCGGCAACCCGCAAGTGGGCATTCTGTAGCGCGAGCGACTCGATCTGGCTGAGCTTCTGCTGCATTCTCGCGCTCATGGTTGCCAGCAGACGAAAGCAGGCCTCGGTATCTTGCCGCAGCACCTCGACCAGGGCATCGGAGTCGAAGCCGATCACCTCCGAGCTGGTCAGGGCGGCACAGTGCACGGGGTAGGTCCGAATCGGCATGAACAAGGTTGCCTCGGCAAAACTGCGCCCCGGATTGATCAGGGCAATGATCTTTTCCTGGCCCGACACTGACAGCCGAAACAGCTTCAACTGCCCATCGCGACACAGCCAGATGCGTTGCGCTGGATCGCCCTGGTGAAACAGGTATTGTCCGCGCTCCAGGCTGACGATGCGGGCGCGCGCTATTGCGTGCTCACGCTGTTGAGGTTTCAGCGCCGCCAGAATGGGAAAACGGGTCAATTCATGTTCGCTGATCGGACCGATCGCAGTCATTGGGGCTCTCACGTGGTGACTCGACCCCATTAAACAATGTATATGTTATACCTGTTTTGACCCGGGTCAATTTTCTGCTTAGGGCTCGCGAAAGAATAACTTCCCGTTTTCGCGTGTCGAGGCGCCCGTCTCGCAAGGCGCGAGGAGCGCAGCATACTTGCGGTATGTAAGCGACGAGCAACACGCGCGGACGGTCGCTCGGCAAGCGCTTCTTTCGCTGTCGCTCAAGTCGCACTTGCCGCTCTCCCTGCGCTGCGAGACGGGATGGATCGGCGCGCCAAAATGGGAAGTTATTCTTTCGCGAGCCCTTAGCGCCACTGATAGCCAACCTGAACGAAGGCGCTGCGACCGGCGCCGGGAAAATAGCGGAAATTGCCGAAGGCAAAATCGGCGCGCTCGGCATAGCGGCGATTGGCCAGGTTGCGCAGGCGCAGCGCCACCGACCAGCCGGAAGCGTGCTGGTGCGACAGGTAGGCATGCCACAGCAGGTGGCCGGGATAGCGGCGGGTATTGTCGGCATCGAGGAAGTAGGCACCGGTGCGCTCGAGAGCAACAGCAGCCAGCCAGCGCTCGGTCGGTCGCCAGCTCAGATCGGCACTGTAGAGCTGGCGCGGCGCCGAGACCACGGTGTTGCCGGCACGAATGGTCTCGCCACCCAGATCGCGGTCGAAGCGATATTGGTGACGAGCCAGGCTACCGCGGGCAGACAGATTCAGGTCGGGCCGCAGGCTATAGTCCACCGACCACTCCAGACCGACATGGCGGGTACGGCCATCGGAGACGTTGAAGCCCTCGGAGTCGCGGAAAATGAAATTGCGCTTGCGCTGGGCATAGCCGACCAGCTCGTAAGCCAGCTCGCCGGCCTGCCCTCGCCAGCCCAGCTCGACCGACTCCAGACGCTCGGAGTCCAGTTCGGCCACATCCTGTCCGCGCTGCAGCCGATAAAGCTCGGTGGCCTGGGGCGCGCGAAAGCCGCCCGCGGCGCGCCACCACAGGGTGCCCAGCTCACCAAGGTTTCGATGCAGGTGAATCTCAGGAGCCAGGTCAAGAAAGTTGTCGCTGCGGTCAGCCGGCCGGTTGTACAGGCATCCGCCCGGACAGGCGCTGCCATCCTCGGCCAGGTTTCCGGCGGCCAGCCGAGTGCGATAGTCGTAGAAAATCCAGTCCAGATGCACCCCGGCCCGGAGCTGCCAGGGCCCCAGCTCCGTCTCGAGCGCGCCGTAGCCACCGACCCGGGCACCATCGACCTCATAGTCATAGTGCCTGCCTTGAGGCCGTATCGCAGCAACCGGCGGCGGCCCGACGGTCGGTTGCTCCTGGGCCTGGAACAGAAAGCCTCGAAACCATTCGCCGTCAAGGCCGGCTGAAAGAGTGACCGGCTGCGGCGGCCCGCGCCAGTCCAGCTGCAGGCCGGCGCTGATCTGGCCATTGCGCTCCAGCGGCTGGCCCGGCAGAAAGTGCTGCAGGAAGCTCATGCGCGAGCGGCGAGCAAACGCGCTGAGCCGGGTTTCACTACCGGCCTCGCCCAGCCACTGCCAGCGCGACAGCCAGCGTACCGCCGTGGCCTGGCGGAAAGCCTCCGGGTTGACATTGGCGCGACGCGCAACGGGATCACGATAGCTGTCCAGCCCGACAATGAACCCCGCCGTATCCTGGTCCAGGCGGGCGGCACTGAGAACGTGGCTGCCCCAGGCCTGGCCGACCGGGCCATCCTGGCGCAGGGTCAGCAACTGATGTTCGTAACCTTCGTCGACGCGGAAACTGCCGGCATCGACCAGGTTGGCCGACAGTCGGACACGGCCCTGGCCCAGGTCGGCTGCCTGGTCGATCGCGACGCGCCGATAGTCCGCAGCGCCGAGTTCGACCTGCAGGCTGTCCGGTCGGGGAGCTAGCGCCGATGTAGTCCGCACGTCGATCACGCCATGCAAGCCGCCGGAGGCATGACCGATACCGCCGGGGCCGCGACGAATTTCGACCGCGCCTGCCTGCAGCAGGTTGAGCTCGAACAGGTTGTTGACGTTGCAGAAACCCGGCGGGCGAATCGGAATGCCGTCTTCTAAAATCAGCAGGGCGCCACAGCCGCCGGCGCCGGTCAGCAGCGGCGAACGGATCGCACTCAGGTGCTCCTGGCCGCTGCCGCGCGTGACCCAGCTGCCCGGCAGACGGGCAAACAGTTCGGCCGGATGGGTCGGCAACAAGGTGGCAAGATCACTGGCATCCAGCCGAGCCACCGACTCCGGCTCGCCGTGGTCCAGATCGCGCCCGGAAACCGCCAGCGGCTCCAGTTCCACGGGTTCGATGGCCATCAGCAGGCCGATCAGCAGCAGGCTGTTCATGCAATCATTTCCTTGCGTCGACGTCGGGCCAGGGCGACGAAGGTCAGCGCACCGCCCAGCGTTAGAACAAACGGGAACACCAGCACCCAGCGACCGCTGCCCGGATGGCGCGACTCCAGCCACTGGTAGGCCAGGACGCCGGCCAGCGGCGCCAGTAGCCCGCGGATGCCGGTCAGCGTGACGTGGATACCCATGTACAGGGTCGACTGGCTGTGGTCGGCCGCGAAGTCGTTATGGCCGAGGTTCCAGCCCAGCTTGCCGCCGGCAAAGGCCGAGCCCAGGGCCAATGCGCCTACCCAGAACAGCCAGTCCATGCCCAGACCGCTGGCCATGACGAACAGGCCGACAGCGAGCACGAAGGCCCAGGCCTGTCGCGCACGATAGTCCAGGATATGGGTGGCATCCAGGCGTCGGGCCCAGATTGGTGTGAACACCGCCAGCGTTGCCAGCGGCAATGTAGTGGTAACCAGCACCTGGTGCAGCCTTGGAAAGCCGAACTGCTCATTGAGAATGATGACCAGCAGCGCGATCACCATCAGGTTGCCGCTGCCGAAAATGAACATGGTCAGCATGTAGCGCCGGTACCAGATGTCACGTACCAGGATATCGATGCTGCTGGCCAGGTAGCTACGGCCCCGGGTGCCGCGATCTCGCTGTTCGTCGCGGCGCAGGCTGCCGCCGTGGCGGATGCGCACCCCACGATAGCGCCAGGCCGCCGCCAGGCCGCACAGGCCGGCGACCGGGAACAGCACACGCCAGGCATCAGGCCAGATCTCCATGGCTGCCCCGATCAGACCGGCAGCCAGGGCGATGATCAGCGAATAGGTCACGGTGATCCGGCCGGTCATGCGGGCGCGCACATGGCGCGGGAAATTGGCCCGCCAGATGACCGCCCGCAGGGTGATCGCACCGGCCCAGGCCAGCCGCGCGGCAATCATGGTAATTGTCACCATCACCAACCCGAAAGCGGTGACCGGGGCCAGTGCCAACAGCACCAACATCAGCGCACATACCGCCTTCAGGGAAGTGACCCAGACCGCCTTGTCGCCGCCCTCGGCCATGCGGCTGAAAGCCAGGCTGGCCATATTGCAGAACGCTGGCGCACCGGCGACCAGGGCTACCGCCAGGTTCACCCACAACGGCTCGGCAACCTCGGCAAATCGGGTCTTGACCAGCATCCCGACCACCCCGCCTTCCAGCGCGCCCAGCGCAACCGCCATCATGGCATTCGACCACAGCTCGCGCGGCATCAGGGTCCGGGCGATCCAGGGAAAGGGGCTACGGCGGGCTTCCATCCCCGTCGATTGTAGCGAGTTGGAGTCGGCCAGCCGTCATCGCGTACAATCGCTGCGATGGAAACCAGGCCGCACTCGCTGACCGCGCCTGCCTCGCCGACCGAACTGGCCTGGCTTGCCGGCATTCTGCGCGGAGAAATCCCGCTGGGCCAGGCAATGGCGCTTGAGATCAGGCGGCTCGACCAGCAAGGAATTGTCCTGAACGCCCCGCTGGCGCCGAATCGTAATGACAAGGGCACTGCTTTCGGCGGCGCCCTGGCCAGCCTGATGATTCTGGCCGGCTGGTCCCTGCCGCGGCTGCTGATCGAGCGGGCGGAGGTGGCGGCCGAGCTGGTCATTGGGCGCTGTCAGCTGGAGTTTCTGAAACCGTTGCGGGCCGATCTCGAGGCCGTGTGCGCATGGCCGGAAAGCGCCCAGCTCACCCGGTTTTTCGACCGTCTGAGCAGCCGCGGGCGCGCCGGGCTGGACCTGGAGGTCGTCGTGATCGATGACGGTGAGGCGGTTGCCCGATTGAGCGCGCGCTATGCGGCGCTGGGATTGCAACCATGAAGTACAACGCTTCTACGAGGAGATTTACTGCCATGCGCGTCCTGAAGATGCTTTCTGTCGTCGCCCTTGTACTGCTGATGCTGATCGGCTGCGGCAACCGCTCCGACCAGAGGGAGTTTTCCGAGACCATGGATCGCTGGGAGGTGCTGGTGCGCTGGAGCCAGTACGATGCGCTGATCGACTTCATCCACCCGGAGTGGCTGGAGGAAAACCCGATCCGGTCGATCGATATCAGTCGGCTCGAGCAGTACCGGATCAGCGAGTACCGGCTGCGCCAGGTGCTCAGCAGCCCCGACGAGAAGGCCGTGGAGCGCCTGGTGCGGCTTCGCATGTACCATATTCACTCGGCCCGCGAACGGGTCGTGGATTTTCACGAGGTCTGGCGCTACGATGAGGACTACAAGCGCTGGCTGTTGCACTCGGGGCTGCCCGACCCCACCGCCGGCAGACTGTAACGGGCCAAGGAACCTCTGAAACGGACGTAAACCCCTGATTAACCCCAGTGTTGCATAAATTTGCGGAGTTGGAAGCGCGGAGAGTAGTGTTTCCGGGGGCTGCACGGAGTGTTGACAACCGGAGCGTAGCTTCACCGTACGTGAGGATTGGCAACGCGAGTACAGGCCCCGGAAACGCTGCTATACCGGGCAGCGTAGCGTTTCCGGCCCGAAAACTTATGCAACACTGGGGTTAAAGGCGAGTCATCATGCGCACGATCGCGGTTCTCAATCCCAAGGGCGGCTGCGGCAAGACCACCGTCGCCACCTCACTGGCCTCGGCCTTGGCCTGGGAGGGCCACGCCGTTACCCTGGGCGACCTGGACCCCCAGCAGTCGGCCACCGACTGGCTGGGCCTGCGTCCGGAGGACTATCCGGCCATCGTCGGGGTCAGCGCCCACGACGGCCCGCTGCGCGCTCCGGTCGATACCGATATCCTGATACTCGACTGTCCGGCCGGCATTGCAGGACAAGCACTGGGCAATGTGGTCCGCCGCGCCGATACGCTGCTGGTTCCGGTACTGCCCTCGCCAGTTGACATGCGTGCCGGCTGGCGCTTCCTCAACCACCTGATCGAACTCAAACCGGTCCGCGAGCGCCACGTCACGGTCGGACTGATCGCCAACCGGGTCCGACCGCATACCATCATTTACCGCGAGCTGACCGGCTTCCTCGACGGCTTCCGGCTTCCGGTGGTCGGCCAGCTGCGTGACTCGATGAACTACGTGCGCGCCTTCGAGCGTGGCCTGGCGGTGTCGGACCTGCCGCAGTACCTGGCCTGGCAGGACTGGGAGGAATGGGAGCAGATCTTGAGCTGGCTGAGGAGTCCCCGCTCCATGGGAAAGCGGTAACGGATCTGCTCACGCGTTTCTTCGGCCGCCGAGCAGATCCAGACTGAGCATGGGCCCGGATCATTCATGACCCAGCCTGCTTCCCCTTAAGTCGCTGAAAAAAGGCTTCGCGCTCCTCATCGGTAACCCGCCGCGGCGTGGTGTGCTCGGCCGGCAGTTCCGTCCTTTTCGGGTCGAACACCACCCCCCACAGCGGACGCTGACTGGCCGGGTCGATGGCATAGCGGAAATCCCCGACGAACCACTCCCCGTTGCTATCGTAGGGCGGATACCGAAAAAGCCAGTTCGACGAGAAATGATCAAACCGTGCCAGGTCACTGCCCAGGCGGGTCTCGGGGTCGAATCCGTCGACGAGAAAACGCTCGACGCTGCCCCCCGGGTAAAGCCGCTGCCTGCCGAACGGGGGATTGCGTATGGCGACCAGGTGAAAGGTCTGCCCGTCATCGACCATGCCGCGCCACAGCACCAGGTTGGCAAACGACGGCTTGGCCACGTGCCGTTCCACCTTCAGGCCGTGGTCATCCGCCCAGTCCAGCAGGACGCTCTCTGCGCGATGGTTCTGGACCCCGGCCAGGGCCAGGTACCCAACCGCCCAGCACCAGGCCAGGCCGACCAGCAAGCGCCGTCGCCAGATCAGCGCCGCCCCAAGCAGTCCGATCAACGGCACAGTGAACAGCGGATCGATCACGCTGATCCAGTTCCAGGCCACGCGCTGGTCGGAAAACGGCCACCACAGGTAGGTACCGTAGGAGGTAAAGGCATCGAGCAGGCCGTGCGAGGCATACCCAAGAAACGCCCACAGGTACAGCCAGGCGAATTCAGCCCGCCTTCGAAACAGTGGCCACAGCACCAGCGCGACGGCCAGCGCACCGATCGGAATGAAGGCCAGGGAATGGGTAAAATGCCGGTGATACTCGATCACCAGCAGGCTGTCCTCGCGCGAGCGGATCAGCACGTCGAGGTCAGGCGCCAGACCGCCGGCAATACCGGCGATCGCCGCCTGTCTCAGGCGCGACGATCTTGCCGCCGATTGCGCCCAAAGACTTCCGAACACACCCTGAGTTACCGGATCCATGAA
>SKQS01000206.1 GCA_007118895.1 Wenzhouxiangella sp.
GCCGTGATCAGAAAGGCAATGCCGAAATACGCTACGACGCTGCGTGCACCATCGGCAATATCACCAACGATCTTTGCAAACCCGATGATATGTACCGTGTGGTGTTCGTTCTCGAATTCGGTCCTGATCGATTCCAGGAGCTGGGCAACATCCTGGTAGTCAAGCGTCTCACCCGTGGAGGGATCTCGCTCCAGCAGGTTGGCCCAGACCATGGCGCCAGAGAAGTCCCCGGCAACCAACCGCCCGACCTCACCGGACTTGACGATATTGGAGCGAACGCGCTCGAACATTTCCGGCGAAGGAGAGAAATCCGCCGGGATTACATTGCCGCCGGCAAAACCGTCCTCGACCACCTCGACGAAACGCACGTTGGGAGTGAAGATGGAACGAACGCTGGCCCGGTCCACTCCGGGGATGAAGAACACCCGGTTGCTGATCTGCTCGAAATCCTCGAAGAAATCCTCGGTGAACATCTCGCCGTCACGAGCCATCAGGGCGACCATCACCCGATTGGCGCCGCCGAACTCCCGCTCGTAATCGAGAAAAGTCTGCATGAATTCATGATCCAGCGGCAGCTGTTTCATGAATCCGGCGTCGACTCTGAGCTGGGCGAGGAAAAACGCCATGGCCACGGTGCCGACCAGGAAGACAAACAAGATCAGCGGTCGGATGCTGAAGACCGCGTCGGCGATACGCCGCGTCAGGGTACTGGCTTCACTCATGGCGGACTCCATCTTCTCCGGCCAGCAGGATGGTGCGGCCATTCCCGAAAAGTACCGCCGCATAGGCGCTGCCCAGGCGGTCCTCGCTGACCCTGAACCGACTCTGGCGCACGTCATAGATCAGGATCGTCGCCCCGGCGCCAACCATGACCGGGTTGCCGGCTGGATCCAGTGTGCCTCCCATCAGGGTGGACTCGATACCACTATCGAGAATTTCCCAGCTGTCGCCGAAATCACGGCTGAGCTGGACATGACCTCGCAAGCCGAAGGCGATGATGCCGTCATTGCCGGCCGGCAGCAGTCCGAACATGGAACCGGGATAGGGGAAGCGAAACGCATCCCAGGTTTCCCCGCCGTCGGTGCTGCGGTAACCGTAGCCGCGCTCGGCGGCAATCATCAGCCGGCCCTCCCCCAGGTCAAGCAGGGCATTGAGATGGCATTCCATGAACTCGAAACAACCCCGATCGAAGTCGAGCGCGGCATCATAGAGTTCCTCATCGCCCCACAGATCGGGCTCGAATTCCTCGTCTTCAAAGGTTTCGGCGGCTGCCGCTGCCTCTTCCCAGTCAATCGACTCCGAGACCACCGCATCGGCCATCATCCGCTGTTCCCAGGTACGCCCACCGTCTCGCGTCCTGAGCATCACGCCATAGGCGCCAACCGCAAGCCCGTTGGCTCCATCAAAGAAATGCACGTCCAGCAACGGCTGCTCCCACTCCGGCTCGAAGTGTTGCAGCGACCAGGTGCGACCGAGATCTCGACTGTGGATGATGGTGGTATCGTGACCAACAGCCCAGAGCCTGCCGCCGGCGAAAGCCACGCTGGTCAGAGTCGCCGAGGCCGGAACGAAGCGAGCCTGCTCCCAGCTTGCGCCATCGGCAGACAGCAGCACATGACCACGCTCACCGACCGCGACCAGGCGCTCACCGGCACGCACAATGTCCAGTACCAGTGCCTCATGGGCCAGCCTGGCCGGGGCAGCTGGTCTGGGGTCTATATCCTCGCCAAAGGAAATGTTGCCGGCAGTCAGCAGCACGACAGCCAGAAAAACAGTCACAGCGCGTAACGACGGCATCGGAATGATCAAGCGCATGGGATCTCCGCTCCCTTCAATCTACCCCCGGAAGACGGCCATGGGCCGATCGTGCCAGGTGGCCAGCCAAAATGGGCCGGCAACATTGGCCGGCCCGCAAAACCATGACAATTGCCGTTGAGCAACGATCAGCGTCGACCACGGGTCCTGAGCGCCTGCGGCGTGTAATTGCTCGGGCTGAGCCGCTCGCTGAACGTGGCCACCGGCTCATTGTTGTCGATGCCGTTGGCGATGTAACGACCCGACTGCAGATCCATGGACGATTCGATGGTCGCCCAGAGAGTGGGCTCATCATAGAAATTGATCGTATGCGCCTCTGAAAGCCGCCACATGTCACCGCGCGAATCGTAGTGATCAATCACTGCAATCTGGTATGAATCCGCATCCAGATAGAAGGTGCGCCGCGAGTTGATATGTCGGGTTCCTTCACGCAGGGTAGCTTCGACAATCCAAACCCGGTGCAGCTCGTAGCGCATGTGATCGGGGTTGAGATGTCCCGGCTTGACCAGGTCATCAGCGCTCAGATCACCCGAATGAGCCTTGTAGGAGTTGTACGGAATGATCATCTCGCGCTGGCCGACAATCTCCCAGGTGAAACGATCCATGGCGCCATTGAACATATCGGTCATGTCGTTGGTGCGCAGACCATCCGAGGCGGTACCGGGGTTGTCGTAGGCGACGTTGGGCGCACGCCGAACGCGTCGCTGCCCCGGATTGTAGATCCAGGCCTGGCGCGGCTGCTCCATCTGGTTCAGCGACTCATGGACCAGCAGGATATTTCCGGCCAGCCGTGCCGGCGACTCCACTTCCTGGAAGAAGTAAAGCAGGATGTTGTTGGTGTCGGCAATGGTATTGCCTTCGATGTAGTACAGGCCCAGAAATTCCTCGCGAAGGCGAATCAGCTGGTAGCTTCCGCGGGCGGTCGGGACCACCTGATTCCAATAGCGTACGCCGCCGGTGCCCTTGTACTTGAGCTTGTGATTCCAGACCAGCTCATATGCATTCTGCGGGAGCGGAAAGGGAAAGCCTTCTGCCACATCCGCTACGCCCTCACCATCGGCCACCAGGCGACCGGTCGAGGCATTGCGAATGGTCATCTCATAGGTTCTATCCTTGAACGACGCACTGCGCCGGGTCGGATAAACCTTCATGCGGAAAGTATCCGGATAACGCTGGAAAGCAGCCTGATGCCCGGCAGTCAACTGGTCGGCATGCTCACGCCAGTTCTGGCCGGTGATGACGAAGCGCGGCTCATCGTCGGCAAACGGGTCCGGATGACGGTCTCCTGGCTGAAAGCCAGCGGGCCACATGTCGCGGGTGATCCCACCGGTCCACTCGGGAATGGTCCCGTCGGCATTGCCGGCTCGCAGCGACCCCATCGGGGTCAGATCCTCACCAAGCCGGGCGATGTTTTCCTCGCTACGCGGCAGAATGTAATCGTCAGCTCCGGCTTGTGCCGGCACCACCATCAGAACTGCGCCGGTCAGGAGCAGGGTCGTGCCGCAAAGCGCGGCGCATAAGGTTTGATTTTTCATGCAGCCTCTTGGAAAGGTATTGGCCAGTAACTGAAAGATCGCAATGCAGGATCAGCGCCTGCCACGCGTACGCAGCGCCTGCGGAGTAAACGCGCTGGGCGAAAGCTCCACATTGAAGGTATTGACCGGGTCCATATTGTCGATACCGTTGGCGATGTAGCGGCCCGATTGCAGATCCATATGCACCTCGATCGACGACCAGTAAGTCGGCACCTCGTAGAAGTTGATGGTGTGCGCTTCCGAGGCACGCCAGAGATTGCCGCGCTGATCGTAATGATCGATCAGGGCTATCTGGTATGAGTCCTCATCAAGGTAAAAGGTTCTACGCGGATTGATGTGGCGCGTACCTTCACGCAACGTAGCTTCGACGATCCAGACCCGATGCAACTGGTAACGCATGTGCTCCGGATTGAGGTGCCCGGGGCGAACCAGGTCATCAGCGTCCAGGTCGCTGCTGTGAGCACGGTATGAGTTGTAGGGGATGAAAATCTCTCGCCGGTCAACAATTTCCCACTCGAAACGGTCCATGGCACCATTGAACATGTCGGTCATGTCGTTGGTGCGAAGACCATCGGATGCGGTTCCCGGGTTGTCATAGGCCACGTTGGGGGCACGGCGGACACGACGCTGACCAGGGTTGTAGATCCAGGCCTGGCGAGGCTGTTCAAGCTGGTTGAGCGATTCATGAACCAGCAGGATATTTCCTGCCAGACGCGCCGGCGACTCGACTTCCTGGAAGAAGTAAAGCAGGATATTGTTGGTATCCTCGATGGTCGAGCCTTCGCGGTAGTACAGACCGAGCAGCTCCTCGCGCAGCCTGATCAGCTGAAAGCTGCCGCGAGCGGTCGGAACAACCTGGTTGTTGAAACGCGTACCGCCGATGCCCTTGTACTTGAGCTTGTGGTTCCACATCAACTCGTAGGCGTTTTGAGGCAATGGGAAGGGGAAGCCTTCAGCCACGTCGGCCACGCCTTCGCCATCGGCGACCAGCCGTCCGGTCTCGGCGTTGCGACGAGTCATCTCGTAGATGCGCTCGGGAAAAGAGGCCGTACGCCGCGTCTCATAAACCCGCATGTAGTAGGTGTCGGGATAACGCTCGAAGGTGGCGATTTGCCCGGCCGACAGGCGGTCGGCATATTCGCGAAAATTCTGGCCGTCGATAACGAATAGCGGTCGATCGTTCGGGAAGGGATCGGGATGGCGATCACCAGGCTGGAAACCAGCCGGCAAGTCGGCCTGGGTCAGGCCGCCATCCCAGGCACTGATCGTGCCATCTGCATTGCCGGCGCGAATCGAACCCATTGGCGTCAGGTCGTTGCCGAGCCGGGCGATGTTCTCCGGCGTCCTTGGAATGATGAATTCACCCGGATCGGCAGGCGCTGCAACCGCCCGCTCGACCGCGGCACGCTCAGCCGCTGCGCGTTCGGCAGCCAGTCGTTCGGCTTCAGCTCTTTCAGCCTCGGCACGCTCTGCCGCTTCGCGTTCGGCAGCCAATCGCTCGGCTTCGGCACGCTCGGCAGCAAGACGTTCGGCCTCGGCGCGCTCGGCGGCCGCACGTTCGGCAGCCATCCGTTCGGCTTCGGCGCGCTCGGCCGCGGCAGCCTCCAGCCCAGCCCGCTCAGCTGCGGCACGTTCGGCAGCCAGACGCTCGGCTTCAGCACGTTGAGCAGCCTCACGTTCGGCAGCCAAACGTTCAGCCTCGGCGCGCTCGGCGGCCAGGCGCTCGGCTTCGGCACGCTCGGCAGCCTGTCTCTCGGCAGCCACGCGTTCAGCCTCGGTACGCTCGGCAGCTTCTCTCTCGGCAGCCAAACGTTCGGCTTCGGCGCGCTCGGCAGCTTCTCGCTCGGCAGCGAGTCGTTCAGCTTCCGCACGTGCTTCGGCTTCTGCCACTTCTGGCGCAGGCGCCTCTTCGGTTACCTCGGTCGTGCCGCAGGCTGCCAGCAAAAGGCCGGCAAACAGCAGGGCAAAAAGGCTGCGAATGGTGGGGATGGTGTTGCTTTGCATAACTTGCTCCGGATCAGAACGAATAGCTGATTGAGGCGGAAACGAAGTCCCGGTCTCCCAGCAGGTTGTTGGCCCCGGCCCCAAAGAAGTTCGTGTAAGCGAAGTCCAACCGCCACTGCGCCTGGTAGTCGAAGCCCAGGCCCAAAGTCACCTGCCTTCTGCCATCGATAAAGTTGCCGCCAGGGCCAGGCGATACGCCCTTCACGTCATGGTTGAAGGCAACGCGCGGCGTCATGTTCCAAGCCGAGCCGAAAACGTTGTTGTAGGCGGGCGCAACGACCAGGCGATAGCCCCAGCTGAACGAGGTCACGAAGCCATCGGTGGTCGTCACCGGATTGCGCAGATCGCCACCGGTCAGCTGAGACGGCCCACCACCGGTATCGGTACCGGGCCCTTCGAAGCGCAGCTCATCCCAGGACGGCAGATCCCAGACATGCGTGGCGCCGACTTCGGCCAACAGGGTGACCTGGCTGGCGTTGACCCAGTTGTTGGGGCCAACCAGCTTGAGGAAGGTGACCTGGGCCTGGGAAACTTCCAGCTCCTCCCAGCCGCGAATGTACTCGCCCGGTCCGAAAGAGCCGAGCTGGCTGTTGAAGCGCAGCGCAGGCTCAGGAAGCACCGCGTTGAGCGGCGAAAGGCCGGCGAACAGCAGCTCGACGTCATCGACCTGCACCGGCAAATTGTCGCGGTAGCTGATTTCGCCTGCCATCGACCAGCCGCCGGGAATGGTGGTGTTGAAGCTCAAACCAAACAGGTTGATGTCTTCGGGATACTCGACGATGACCCGCCCGGTGGAGGTGTCGGTGCTGGTGACAGCCACGCCGGACAGCACCGGCAAACGGCTGTGATAGCGCAGGTAGTAAAGCCCGAACTCTGTGTCATTCAGCCAGGGCGCGAAATAGCGGAAAGCGACACCCCACTGACCGCCATTGCGCGGCTGGTTGTCATCACCGCGCGGCAGGTTCCCCGGGGGGAAGCACTGCATGGGCACAGGATCAACGTTACAGCCCGGCAAGGGCAGCGGCGTGTCCGGAAGCAGGCCGAATCCGAGCATGGCGTACTGGCCGCCATCGGTGGCAAAGTCATTGGTCGAGAAGAAGGTGCCTGCCGGCTCCGGCTCGACGCGATCCCACTCGAACAGCGCCACGCCTTCGACCGACAGGTTGTCGGTCAGACCGAGGCTGCCATAAAACATATTGAGCGGCACAAAGGCATCACGCAACTCGGCGCCGGCGGTGCGTAGAGCACTCACGTCGACCGGGTTGATGACGTTGATGCCACCGGCGATGAAGGTGCTCTCACCCCAGCTGACCACCTGGCGTCCCAGGCGCAGTGACAGGCCGCGGTCGGCCACATCAAGATCGGCGTAGACAAAGGCATCGAGCAGGCGCCCCCGCTCTCCGACCTTGTCCTTGGCCGCCTGACTCAACGCGTTCTTGCTGTTCAGGGTGAAATCGTAGAAATAGTTGCCGCGGAAGAAAGCGCCGTAGTTGCGGTAGCTGATGTCCAGCTCACTGAGGATGCGGGCCTGGTTGAAGATCAAATCATAGCGATCGAAGTTCAGGTTGCCGTCATCGGAATTGGCCGAAAAACGACCGCGAGCCGCGATCTGCTCAAGCAGCGGTCGAGTCGAAATCGCCGGGTCGAAATGCGACTTGGCGACCAGGTCATCGTCACGCTTGGAAACGCGCATGCCGACCCCGTAGCTGATCGTGGTATCCAGTGACACCCTGGCTTCTCCGATGTTGAAGTCGAAGGCCTGGGCCTGCTGTCCGGCCAGCGCCAGCCCGATGGCACAGGCCAGCAGGCTGGGGCGCAGGAAACGATTGCGCGGAAGACGAGTGGAAACTTGCCGTGTCATGTCTGATTACTCCCTGTCAATCGGTCTGGATGACGGACGGATCATTGATGATGACCGTCGTTCCGCCGGAGGCCACCATGCTTGCGGCCTGGCCCTGCATTTCGAAAGTTGCCGCCGGGTTGACCGACGGGTCAAGCAACGAACCATGACCAGCGTTGAGAATGCGCACTGCGGCACGCAGGCCCATCGGGTCCTGCGTGGTCTGGGTGATGGTATCGAGCCCCATCACCGCGATCAGCGGCTCGGTGCCGGCCAGCGGTGCGCCGGGCACGGCATTGGGCACAACGGTGTCGTTCTGCACCTGCTGTAGCAGGATGCTGTTGGTCAGCGCCGCACGCTGGCCCCAGTTGATGGGATCGGCCGAATCGATCACGGTCTGCGCTGCAGCCAGGAACTGGAAGAAGTCCGGCGAATCCGGCTCGACACCGGCCTGGGCCAGCCCGGCGCGAATGACCGGACCGAAGGCCTGAGAGCCGGCCAGCAGGTTGGCAATACCACCGCCGGGTGCCGACAAGACGGCGTTGTTGACGGTCGGGTCTGCGGCCAGAAACGCGGTACCAAGGATTCCACCCAGCGACAGACCGACAAAGTTGATGTCAGAGCCGTCGAAGTCGGAAAGTCCATTGCCGGTAAGGTCCATGGTCGGGATGGTGGCGGCCAGCACCGACAGGTCGGCCTGGGCCTGGCGCAGATTGTCGCGCGCGGTCAGCAGGCTCTGCAGGTTGATGAACCAGGCGCCCGAAGAATCGATCCTGCCGTCCGGGCCAGGCGCCCCGGTATCGTTGTCCTGCAGGTCCAGATCGAAGGTGCGCTCCGTGGCCAGCCCGGCAAACGGGGTGTTGCCGACATACAGCGCGCCGAAGGGCTGGGTCGGATCGGTCTCGGTGATGCCGTGCAGCGGCAGGTCCATGGAAACCACTGCGTAACCGATCGAGGCCATGGTATCGGCCAGGGCCAGGGCCTGGGCGCGATTGCCGGTAATACCGTGCTGGAAGATCACCACCGGCCAGCCGGCGGCCGGCGGCGTGTTGCCGCTGGCTGCATTGGGCACGGTGATCAGTACCGGAACGTAAAGTCGACCTGTCTCGACCGGATCGGGATTGGCCACGGTGATGTTGGTCGAGGTCGGGTCCAGGCCCAGACCGTCGAAAGGCGGCACGTAGGCACCCGGCGCGGCCTGCCAGAACTTCGTCAGCGGCGCTGTCGGGTCGTCGGCACTCGGGATGCCGAGATAATAGGGCAGCTCGATGGCGCCGAGGTAGATGTCGGCGATGCCGGGAGACGCGCCAGGCGGCAGCGCATCGGCGGTGGTCAGGCAGAAACCCGGAGCAACGCAGGCCTGGGCAACAATCGAATCGGCCGGCTGGACAGCCGACTGCAGCCGACTCAGGACCGGTGTAATCGCCTGGGTGGTGGCGGTCCATGACAACACGATGTTGTCGCGGTTGACGCCGGCAGCGGACGCAGCGGCCTCGTGCGTATTGACCAGCTGACGCAGCGGCTCGAGCGCGCCGGCCGTATCGTTGTCCAGCAGTGGCTCGGTGCTGTTTCCGGCGCCGTCGACCAGCGGGTCGGTCCGCTTGGCCAGGAAATAAGTCTGTGACGGCGTCGCCACGTTGCCGTCCATGTCCTGGATGCCGTTGGTGATCACGGCCATGTAGGCCGTCATCTCCTGCAGCGGACGCAGCGGAACGATGGCGACCGTGCTGCCGGTCGGGTCGGTGCCGGCCACAACCGCAACGTAGTCCTGACCGGGCACCAGTTCGCGGTTGATGCCGGCCACGGCAACTCCTCCGAACACCAGCTGCACCTCGTAGAACCGTACGCTGGAGCCGGGCACCACGGTAGCCGGGTTGACCGGCCGCGAGAACGATACCGTCCACGGCGCCACGGTCGACCAGCCATCCAGGGCGTTGATCGCCACCTGGGGATTGCTGAAGTCGGTCGGATCGGGCACCGGAATGTTCAGGGTCAGATCGGTGGTGCCGCCGAGCAGCAGATTATTGGGAAACGGTACGACACCGGCGGCCGGATCGAACTGGGCGGTGATTACCGCCGTGGTCGGCGAACCGTCAGGATTGGTGACGGGCTCTTGCGGCACGGCGCGGTCGACGCTGGAGCTGCCGCCGCAGCCGGCAAGCCACAGCAGAGCAAGAGCGAACGCCGGGAACAAACGTAACTTCATCAGACTTTCTCCCCGAAGCAGGACATTCATGGTTTGAGATTCGGTTCCGGACAATTAGAGTTACTACTCTAAATCATGAACGCGTATGATATGAACAGAATTTGCAGTTTTGCAAGCACGATGGCCGAATCGGCGCTGAAAATGTCGGTTCCGGCATTGCAGTCCCGATGTTCACATCATCATCGATAGACGGATTCTCCCTATGAGCGACTCCCAGTCTTCAAACCTCAGGCTGGCTCTGGGGCCCGGCCTGCTTATGGCCGGTGCCGCCGTCGGAGTCTCGCACCTGGTGCAGGCTACCCGGGCCGGCGCCGAGTATGGCCTCACCCTGCTGGGCTTGGTGCTGCTCGCCTGCCTGCTCAAGTATCCGTTCATCGAGTTCGGGCCACGCTACGCTGCGGCCACCGGCGAGAGTCTGATCGCCGGCTATCGTCGGTTGGGCAACTGGGCCCTGGGGCTTTTCACGCTGATTACCCTGGGCACCATGCTGATCATCCAGGCCAGCGTGACCCTGGTTACCGCAGGCCTGGCCGGGCTGGTATTCGGTCTGACGGTGTCGGTCAGCCAGATCGCGGTTGGCGTGATTCTGGCTTGCATGGTCGTGCTGGCGATCGGCCGGTTCCGCGGCCTGGACCTGGTCATGAAGTTCATCATGCTGGTACTGGCGCTGTCGACCCTGGCGGCCGTGGTGCTGGCCCTGGCTGCGGGAACGCCGGCGCCGGTTGCCGAACCGACCGGTCGCACCCTGCTGTGGTCGGGCGCCTCGCTGGTGTTCTTGCTGGCGCTGCTCGGCTGGATGCCGATTCCGCTGGACGTGGCCGCCTGGCATTCACTGTGGACCCTGGAGCGTTCGCGCCAGACCGGGCAGAAGCCCTCGGTATGGCATGCGGTGCTCGATTGCCGCATCGGCTACATTGGCGCCACTGTGCTGGCAGCGGCGTTTCTGCTGCTCGGCGCGCTGATCATGTATCCGGCCGGCACCGCCTTCCCGGACTCGGCAGTGGCCTTTTCCGGCGCCCTGGTCGATCTGTATGCCGCCGCACTGGGTGACTGGTCGCGGCCATTGATTGCCGTTGCCGCCCTGACCACCATGTTTTCGACTACGCTGGCGGTCACTGATGCCTACCCACGGGTGCTGCGCGCACTGATCGAAATCGGCCAGCAAAGCGATGGCAGCGAGCCCGCCACCGGGGCGGCCGCCGAACGCATGCATCGCAGCCGCTACATCAGCGGCCTGCTGCTGGTCACCATCGGCGCACTGATCATCATTCATTATTTTGGCCACCGATTCACCGCGCTGGTCGACTTTGCAACCACGGTATCTTTTCTGGCCGCGCCGCTGCTGGCGTGGCTGAATCTGCGCCTGATGGGCAGCGCCCACATGCCGTCTGCCCACCGACCCGGCCCGATGCTGACCGTGATGGCCTGGACCGGCCTGGCGTTTCTTGTAGCGTTCAGCCTGATCTGGATCGGCTGGCGGTTGTTCGGCTGACAGTCACCCCCACCCCGCAAGCACGTGCGGCCCTGGTCACATGTGCAGGTAACCACAGGAAGTTCGCGCTGGCTGGCGATTCAAGCGTGACCGGCAAGCGAACCGATCACCAGACGATTGCGACCGGCGCGCTTGGCCCGGTACAAGGCATCGTCGGCCGCCTGCCGCACGGTCTCGGGGCGCCAGCCGGGCGGCGCCTGGACCAGACCAAAACTCATCGAAAGCACCGGCAGGTCAGTATCCTTCGCCTCCAGACGGGTTCTGAGCCGGGCAACCTTTTCTTCTATATCAACCAGCGTACAGTCAAACATCAATACGGCGAATTCCTCGCCGCCTATGCGGCCAATGATGGCCTGATGACCGAACACCTCGTTTAGCAGTTCGGCGACCCGCTGCAGCGCCTGGTCACCTACCGGGTGACCATGAGCATCGTTGTAGTGCTTAAAATAATCAATGTCGGCGAGCAGCAGGCAGACTCGATCCCGACCGGCACCTTCGGACGCATTGACCTCATCGAACCGACGGAAGAAATTGCTGTGATTGTACAGCCCGGTAAGACTGTCTCTCTGGGCCAGACTGCGGAAGTGGCCACGCTCGCGCCGGGTCTGCAACAGCATCCTGGCCATGACAAAGACGACGATCAGGCCCAGCGCATAGGCAGCCCATCTCAGGCGCCGCCAATCGCGTTGGCGCAACGCTTCGAGCTCGGCGACACGGGCCTGCTCGCGCAACAGCTTCAGTTCCTGCTCCTGACGTCGGAAATCGAATTCGGTTTGCAGGTAGGCCAACCGCATGCTGCGCTCGCGATCGGTGACCTTGCGCGCCAGACCCTCGGCCCGGCGCTGATGATCAAGGGCCAGTTCCAGCTCGCCGTCAGCCTCGGCAATGAGGGCTCGCAGCCGGTAGGCCTGGCTGAGCAGTGATGGGGAGGACACCTCCTCGAGTTCGGGTAGCAGCAAGTCCAGCAGGCTGCGCGCCTTCGGTACCTGTCTGGCGCGCCACTTTGCCTCGGCCAGAAAGAACCTGGCCTTGAGCAGCCCCTCGCGGTATCCGCCCCGACGGCCGTAGTCAATCGCCGCCTCAAGCTGTTCCATGGCCAAATCAGCATCGCCCTGGTGCAAGGCCACCCGGCCCACATCAGCGAGGGCAACGGAAATGATCACCGGATCTCCGGACTCCCTGCAGGTCGGCAGAATCCCATCCAGAACCGCAAGCGCAGCCTCGTGCAGCCCGAGCTCGATCTTGGCCTCGGCGGCGTGCTGACCCTGGTAGCAGATCGACCGCAAGTCTCCGGAAACGTCTGCCTCCTCAAGCGCCAGCTGACCGTAGCGCATTGCCTGTTCACTTTCGCCGACCATGAGCATCGCGTAGCTGGCCATGCCGTAGACGCGGGACCGTATGACATGATCCTGACTGCCGTCTAGCAATTCCAGGGCCTGGCGCAGGAACAGAAAGCCGTTCTCGTAATCGCCGGACAGCAAGGCGATATTGGCCGACAACGAATAAGCATGCGCGCGATGGTCGGGGTAGGGGCTTGCGCGCACGTCCTCAAGATCCGCGATAGCCTCGGCCCAGCGCCCGCCCAAGGAGGTATTGCGGGCCGCGATCAGCGTGATTCTTTCGCGCTGGCGCTGACTCGCCTGCGCCAGCAAATCCTCGGGCAGATCGGCAATCATGGCCTCCGAGACCTGCCAGTGCTCGGTCACGTTGGCCTCTGCGATGGCATCGATCAAGCGGTCAAGCTCGACCGGCCCTGTAGCTGCCACCCATGATGACCAAAAAACCAGCAGTAGGATGTTCTCGGGGCGCAGCCGTTTCATTTGTCGCCTGCTCCACCGAATCCGGGTGCAGTCATGATCTTCACACTATCCGTCCCTCGATACAGGGATGTTAACCCATGACCTTTGGCCCATGACAGGCGTCCATCGCAGAAACTTATAATGTCAGCGTCGGCAACTGACGTGGCCCGGCACCTGAACCCGGAAATCCATGCGACAGCCGGGTAAACTTGCATTTCATCCTGACCCGACTTCAAGGACTGTCTCCTTGCCCAGATCACGCTTGCTAATAACCGGGCTGCTCATGCTGGCGATACCGGCAGCTGCCGAAGACCTGCGCCAGCCGGTGCCCGACGCCCATGCATTGACCAACGTAAGAATCGTTACCGCCCCGGGCGAAGTCATCGACAATGGCTCCATCGTCGTCCGCGACGGGCTGATCGAGGCCGTCGGCGCAGATATCGCCATCCCGCCCGATGCGCGAGTCCATGATTATCAACGCGGTGAAGATGCGGATCGGATTTCAGTCTTTCCCGGCTTGATCGAGATGCATTTCTCGCTGGAAGCCTCAGGCGAGAAGGATGAGGAGGCCGAAACGCCGCCTGGGCGGCATCGCCTTATCCAGCCCGACCGCTCAGTGAATGCAGCCCACTGGGACGATGCCCGGACCGGTCGGCTGCGAGAGGCCGGTTTCACGACCGTGCTGGCAGCACCGGCCGAGGGACTGCTCAAGGGTCAGAGCGTGCTGGCCAATACCGGCAGTGGCGGCCTGACCAGAAATCTGCTGGTTACCGGCGTTGCCCAGCATGCCGACTGGCATGCCCGAGCCGACGGGCGGATGTATCCGAATTCGCTGATGGGCGCGGTGGCGCTGTTGCGCCAGACCCTGGCCGACGCCCGCTGGCAGCGCCAGGCACGCGCGATCTGGTCGCGTCAGCCCAATCAGCCGCGCCCGGAGTGGCTGGAAGGCCTGGACAGCCTGGCGCCCATTTTCGACGGTGACATGCCGCTGGTGTTTGCAGCCAGGGACACCCTGGATACTTTGCGTATTCTCGACTTCGCCGCAGACCAGGGCCTCGAGCCGATCATCGTCGGGCACGGCCAGGAGTATCAGAGAATCGATGCGATCGCCCGCCACCCCGCCCGATTCATCATCCCGGTCAACTTTCCCTCGGCGCCGGATGTCCGCGATGAGAACGATCGCGATGTCGGCCTGGAAGTGCTCAGGCACTTCAAGGCGGCACCTGACAATCCGCGCCGGTTGATCGAGGCTGGGCTTCCGGTGGTGTTCACAACCCATGAGCTGGGCAGCCCGAGCGACATCTTCGGCCAGCTCGCCAAGGCCATCGAGCGCGGCCTGGATGCTGACCTGGCGCTGGCCGCATTGACCACCTCGCCCGCCGAGTGGCTGGGTGTGGCCGATCTCGCCGGACGGATCGCTCCCGGCCACATGGCCAACCTGATCGTCGTAGAAGGCGATCTGTTCACCGATTCGCCGTCAATCAGCGACGTCTGGGTCGACGGGATTCGCTATGCGCTGGCAGCGCTGGAGCCACCGAGCATCGACCCGGCCGGCACCTGGGCGCTGACCCTGACCATGGGCCAGATGGGTGATGTCGATGCCCAGTTGATCATGCGCGGCACTGCACAGGCTCTGAGCGGCACCCTGGTCATCATGGGCAGCGAAGTGCCGTTTTCCGACATGCGCGTATCCGGCAATCGGGTTCAGGGCCGTATCGATGCCTCGCGTTTCGGAGCAGCCGGCAGTATCACTTTCAACCTGGAAGTCGACGGTGACCAGGCTCGGGGCGGCGGTAGCGGGCCGTTTGGCGATTTCCGCGCCCGGGGGCGGCGCACCGGCGATCCAGACCAGGAGCAAGGCTGACCATGCGTAATTCGTTGATCCTCATTTGCCTGCTGCTGACCGGCCTGAGCGCCGCTGCGGACTGGGCGCCGGACATTGAGTCCTGGCTGAGTGAAACTCCACCGCAGCCAACAGCCGTCATCATCCGCAGTGCCACAGTCTGGACCGGCAGCGAAGACGGCATCCTGGAGTCTGCGGATTTACTGATTCGCAACGGCCGAATCGCGGCGGTTGGGTCCAGCCTGCGCGCACCGCGCGGCGCACTCGAGATCGACGGCGAAGGCCGACATGTGACGCCAGGCATCATCGACGCCCATTCGCATGCGGCCATCATTGGCGGCGTCAACGAGTCCAGCCATATCAGCACCGCGCAGGTGCGCATCGCCGATGTCATCGACGCCGACTCGATCAACATCTATCGCCAGCTGGCCGGTGGCGTGACCACCATCTTCCTGCTGCACGGATCGGCCAATGCCATCGGCGGCCAGTCGGCCACGATCAAGATGCGCTGGGGCGCCGAGCCGCGCGATCTGCTGCTTGAAGGCGCACCGGAGGGCATCAAGTTCGCCCTCGGCGAGAACCCCAAGCAGAGCAACTGGCAGCCGGACGAGCCACGCTACCCGCAGACCCGTCACGGCGTCGCCCAGATCATCCAGGAGCGGTTTCAGCAGGCCCGCGATTATCAGCGCCGCATCGACGAGATGCCGAGCGGACGCGACGGACGAGACCGGGTTCCGCCGCGCCCGGACTATGAGCTGGCCGCAATTGCCGAAATTCTTTCCGGTGAGCGCGATGTACACGCCCATTCCTATCGTGCCGACGAGATCCTGATGCTGATCCGCCTGGCCGAGCGCTTCGGCTTCGTGGTCAAGACCTTTCAGCACGTGCTGGAAGGCTACAAGGTGGCGCCCGAGATCGCCGAACACGGCGCCGGCGGCTCCACCTTCATCGACTGGTGGGCGTTCAAGTACGAGGCCAAGGACGGCATTGGCTACAACCCGGCGCTGATGCATCGTGCCGGCGTGGTCACCGGCCTGCACTCGGACAACCCGGAGCTGGCACGACGAATGAACCTGGAAGCAGCCAAGGCCGTCCGCTATGGCGATGTCGACCCTCACACTGCACTGAAGATGATCACCGCCTGGCCGGCCGACCAGCTTGGCGTGGGCGATCGGGTCGGTCGCTTGCGGGAAGGCTTCGACGCCGACCTGGTGATCTGGAATGGCCACCCGCTGTCTGTCTACTCACGGGTTGAGCAGACCTGGGTCGACGGTCGCCGGTATTTCGACCGCGAGACCGACCTGGCCCGTCGCCAGGCCCTGGCCGAGGAGCGCCAGGACCTTATCGCGCGAGTGCTGGAAGCCAACGGCAACAGCAATGACAACCGGGAGACCCAAGCCGAACAGCCCGAGCAGGGCCGCACTTTCCGCAGCATGGCCCATGCGCACCTGCTTGGCTACCGACCCTGGGAACTGGAACATGACGAATACTGCCTGTTCGATGATCACAACCACTGAAACCCCGCGCGCCTGGCGCATGAACTCTCTGCTTCGCCTGGCTGCGATGCTCAGCCTGCTCGTCGGCATGGGCGTAGCCGCAGAATCTGTCGTGCTCAGCGGCGCCACCATCCACCCGGTCAGCAGCGCGCCGATCGAGAACGGGATGGTGCTGATCCGCAACGGCAAGATCAAGGCAGTCGGTCAGAATCTGGAGATTCCCGAGGATGCCGAGCGCATCGATCTCGAAGGCATGCACCTCTACCCTGGCTTCATTCATCCGCTGACGGCCATCGGCCTGACCGAGATCGCCTCGGTGCGCGGCACCGTGGACGTGGCCGAGATGGGCAACATCAACGCCGCCCTGCGCGCCGAGGTGGCGGTCGATCCGGACTCCATGGTGATGCCGGTCAGCATCGCCGGCGGCATCCTCAGTGCCCATATCGCACCGGGCGGCGGACTGATCCGCGGCAGCTCGGCGATCATTTCGCTGGATGGCTGGACCTGGGAACAGATGACCCTGGCCGCGCCCGTCGGGATGCATATCGCCTTTCCCTCCGGCGCAGTTGACGATAACGACAACGAGGATCTCAAACGCATCGAGCGAGCGCTGGACCAGGCGCGTCACTGGCACCAGGCGCGCCGAGCAGCCGAAGACGGTCGTGCGCCCGTGCCGGCGGAGAACGACCAGCTCGATGCCCTGGGCCCGGTACTCGACGGCAGCCTGCCGGTGTTTCTGCACGCCCAGAACGAGCGGGTCATGAGGGCGGCCCTGGACTGGGCCGCAGAACAGGAGCTGTCACGAATCGTGCTGGTCGGCGGCGCCGACCTGCAGTACCTGGCCGAGCGTCTGGCCGATGACAACACTCCGGTCATCCTGACCGGCGTCTACAGCCTGCCGACCCGACGCTGGGAGCCTTACGACATGGCGTTCGTGGCGCCGGCGAAGCTGCACGAGGCCGGTGTTCGTTTTGCCATTGCCGACAGTGGCGGCAGCATGAACGTTACCAATGCCCGCAACCTGCCGTTTCAGGCCGGCAGCGCAGCGGCCTTTGGCCTGCCCCCAGAGGCGGCACTGTCATCGGTCACGCTGGCCGCGGCGCAGATTCTTGGCATCGATGACCGGCTGGGCTCGATCGAGCCCGGCAAGCAGGCCACGCTGTTTGCCGCCAACGGCGACCCGCTGGAACCGATGACCCGCATCAAGCGGGTCTGGATCGACGGCGCCGAGTACGACCTCGATCGTGATCGCCAGCGCCAGCTCTACCAGCGCTATCTGGAGCGTCTGGAGTAGGCATAGGCAGGCTATTCCGCCGCAGCTTCAAACCGGGAGGCGAAGATGAAGTCCGAGGCCACTGGCGCGGAGACTTCCACCGTCTCTCCTTCGATGGTGACACTGATGCCGGAGGGCCCGCCACCTGAAGCCTGGCGCGGAGCACCCTCGGGCTGGTCGGGCGCGTCGGCCACCGCGGTGAACGCATTATTGACGAACGGCACCAGGGTGTAAGTGCCATCGGCCAGCGCCACCGACTGGAAGCCCTGGAAACTGTTCTTGTAACGGCCGACGAAGCCATCCTGATCATCGAACAGATCGACATGCCCGCCCCAGCCAACCGGCAGTCCGGAATCGGCGCTGACGATCTGGCCACGGATGACCGGCCCGGATTCCAGCCGGAACTGAAGCGGCGCCGGATCGGCGATACCATCCAGGATCAGCGGGGTACCCGCCAGTACATCGCAGCGATGACCGGAACAGGAGCCGAGCAGACCGTGGACGCGATCGAAATAGGTGTTTTCCTCCTCAAACAGGGAGATCTGCCGGGCCGGCGTCTCGCCAACTGCAGTGCGCAGGTAGTAGCTGCCGGCCGGAAAACCACCGACACGGAACTCCCCGTCCAGGTTGGTCGCCACCGAGGCAATGATGTCGCCGTTGTCATCGTGAACGTGCAAAGATACAAAGCTCAGCGGCTCATCGCTGACATCATCGACCACCGTGCCGGTGATCACGCTGCCGGTTGCCAGTTCCAGCGACAGGCTGACGTGGTTACCGGCGGAATACCGTGGACACTGATCAACTTCAGATCACCGGCATCCTCGGCCAGTTGACCCCCGCCGACCACGTTCAGATCCTGGTCGAAGACCACCAGATTGGTAACGCTGCCAAGCGTGGCCGGGTCACCGGCCAGCGGTGGCGCATCGCCGGTCACCGCATCGGTCAGCGTGACCTCGAGAGTGGCGCCCTCTGCCAGGGTGTAGGACAGCGCCTTGGTTTCTCCTGGTGAGAGAATGATCGGTGCACTGAGATTGCGGTCGCAATGCGCCCAGGGACAGGTCGAACCGTCCTGAAGCATCCGCACCAGCGGTTGTTCGAAACCACTCTCGCCCCCCACCTGGACGAAATACTGCCCCCCGGCCAGACCATTGAGTTCCACCACGGACTCGCCAGTATTCAGCATGAACCAGGCCAGCGTCGGCACCGCCGTGGCAGCCCAGACCCCGATGATCCTGTCGACATTGTCAGGCTGCAGATCGACCGACAGCTTGGCACCCGGCGGCATCGCGATATTGATCCCGCCGACCTGATCATCCCCGGCCAGGGTG
Organism: Wenzhouxiangella sp.; assembly: GCA_007118895.1. GTDB lineage: Bacteria > Pseudomonadota > Gammaproteobacteria > Xanthomonadales > Wenzhouxiangellaceae > SKQS01. The sequence goes on from SKQS01000206.1 coordinate 18,632, forward strand.
ATCCACTGCTGTGGCAGCTGGCCCTGCGTGGTGCAGGTAAACAGCTCGCAGGACTGGTTTGGCCAGGCCGTGACCACAAGGTTGTGGGCCGGGCTGCTGGCAACCGCGGCATACTCGCCGGGCGGCAGCCCCAGCGGCGTCTGGTAGTTGCCATCGCCATCGGTCTGGCCGGAAAAGTGACCGCTGAATCGGGTCGCCAGGCCGTCCGGCGCCTGGCGAAAGACGCCGACAAAGCCCTGGGCGACCGGGGTGCCACCCGCTGTCCGGGTCACGCTGCCGCTGATCGCGGCGCCCGGCACCAGGCTGAAATCAACCGGTGTCAGGCTGTCCCCGGCGCTGACGGTCTGAATGCCCTCGGGAGACTCGCAGCCAAAGTAGCAAGGTATCTCGGGATCCTGACCGAATCGCTGTGGCGCCAGGCCGGGGCC
>SKQS01000234.1 GCA_007118895.1 Wenzhouxiangella sp.
AGGCTCCATCTGGAGTCGACAGGACCCATGACGAAGGCGGCGAGACCGAGGCTTTGATCATCGCGGCCTTAAGGGTCGCTCCTGCAGAGTGGGGGAGAGGCATAGAGGAGGAGAGGGAAAGGCGCTTAATGACTATTCCGGGTTTCGGCTACCGCCGCACTGACGCACCGACCCACCGACCTCCGTCTTCCCTCTATCCTTCTCCCCCTCTCACCGCTTTCCGTCTTCAATCACCTCAAACGTCACTCCCGCATGCTCCGGCAGGCGCTTGAGCAGGGGTTCGGCCAGCGCGGTGGCCGGGGTCCAGAAGCCGCCGGCAGGCTGGACTGGGTCAATGTCGAAGGCCAGGGCCACTGCGGCCTCGCCCAGCATCTTGCAGGTCGAGCCGTAGCCGGGGTCGCGGTCGCCGATTACTCGCGCGCGCAGCTGCTGGCCGTCAGCGGTGCGGCCGTCGATCAGCAGGCGATAGAAACCTTTCTCCCGCGCCTCGGCGCTCGGGCCTTCGCCCGGCTTGGGCAGGACCAGGCGCGCCAGCAGGGCCCGGGTCGGCGCCAGGGCCGCGCCCAGGGCGAAGCCGCCCAGCGCCAATGACATGGTCCAGGCGCGCCGCCGACCGGCAAAACCCTTGCCGGTCAGCATCGCCTCGTCATAGCGGAAGTCCTTGCCCCAGGGAAACCCAAGCAGGGCATGACTGCGATGGACGATGCGGGTGTTGATCGCCGCCATCACGAACGGCGCCGCCCAGGCCTCGAAGACCGGATCAAACACCGCGCCGTTGACATAGGGCTGGCGCACGCCGTCGCGGGCGTCAGGCGGGCACAGGGCATAGGGGTTGCGCGCCAGTTTCCCGACTTCCTTGTCGCGGCGGCTTTCGGTGATGATGTTGAGCATGCTGGCCGCGGTTCCTCCGCTCATCATGCCGCGCATGCGCTCGACTCGCAGCCGCACTCGCTTAAGCGGCGCGCCCAGCCGGGCCATGGCCTCGCGCTGGATGAACCACACGCCGATGTCGGAGGGGATGGAATCGAAGCCGCAGCAGTGAACGATGCGAGCGCCGCTGGCCCGCGCGGCTTCGGCGTGAGCATCCAGCATGCGACGCATCCACGGCACCTCGCCGGTCAGGTCGCAGTAGTCGGTGCCGGCGGCGGCACAGGCGGCGACCAGCTCCGATCCATACAGGGCATAGGGACCGACGGTGGAGCAGACTACCCGGGTGCGGGCAACCAGCGCATCCAGCGAGGCGCGATCATGACTGTCGGCTACCACGATCGGCAGTTTGCCTGCGCCCAGCTCTTCGCGCAGCGCGGCCAGCTTGCCTTCATCGCGACCGGCCAGGGCCCATTTCAGCTCGCCATCGGCGCCGTGCCGGCCGAGCAGATATTCAGCTACCAGGCGCCCGGTGAAACCGGTGGCGCCCAGCAGGACCAGATCGAATTCCTTGTCGTTGCTCATGGTTTGTCCCTTACAGTTGTTGCTTGTCGCGCCGGCAGGCGACGCCAGGGCCGACGAAGCGGTTTCTCGACCTCGAAATACACCGACACCATCCAGTCGGCATAGTCCGGATCGATTTTTTTCAGCGCATGCAAAAGCTCCTGACGGAAACTCTGTGCAACCGGGTCGCCGCGGTCAGGCCAGATGCGGAACTTGATGCGCAGGTAGGCGCGTCCGGCGCTGGTGGCAAAGCGGCCTTCGACCGATGGCCCGGAGCGCATGATACCCGGATACTGTTCAGCCACCGTGGGCATCAGCGACTCTACGGTTTCGGCCATGGCCTGCTGCTGCTCTTCGTCGCCGGTGAGGCTTACATCGACAATCGAGCGCATGTAGCCGCGCGGGTAGATCATGACGTTGGAGATGGTGCGGTTGGGAATGCTGACCAGCGAGCCGAAAGAGTTCTCCAGCACCACGAAGCGCATGCCGATGCTGCGCACCACCCCGGTCTGGCCGGCGATGTTGACCATCTCGCCGACATCGAGCAGGTTGGAAAATATCAGGGTCAGACCGGTAACCACGTCCTGCACCACGCCCTGGGAGCCAAAGCCTACTGCCAGGCCGATCACCGTGGCCGAGGCCAGGTAGGCGGTCAGGCTGATCCCCAGCTCCTGCATGATCATCCCGACGGCCAGAAAGTACAGGGTGAATACACCGATCGAGGTGGCCAGCGAGATGATGGTGCGCAGCTTGCGCACTGACTGGGTGCGTTCGCTGCGGGTCAGCCAGTCGCCAGCGCGCCGGATCAGCCACACGCCGACATGGGCGACAACGGCCACCACCACGATGGTGACGGTCCGGGCAAGCAGCGGCATCTCGGAGAAAAATTCGCTCATGACAACGGCACGGCAGCAAGTCAATAGCCCGAATAATGCATGAATTCGCGGGATGATCGCGCAGGATATTGTTCGTACGGTGGATTTTCCGAAAGAGCGTCGTATCGGGCCATCCGGCCGACTGAGGAAAATCCGCTGTGCGGACAATAGACTAGCGAGGGCGCGCGCAATTTCATGGATTGTTCGGGCTAAGATAGCACGTGACCCTGCCCCGACCGGAGCCCGTTCCAACGTGAGTATAGAACGCCTGCGACTGATCCGCCCGGACGACTGGCACCTGCACGTGCGTGACGGCGCGATGCTCGATTCGGTGGTGCCCGACACCGCGCGCCAGTTTGCCCGCGCCATCATCATGCCCAACCTGAAACCCCCGGTCACCACAGTTGCCCAGGCGCTGCACTACCGGCAGCGGATCCTCGCAGCACTGCCCGAAGACGCCGGCTTCCAGCCGCTGATGACTTTGTACCTGACCGGCCAGACCAGCCCGGAGGAAATCCGCCGTGCCGCCGACTGCGAACATGTGTACGCGGTCAAGTATTATCCGGCAGGCGCCACCACCAACTCAGCCGCCGGTGTCGCCAACATCCGCCAGGCCAGCGCGGCGCTTAAGGCCATGCAGGACTGTCGCCTGCCCTTGTTGATGCACGGCGAGGTCACCGACCCGGCAGTCGATGTGTTCGACCGCGAGGCGGTGTTCATCGAGCGGGATCTGAGCTGGCTGCTGGCGAGCTTTCCCGAGCTGCCGATGGTGCTTGAACACATCACCACCGCCGATTCGGCCAGCTTCGTGCGCTCCGGCCCCGACAACCTGGCCGCCACCATCACCGCCCATCACCTGCTGGAAAACCGCAACGCCATGTTTCGCGGCGGCTTGCGGCCGCACCACTACTGCCTGCCGGTGCTCAAGCGCGAGGCCCATCGTCAGGCACTCATCGAGGCGGCGATCAGCGGTCATCCACGCTTTTTTCTCGGCACCGACAGCGCGCCGCACCCGAAAGCGGCCAAGGAGTCGGACTGCGGCTGCGCCGGCATCTATACCGCGCGAACCGCGCTGGGCCTGTATGCAGAAGTATTCGAGGCCGCCGGGGCGCTGGACCGCCTGGAGGGATTTGCCAGCCTGCACGGGCCCGATTTCTACCGCCTGCCGCGCAACACCGACACCATCGAACTGGTCCGTCGTCCCGAGCCGGTGCCTGAATTGATTGAATTCGGTGGCCAGCCGGGCGTGCCGTTTCGCGCCGGTGGCGAGGTGCGCTGGCGGCTCGCTTGAACTGAGATCAACCTATTAACCCGGCAACGAAATACCTACGGTATTCGTTGCACGGCATTTGCGGCGCATGTCCGCAAATGCCTTCGCTTCGCGGCCCCGGCTGTTCGGCAAAGCAGCGCAGTCGCTCGAAATCATCGGCAAAACCTTCCAGCCTGCTGACCAGCCGGCGGCGCTGGCGCACCGTGGCCAGCTCGTGAACATCGGCCAGGGCATCCAGGGTCAGCTCTCGATTGGCCTCGAGCACTGCGCGATAGTCGGCGCTCCAGTTCTCGCCAGGCTCGAGCAGCGGAGCTACCTCGCGGATAAACAGCTCGGGCTCATCGCGAAGCTCAAGCGCCTCGAACAGCCGGGCCTGCCAGGTCTGCCGGTCTTCCAGCATCAGCGCGTCATCTCGCGCCAATTCATCCGCCCAGGTCTCGAGCCGTGAAAGCTGGTCGCGATTGAGACTGCCATAGAAACGGCGCAGGCTTCGACTCATGCCGCGCACCCGGTCACGCTGGCGCACCGAATCGGCGACTTCGACCTGCTCGGCGCGGATCTCCTCGTTGGCCTCGGCAAAGCTCTCCTTCAGATCCTCGACCTGGGCGTCGCTCAGGGACAACATGACGTCGATCAGGTCATCGTGAATCGCATCGAGCAGGCGTCGGCCGAACCTGGCCAGGGTCTGCCCGTGGTCGGCCAGTCGATCACGGTCCAGGCGGTCGGCCTCGACATCCGCGGCCAGCTCGCGCAGGAAGTCGGCATACAGCGGCAGCTCGCTGGCGCAGTGCCAGGCCCGGCGCTGATCGATGATGTCCTCAACCTGGCGTCGCTGATCAGCGTCGAGCGCCACCTGGCGATCGACCCAGCGCATCACCAGCCAGTCCAGGTTGTTGTAGGCAAAGCGCACACCGCAGCCGGTGAGCAGCAGCACGCAAAGCACGATCAGCAGCGTTGTTCGTTTCATCACGACAGTGTATGCCCGGAAATCTGAAGAACGTGTCATCGACGCCAATGCGAATTCGGCCATGGCCCTGTCATCGCAGCATGTCACAATATCGACACCATGCTGCAACGAATGATCACCGGCCTGCGCATCATCGGCGCGGCCACGCTGCTTTCGCTCAACACCCTGGTCCATGTCGGCCCCTTGATGGTGGTTGCCCTGGTCAAGGCGGTACTGCGCATGAAACCGGTACGGCAGCGCTGTGACCGGGCACTGATGGCCATTGCCGCCAGCTGGATCGACTGCAACAGCTGGATGCTGGAGAATCTGACCGACACGCGGCTGCAGGTCACCGGCCTGCCCGAGCCGATGACGCAGGGACACTTCCTGCTCATCGCCAACCACCAGAGCTGGGTAGACATCCCGGTATTGCAGCGCCTGTTCAACCGCCGGCTGCCGCTGCTCAGGTTCTTTCTCAAAAGCCAGTTGATCTGGGTGCCGGTGCTGGGACTGGCCTGGTGGGCGCTTGATTTTCCGTTCATGAAGCGCTACTCGCGCGAACAGCTGGCGCGCCGGCCGTATCTGGCCGGCCGCGACATCGCGGCCACCCGCCGGGCCTGCGAGAAATTCCGAGACATCCCGGTCGCCATCGTCAACTTCGTCGAAGGCACCCGCTTCAGCCCGGCCAAGCACCAGGCCCAGCAGTCCGACCATGACCACTTGCTCAAGCCACGCGCCGGCGGCACCGCGTTCGTGCTCGATGCCATGGGCGAGCAGATCGACACCCTGGTCGACGTCACCCTGCTCTACCCGCACGGCGCCGGCGAACTGGTCGACCTGTTCGCCAACCGCATTCCCGAAGTCCGTATCCACATCCGCTGCCTGCCTATCCCTGAGGACTTGCGCAGCGGCGACTATCGCGAAGACGAGGACTACCGCCGTCGATTCCAGGACTGGATCAACAGCCTGTGGGAGGAAAAGGACCGGATCATGCAGGCGCTGATTGAGCATCGGCCGCCGTAGGGGGACGGTGCGGCTGCGCGTCTGTGCGGCTGTGCGTCAGAGGTCGGTAGGGCCTTCTCGAACATCGCATCGGCTCCAGAGCGAGCCTGCGCGCGCCTGGCAGAGGGGAAGAAGCAAGAGGGAAGAGCCACCCGCATGGCATGCTCTCTTGATCCTTGAGCCTTGATCCTTGAGCCTGAAACCAAGACTGTCTCTCTCCCCTCTAGGCTTCTCCCCTTCTCACCGTTTTCCGCCTCCCGTTGCCCCTTTCCCACATCAACCCCACCCTCGATTTGACATCTCCACTCGTTCTTTGGTAGAAAAAGAATCAGGCACATGACAGGGGATTGCTGATGGATGCAAGAATCTCGTTGGTTTCAGTTTCAATTTTCGTTTCTTTGCTTTTCGCAACAGTTGTTCATGCGGGGGGG
>SKQS01000153.1 GCA_007118895.1 Wenzhouxiangella sp.
CCTGGCTTTCTCGACGTTACGGTCGGCCTGCTGGTATCCAGTAAGCTGGCATCCGCCGGCCAGTTGGCATCACAGGCGATATACTGCTCCGGTCACCAACATAGCGAGAACCAGACATGAGCAAGGCCGCTGTTTCCCGTTCGGCCACAGCGCCGATCCGCGCCCCGCATGGGACGACCTTGAGCTGCAAGGGCTGGCATCAGGAAGCGGCGATGCGCATGTTGATGAACAATCTCGATCCGGACGTGGCCGAGAAGCCCGATCAGCTGATCGTCTATGGCGGCACCGGCAAGGCCGCGCGCAACTGGGACTGCTACCACGCCATCGTACGGACTTTGCAGCGCCTGGAAAACGACGAAACCCTGCTGGTCCAGTCAGGCAAGCCGGTCGGGGTATTTCGCACCCACGACCAGGCACCACGCGTGCTGATCGCCAACTCCAACCTGGTGCCGCGCTGGGGCAACTGGGATGTATTTCGTGAGCTGGAGGACAAGGGTCTGACCATGTACGGCCAGATGACCGCCGGCTCGTGGATCTATATCGGCTCGCAGGGCATCGTCCAGGGCACTTATGAAACCTTTGCCGAGCTGGCGCGCCAGCATTTCGACGGCTCGCTTAAGGACAAGCTGACCGTCACCGCGGGCTTGGGCGGCATGGGCGGCGCCCAGCCGCTGGCAGTGACCATGAACGATGGCCACTGCATCGCCGTGGAGGTCGATGAGTGGCGTATCGACCGCCGGGTCGAGACCGGCTACTGCGACGCCAAGGCGACTTCCATCGACCAGGCGCTGGAGCTGATCGACCGCGCCGACGGCCCGCTGTCGGTGGGCCTGCTTGGCAACATTGCCGAGGTGCTACCGGAGATGCTGGCCCGCGACATCATTCCCGATTGTCTTACCGACCAGACCTCGGCCCATGACCTGCGCCAGGGCTATATCCCGGCCGGCCATTCACTGGAACAAGCCGCAGCGCTTCGACAGTCCGACCCGAAGACCTACGACGAGCGTGTGCTGGACTCGATGGTGGTCCATGTCGAGACCATGCTGGAGATGCAGCAACGCGGCGCAATCACCTTCGACTACGGCAACAACCTGCGTGGCCAGGTCGCCGACCATCGCGGCATGAAGAATGCCTTCGACTTCCCCGGCTTCGTGCCGGCCTACATCCGCCCGCTGTTCTGCCGCGGCGCCGGCCCGTTCCGCTGGGCCGCCCTGTCCGGCGACCCTGCCGATATCGCGGCAACCGACAAGGCCATCCTGGAGCTGTTCCCGGAAAAGCAGCACCTCAAGCGCTGGATCCACCAGGCCCAGAAGAAAATTCAATTCCAGGGCCTGCCGGCGCGGATCTGCTGGCTGGAGTACGGCGAGCGCGCCCAGGCCGGCGAGAAGTTCAACTGGCTGGTCGAGAAGGGCAAGGTCGAGGCGCCGATCGTGATCGGGCGCGACCATCTCGACTGCGGCTCGGTCGCCTCGCCCAACCGCGAGACCGAGGCGATGAAGGACGGCTCTGACGCGATTGCCGATTGGCCGATACTCAATGCCCTGGTCAACACCGCCTGTGGCGCCAGCTGGGTCTCGGTGCACCACGGCGGCGGCGTCGGCATCGGCTACTCACTGCATGCCGGCATGGTCAGCCTGGCCGATGGCACAAAATCCGGCCATGAGCGTCTGCAAAGAGTACTGACCGCCGACCCCGGCATGGGCGTGATCCGCCACGTTGACGCCGGCTACGACGAAGCCGTGGATACCGCCCGGCAGCGCGGTGTGGATGTGCCGATGCTGTGAGGCGTGCCGATGCCACCGTCAGAGCCGCTGGATTGGCTTGAAATCTTCTGCATTGGCGGGTAAGCGTGTAATATATCGGGGAAGTCTAATTTTGATTTATCTAAATCCCAAGGAGGGGAAATGTTTCGATCCAGTGTGTCTCCGCATGTCATCTTGTTCGCCCTGGCAGCGCTCCCAGGCCTGGCATTGGCCTTCGCTGGCGGCTCCGGAAGCCAGGTCGATCCCTACCAGATCGCAACGGCGCAACATCTGGACCAGGTGCGCAACGATCTCACCGCGTATTACGTGCTGATCAATGACATTGACCTTGATACAGCGCCTTTCAACAGCGGTGCCGGTTGGGAGCCGATTGGCGACGGCATCACGCCATTCACGGGCCAGCTGGATGGTGCGGGATTCGAGATTCGCAACCTGTTCATCAATCGCCCTGCGGAGAACAACGTCGGGCTGTTTGGCAACACCGAGACCGGTGGCGCCGTGCCGGGCGCGACCATTCTCGATCTGGTTCTGTCAAGTGTGGACGTTACCGGCAGGGGCAATGTCGGCGCTCTAGCAGGCAATGCCAGTGACGGCCTCCGGGCTGATGGGGTATCAGTCAACGGGTCGGTTGTTGCCGAGGATTCTCGCGCCGGATGCCTGTCAGGCAGACTGCGCTCAGATTCGATTGCCGAGAATATCCACGTCAGTTGCGCCCTGACTTCCAATGACACCAGCACCAATGTTCGTATCGGCGGAGTTGCCGGCGAACTTGAAGATGACGCCATGCTGATCAATGTGCACTCCGAAGCAACGGTCATCTCGGTCAACAACGGCGGTTACGTCGGCGGCCTGATCGGTGAAGTTGAAAACAACGCCCAGATCTTGAGATCCCACTTCTCTGGAACCGTGAGCGGTGGCCGTCGCGTCGGCGGCCTGGCCGGCCAACTGCAAGGCAGCATCCTGATCGCCGAATCGTGGTCGAGCGGCTCGGTCACTGGCGAACAGGAAGTCGGCGGCCTGGTTGGCGACTTGTCCAGCACAAGTTCCATTGTTGCCTCTTTCTCAACCGGCGCTTTGACCGCCACTGGCGAGTGCGTCGGCGGCCTGGTCGGCCTGGCTCGGGGCGATTCAACAGTGACTGATGCTTACGCCTGGGGCCCGGTCAGTGGCGGGCAGCTTGCCGGCGGCCTGGTCGGCTGTGCCGAGGGCAACTCCTCGGTCACCACTTCTTATGCGACCGGTACTGTCAGTGGAGTCGATACCGGCGGCCTGGTCGCCTCCGTCGATGGCTTTGCCACCTTTACCAATTCCTACTGGGACCGCATAGCTACCGGCCAGACCAGCTCGGCGGGACTGCCCCAGGCCTGGGGCCTGACCACCAGCGAGATGCAGGGTGCTGCGGCTGCGAGCAACATGGCTGGTTTTGACTTTGCAGATATCTGGGCTACCGTCAGCGGAGGTTATCCGGTATTGCAGTGGCAACCACCAGCCGGAACCCCGCCATCCCCGCCTGACCCGACGCCGATCCCGATCGTCTCGCACTGGATGGTGCTGGTACTGACGCTGACCATCCTGCTGCTCGCTGCACCGGCGCTAACGCGGGCTCGACGCCCTGCCAGGAGATGAGCTGAGCGCTACCCGAGGCGCGGTGCCTGGGCTCTCAGCCAGTCACCGCCACACCGAACAGGATCGGGTGCAACCAGAAGGCAAAGGCCGCGTAAAGGCCAAGGCCGCCAACAATGACGATGATGTCGTTGATCGGTATTGCCGGCAGCTGGGGTGCCTCTCGCGGGCTGCTGCGACGACCGACCGAGATCCGGTCAGCTACCGCCCAGACCAGGAACCCGCCGAACAGCAAGGTGCCGGCCAGGGTTCCGTTGACCAGCAGATGGGCCAGCGCCCAGGCCTTGACGGCAACCAGCATGGGGTGGCGGAGCAGGTTATGGATTCGACCCGGAAGATAGGCCGCCAGCAGCGCCGGAAACACCGCCAGCATCAGCAGCATGTTGAGGTGCCTGAGCCAGCCCGGCGGATGGTATAGCCAGACCGGATCCAGGCGCGCCTGACCGTAGCCGACAATGATCATCACCAGCCCGATCAGGGAAATCAGGCTGTACAGGCCCTTGTAGCCCCAGGGCCCGAACCGCTGAACCAGCCCAGAGCGCAGCGGGTCGGCCAAGATGCGGATGGAGTGAGTGCCCAGGAAAAGGATCAGACCAACGATCAGCAATAGCATGAAGGGCTCCAACAAGTCACCTCGGTCAGTCTACCAGCAGATTATCTCCTGACGAGCCCGGTCGACTCAAAGCCTCCAGTCGTCGCCGCGAAAACCAATCTCCTTCTCGCCGCGAAGGAACTGACTGGCCGTGGTGGCGAAGCGAATGTAGGCCAGCCGGCGCTCGGGCGTGGGCTCGAAACCGGCTAGGTCCGCTTCAGGATCCGAGAGGCGGGGCCGGCGCATGGCAAGCGCCAGGAATGCCGCGCGCTCCTGGTCGGTCAGACCTGTCATGTGTCTCCCACCTCCTTGAGCAAATCAAACAGATCCTGCCGTTCAAAAAGGCAGAAATAATCCCCGATCAACTCCCAGTCCAGCTGCCGACCTGACGCCCTGGCAACAACCACCAGGCGGCGCATATCCAGCCAATCCTGTTCGGCCCGTGCGGGATCGTTTTGCAAGGCCTGCAGCTTCAAGCCGATGATGTCCTCCACCGCGGCCAGGGGGACCGTTGGTCCGTTCTTTACCTCGACACGCTCTGCACGACTCAGCATGGCCAGGGCCGGACTTCGGAATGCATGTAGCAGGTCAATACGTTCGCTGAACTCGTCATGCTGGTAGTGGGAGACATTTTCGGTGTGAAAGCGCCGTCGAAAACCCATCTCTCTCAGCGCCCGGTCTGCAAGGTCCACCCCAGTGTTGCATAAATTTGCGGAGTTGGAAGCGCGGAGAGTAGTGTTTCCGGGGGCTGCACGGAGTGTTGACAACCGGAGCGTAGCTTCACCCTACGTGAGGATTGGCAACGCGAGTACAGGCCCCGGAAACGCTGCTATACCGGGCAGCGTAGCGTTTCCGGCCCGAAAATTTATGCAACACTGGGGTCCAGATCGTCCAGCGCCAGCACGAAGTCAAGGTCGACTGTAGCTCTTTGCACACCATGCATGGCCATGCCAAAGCCGCCAATCAGCGCATAGCGCACCCGGGAAGCATCCAGCCTTTGGGTCAGTTCTGTCAGTGCCCGCAAAAAGTCCATCTGGTTACTCGGAGTGTTCGAGCCCAATTGTAGCGGCAAGTAATCTCACCGCAACGAACTGCTATGATCTCCCCGATTCGGGGAAAACAGTCATCATGGGCCAGAAGGAAGCACAACACAGGGTCAGCATTCGGCAGCTGTCGGCCGATCTCGACCGGCGCTGCCGCGAGTTGAAAGGCAATCCCGGCGCGGTCGTTCGCTCGCGGGAGATTGTCGAGCGGGCGCTGCAAAGCGATCAGGCCATTTACGGGGTCAACACCGGCTTCGGCGCGCTGGCCAGCAAGCGGATCGGGCACGACCAGCTTGGTCAGCTACAGCGCAACCTGCTGCTAAGCCATGCCTGCGGCGCCGGCGAGCCGGTACCGATCGAAATCACCAGGCTGATGTTGAAGATGAAGATTCATGCCCTGGGACTCGGCCAGTCCGGTATTTCGCTGCCGGTCTTCAGGCAGCTGCTGGCCTTCGTCGAGCACGATATCCTGCCCTGGATTCCCAGCCGCGGCAGCGTCGGCGCATCGGGAGACCTGGCACCGCTGGCGCACATGAGCCTGCCGCTGATCGGTCAGGGTCAGTGCTGGAAGGCTGATCTGTCCGGCCCGGAACCGGCCTCGGCCACCCTGGCAAGATGCGGCCTGGAGGCAGTCGAGCTCGGCGCCAAGGACGGCCTGGCCCTGATCAATGGTACTCAGCTGATGCTGGCCTATGGCGCGTTCGTGCTCAACCGCGCGCTGCACCTGGTAGAGGCCGCCGATATTCTCGGGGCGATGAGTCTGGAGGCACTGCAGGGCTCGGCACGGCCGTTCGATCCGCGGATCCATGCCATACGCCCGCATCCAGGTCAGATCCGGGTGGCAGACAACATCCGCCAGCTGCTGGCCGACTCGGAAATCCTGCAGTCACACCGCGACTGCGGCAAGGTCCAGGATCCTTACTGCCTGCGCTGCATACCCCAGGTGCACGGTGCCAGTCGCGATGCCCTGGACCACTGCACCGAAGTGATCGAACGTGAGCTGAATTCGGTAACGGACAACCCGCTGGTATTCGACAATGGCGATATCGTTTCCGGCGGCAACTTCCACGGCCAGCCGCTGGCCCTGGCGATGGACTACGCCGCCATCGCCCTGGCCGAGCTCGGCAGCATCTCCGAGCGCCGCACCTACCTGCTGCTGGAAGGTCACGACGGCCTGCCCAAACTGCTGATGGCCGATACCGGCATCAACTCCGGCTTCATGATTCCGCAGTACACCGCCGCCGCGCTGGTCAGCGAAAACAAGGTGCTGTGCCACCCGGCCAGCGTGGACTCAATCCCCACGTCGCTGGGCCAGGAAGACCATGTCTCCATGGGGTCGATCAGCGCGCTGAAACTGCTCAGCGTGCTGCACAACGTCGAGCGGGTACTGGCGGTGGAGATGCTGACCGCGGCCCAGGCCCTGGACTTTCGCAGCCCGCTAAAACCCGGGCGGGGGGTGCGCCGGGCTCATGCCCTGGTGCGCGAGCATGTCACTCATGCCAGCAGCGACTACGAGGTGGGCGCCGACATCGACACTTGTACTCGGCTGTTGCGCTTCGGCCAGCTGGTTGCGATAGCAAGCCCCAATGAGTGAAGCGTTGGCGCTGGCAGGCCAGAACCTGCTGTCGCCCATCGTGCTGTCATTCGCGCTCGGGCTGGCTGCCGCGCTTGCCCGTGCCGAACTGAGCATTCCGGAAGCGATGGCCAAGGCGATGTCGATCTACCTGCTGTTCGCCATTGGGCTGAAGGGCGGTATCGAAGTGGCCAGCCAGGGGATGGGCGTGCAGATCGCCACCGGCCTGGCAGCCGGCTTCATGCTGTCCGCGTTGATTCCGCTGCTGGCCTATGCGCTGCTGCGACTGATGAGCGGGCTGTCGCGTGTTGATGCCGCTGCCGTGGCCGGGCATTACGGATCGATCTCGATAGTCACCTTTGTCGCCGCCTCATCGCTGCTGCAATCCTTTGGCATCGACTTCGAGGGCTGGCTGGTAGCAGTCGCTGCGGTCATGGAAGCACCGGCCATCCTCACTGCGCTGTGGCTGGCCGGACGATCTGATCGCACTTCAGGCGCTCTGCCCTGGCGCGAGATCGCGCTGAATGGCTCTATCGTCCTGCTGCTGGGCGCATTCCTGATCGGCTGGATCGCTGGCGCCGACGGCATGGGCGAGATAGAAGGCTTCTTCATTGCCCCGTTCAAGGGCGTTCTATGCCTGTTCCTGCTCGATATGGGCCTGATCGCCGGTCGTGGCCTTCGCAACAGCGCACATCTGCTTCGCCCGGGCCTGATCAGCTTTGGCATCCTGATGCCGATGCTTGGCGGCACCATCGGCATCCTGACCGGCTGGGCGCTCGGCCTGTCGACCGGCGGGGTAGCCATCCTCGGCACGCTGGCTGCGTCTGCATCCTATATCGCGGTGCCGGCGGCGATGCGCGTCGCCCTGCCCGCTGCCAATCCCGGGATTTACCTGACCCTGGCGCTGGGAATCACTTTTCCCTTCAACCTGGCCGTGGGGATTACGCTATACCTGATGCTGGCACGCTGGCTGACCGGAGGATGACCCTGACGATGACCATGGAAACTCACACTGCCAGGCGGATCGAAATCATTATCGAAACACCGGCATTACGCACGTTGCGCCGGGCTCTCGAACGTTCCGGCGTCAAGGGTTACTCGATTCTGCCGATCATGGGCGGTTACGGACGTACCGGATCCTGGTCCCGCGAAGGCGAGGTCGGCATGGCCAACAGCATGGTGGCAGTGCTGTGCCTGGTAGCCCCGGATCGAGCCGACGCCGTGCTGCAGGCGGTCTACGAAGTCGTTGACCGACAGATCGGCGTGGTTGCCGTCAGCGATAGCCAGGTCGTGCGCCGCGAGCGCTTCTGAATCGATGCAGCGGCTGACCGGCGTCAAGACGCTCTATCGCGTCGGGCCTGACGGGCCTCAGGGGGAGGTGGATGCCATTGCCGACGGCACCCTGGTCTGGCGCGAGGGAAAGATCCTGTGGAGCGGTCCGGCATCCGAGCTGCCGCCCGAGTATGCTGCAGCCAGCGCGCTGGATACCGGCGGTGGCTGTGTGATACCCGGCCTGATCGACTGCCACACCCATCTTTGCTTCGGCGGCTGGCGCGGCGATGAATTCGCAATGCGGCTGGAGGGAAAGAGCTACCAGGAAATCCAGGCCGCCGGCGGCGGCATCAACAGCACCGTGCGCAAGACCCGCGCAGCAGGCGGTAATGAACTGGCCGACAAGGCCGCCCTGGCACTTTCGGACATGGCGGCGCTGGGGGTGACCACGGTCGAGGCCAAGTCGGGCTACGGACTGAACCTGGAAGACGAGCTCAAGCAGCTGGAGGTCTACCGGCAGCTCAATGCGAGCCAGCCGGTGGAGATCCTGCCGACCTTCCTGGGCGCCCACCTGGTTCCTCCCGACTACGTCGACCGTCGCGATGCCTATATTGATCTGCTCTGCCATGAACTGATTCCGCAGGTGGCCACCAGGGGCCTGGCCCGATTCTGCGACGTTTTCATCGAGGACGGCGCGTTCAGCCTGACCGAGGGCCGGCGCATCCTTGAGACTGCCAAGGCCCAAGGCCTGGGGCTTAAGATCCACGCCGACCAGCTTTCGACCGGCGGCGGCGCCGGGCTGGCCGCCGAGCTGGGTGCGGTATCGGCCGAGCACCTCGAGTACGCCAGCCCGGGCGATATGATCGCCATGGCCGAGGCTGGCACGGTCGCGGTCAGCCTGCCAATCGCCTCGCTGTACCTGCAAGAGCCCTACCTGCCGGCCCGGCAGTGGATCGAGACAGGCGCCCGGGTTGCCGTGGCGACCGACTTCAACCCTGGTTCGGCCCCCAGCTATCACCTGCCGCTGGCAATGCTGCTGGCCTGCCTGAATCAGCGCATGAGTCCCGCCGAGGTACTCAAGGCCGCCACCAGCATCGCCGCCCGCGCGATCGGACTGGAAAGCACCCACGGCAGCCTGGCACCCGGCTACCAGGCAGACTTTGCAATCATTGATGCCCCCGACATCAACCACTGGCTGTATCACTTTCGCGGCAATGCCTGCCTGGCCACTTTCAAGCGGGGTCGCCTGATTCATGGCCAGCCCGAACGCTGGTCGGTCTGAGCCCATGTCCGATATCGGTTCTAACTCGACCTCTCAGATTTCTGTTGGCTGGTGCCGGCAGGCATTTGAATCCAGCGCGCCGCTGGTGGTCAAGATTGGTTCATCGCTGCTGATCGATGCACAGGGCTCGGCTCGTCGCGACTGGATGAGCCGCCTGGCCGCGCAGCTGGCCTGTCGGCCTGGCCCGTTCATCCTGGTTTCCTCAGGCGCGATCGGCCTGGGCCGAGGCGCGATCGGCCTGCGAGCACGGCCTGCCAGCCTGGCCGAGGCCCAGGCTGCAGCAGCCATCGGCCAGATTTGCCTTGCCCAGCTCTGGTCAGATGTGCTTGGCCGGCAGGGCTTGAGCTGCGGCCAGATGCTGCTGACCCTCGGCGACCTGGAAGACCGTGGGCGCTATCTCAACGCCCGCAACACCCTGCATACCCTGCTCGGTCACGGCATCGTGCCGGTAATCAACGAAAACGACACCGTAGCTACCGGCGAAATCCGCTTTGGCGACAACGACCGCCTGGCCGCGCGAGTGGCCCAGCTGGCCGGGGCCGAGCTGCTCGTGCTGCTAAGCGATGTCGACGGCCTGCATGATGCCAATCCAGCCTCGAACCCGCAGGCTCAGCTGATTCCCGAGGTCGAACGGGTCACATCCGAGATCGAGAGCCTTGCCGATGCTGCCAGCACCACCGATTTCGGAACCGGCGGAATGATCAGCAAGCTGGCTGCCGCCCGCATCGCCACGGCGGCTGGCTGCCACGTGCTACTGACCAGCGGCCGCGGAAAGGACGAGCCGTTGGAGCGGTATCTTTCCACTGGCAGAGGCACCCTGTTCCGGGCCACGGACAAGCCATTGGTGACTCGCAAACAGTGGCTGCGAGGCCTGCAGCATCAGGCCGGCGTCATCCACGTCGATGCCGGCGCAGTCGCGGCGCTGGCCCGGGGCGCAAGCCTGCTGGCCGCCGGAGCAACCAGGGTAGAGGGCAGCTTCGAACGCGGCGCCCTGGTGGCGATCTGCGGTCCCGACGGGCCGGTGGGGCAGGGCCTTTGCGGCTATAACGCCGCCGATGCCAGGCGCCTGGTCGGCGTGAAGAGCGACCGTATCGAGCAGGTGCTGGGTTATCCCGGGCGCGGCGCGATGATTCATCGCGATGATCTGGTATTGTTCTGAGGCATGAGCGGGATCATCGAGCAGATGGGTAGCCAGGCACGCCTGGCAGCCAGCGAAATCGCCGGGGCGAGCACGGGCCAGCGTGACCGGGCCCTGCTGGCCATGGCAGCGGCAGTGCGCGATCACGCTGACCGTATTCTCAGCGCCAATCGCGAAGACCTGGCCGGCGCCAGGGAGCGCGGCCTGTCAGGTGCCGTGGTCGAACGGCTGCGGCTGAACGCAGACCGGGTCTCTGGCATTGCCTTGAGTGTCGAACAGGTGGCCGCCCTGCCCGATCCGGTCGGCCGTGAGCTGGCCGTCTGGGCGCGCCCGAATGGTCTGCGTATCCGCCGGATCAGCGTGCCGATCGGGGTGATCGGGGTGATCTATGAGAGCCGACCCAACGTCACCGCTGATGCGGCCGTGCTGTGTCTGAAGGCCGGCAACTCGGTGATCTTGCGTGGCGGCAGCGAGGCAGTGGCCAGCAACCGGGCCCTGCATCAGGCACTTTCCGAGGGCCTGACCTCAAGCACGCTGCCTGCCGGGGCCATGCAGATGGTGCCGGACCAGGACCGCGCGCTGGTTGGCCAGCTGCTGGGCGCGGTCGGACTGGTCGATGTCATCGTCCCCCGCGGCGGACGCTCGCTGGTGGCCCGGGTCCAGGCCGATGCCAGGGTGCCGGTGTTTGCCCATCTGGACGGCAACAACCATCTCTACATTCATACCGGGGCCGATCCGGCCATGGCCGCCAATGTGGTCGTCAACGCCAAGATGCGGCGTCCGGGCATCTGCGGGGCGCTGGAGACCATCCTGGTCGACCGCCAGCGGCTGGACCTGGTGCCAGAGTTGACCGCGGCACTGGTCAAGGCCGGCTGCGAGGTGCGCGGTGATGCCACAGTTCAGGCGCTCGATAATCAAATCTTGCCGGCCAGCGAGGCCGACTGGGACACCGAATACCTCGATGCCATCGTCGCGATGGCCGCGGTCGATGACATGGACAGCGCGATCGCCCATATTCGGCGTCATGGCTCGGCCCATACCGACGGCATCATCACCGACGATGAAACCGCAGCGGCACGTTTCCTGGCGCAGGTTGACAGCGCCATTGTGGTCCACAATGCCTCGACTCAGTTTGCCGATGGCGGCGAGTTCGGGTTCGGCGCCGAAATCGGCATAGCCACCGGCCGCCTGCATGCCCGCGGCCCGGTCGGCCTGGAACAACTGACCACCTTCAAGTACCAGGTGCTGGGCAGTGGACAGACCCGACCAGCGGCCTGATGGCGCCGCGATGCACCTGGCCCGACCGATGGTCAGCAGACAAAACGGGCGTCGGAACCGGTCTTGAGCAAACCGGACCAGGCTGAGCGCGCCGGCAACGGCGCGCGCATCGGACGAGCATTCCTGCCGCTGTGCCTGGCAGTCTCGGTGCTGACAACGCTTGCCCTGTGGCAGATGACAACGCAACCCCTCGGCCAGGTAGTTGTGATTGCCTGCTGGCCAGTGCTGTTCAACCTGGTCTGGATGATCGGCCTGCATTGGAAGTACCTGCGCCACAACCCTTCTCCCCTCACGCATGATCGACGCGATCAATGGCCGGACGTGGCGGTGATCATCCCCTCGCGCAACGAGCCGCTGGCAGTGGCTACCATGACCCTGGACTGCGCGCTGGCCCAGGACTACCCGGGTGAGCTCGAGATCTGCGTAGTCGACAATTCCGATCCCGGTGGCGGACTGGACCAGTGGCGCGAGCTGCTGGCCAAACGCGCCGGCCAACTGCCGCCCGGGCGCTCGCTTCGGTTCATCCACCGCAACGGCACCGAAGGATTCAAGCCGCGCAACCTCGACCTCGGCGTCAAGGCCACCAGCGCCCCCTGGGTCCTGTTTCTGGACGTCGACTCGACCATAGATGCGGACGCGCTGAGCCGGGCCATGGGCGAACTGGCCGAGAACTCCGAGGTCGGCTTTGCCCAGCTGCACACTCTGCCTGGCAACGCCTCGGCCTCGCGCCTGGCCGGAGCGCTGGCCGTGGTCCAGGCGATCGACCGCAGCGTACTGGGTATCCGCTTCTGCGGTGGCTTTCCAGTGTTCTACGGTCACAACGGCCTGTGGCGACGACAGGCGCTGGAAGACATCGGCCACTGGGAGGAGCGCTATCCGTTCCCGGAGCGGCTGACTGGCTGGCCAGGCTGGCTGCTAAGGCGGCTGGGCTGGAAAGACCTGCCAACAGGTGCCGAACGCTCGGAAGTGCTGGTCACCGAAGACATCGCCGCTTCCTGGCGGGCATTGGACTCGGGCTGGCAGGCTCAAGCGCTATGGATTGCCAGCGGAGAGTGGGTTCCGATCTCGCTCAAGGAGCTCCGCCGGCAATGGACGCGCTGGTCGGTCGGCACCTTTCAGGTATCGCTGGTCTATGGACCGGCCACCTTGAGAGCCAGACACTTGAGCTGGCTACAGCGAGTCGATTTCTTCCACCATCTGCTGTTCTACGTCAGTCGCGCCCTGGTCCCGCTGTTCGCCCTGGCCGCGGTAGTGCTGGCCGAACCGGCTATCGGCATCATCAGCCTGGTCGGCATGGCCGCCAGCCTGCCGGCCTGGATCGGCTGGTGGCAGAAAAACCAGGACTCACGGTCTCTCCCCGCGCTATTGCTGGCCGCCCTGCCCCTGGGCGCGGTAATCAGCCTGATCATTGCCCGCGCCTCGCTCAGAATGCTGATACGCATTCCGCAGGATTGGGAACCCACTGGCAAGCTGCCGGCCAGGGCGCGGCCGTGGCTGGTTGTCATGCTGGCCAACCTGGACCTGTTGCTGGTCGGGCTGGGCTGCCTGCTGGCCGGTCTGTGGCGACTACCGGGCGGTCCGCTGTGGTCGGCCCTGCCGGCGATGATCCTCGGCCTGTCCCTACTGCTGGCGATCGGCCTGTTCGGCCGCGGCGGCGGAAAGCGCTGACGCATCTTCTGCCAACTCAGCGAGTGCCCTGGAGATCGGGTCTTCCTCACCCAGCCGGGTGCGCGCATCGCTCAGGGCAACCCGGGCAGTCTCCCGGCCACGCTCGGGCCATCCTGCGTCCCGCTCGGCTTCCGCCAGCCAGACGGCAAACTCGAGCCGACTGCGGTGGACCAGGTCTGCGTCCGCCAGGCGATCATGCACCACTTGCAGCGTATCTGCCGCCGCCGCAGGCTCACCGCCCAGGGCCTGGATGCGCGCCAGCCGCCCGCGGGCAAGCAGCAGATGCAGATGATCGGGGGCCAGGCCGGCGCCATCGAAGATCGCCAGGGCACGGGCCAGATGGGTTTGCGCCTCGTCGGTCTGCCCCAGGTCCAGCAGCAGGCCACCGAGGTTGGCCAGGCCCAGCCCGGTACCTGGGTGATCCTCACCCAGGGTCAGTGTGCGGACCTCTACCGATTCCCGATACAACGGCAGCGCTTCTTCATAGCGTCCTTGACCGGCCATCAGGACGCCATAGTTGTTCAGTTGTATGCCGAGATCCGGATACAGCACCTGCTCATTGGCCCGCCGGCCATGATCCAGCCCCAGCTTGTAGTACTGCTCGGCCCGGGCATCATTGCCCAGACCCGACCAGGCGTAGCCCAGATTGGAATGGACGGTGGCCAGCTGCTGATCGCTGCCAGGCAGTTCGGTCCACAGCACCAATGCTCGCTCGAACAGCTCGATGGCTTCCCCGTAATCTTCGCGGTAGTTAAGAATTGCACCGTAATCGTTGTAGAGAGAGGCCCTGAAATCGGCCTCATGCCCCGGCCCCAGGGCCGAAATTATCTCGCTGTAGGCCGAGACTGCCGCGTCGATATCCCAGTTCTCGTAGGCCAGCCACGCCAGGTGGGCACGGGTTCGCAGAACCCGCTCATCATCAGGGGGGTACAGGGCCTGCTTGAGCTCCAGGGCGCGGGTAAGGTTGAGCTCCGCCGCTTCCAGATCCATCAGGCTGACCTGGGTATAGCCGATGGTGCGGCGCAGTCCCGCTTCCAGGTCAGGCTGGTCAGCGAAGCGCTGCCCGACCTGCAGACCAGCCCGCTCCAACACCTCGCGTATTGTCGCCTCGGCCCCGGATTGGTAGGGGTCGGCCTCGATCAGCACCGACTGCAGAAACTCATTGATCAGCATCGCGCGATCGCGCTCCAGTTTCGCCTGCTGGCTTTGCGCAATCACCGCGAACAGGGCAACAGTGAGCGCCGCAAAAGCCACCGCGGTGCCGGCCAGGCCAAGCCGGTGACGACTGATGAACTTGCGGCTGCGATAAGCCAGGGTGGGCGGACGGGCGCTGATCGGCAGTCGGTCACGATAGCGTCTGAGATCCTCGGCCAGCGCATCCGCCGAGGCGTAGCGCTGCTCGGGCTCCTTGCGCAGCGTCTTCATGACGATGACGTCCAGATCGCCGCGCAGCAGCCTGTGCAACCGCTCAGGCGTCGTACTTCGTTGCCCTGCCAGTGCGCTGTCGCCGGCCAGGGTCTCGAGCAGACGCCGACTGGGTGGGGCCGGGTCGGCATGGCAGATCAGACGCTCCGCTTCCACTGCAGGAAGATCATGATCGATGCGATACGGCAGTGCGCCGGCGAGCAACTGATACAGGAGTACACCAAGCGAGTAGATGTCACTGGCGGCGCCGATAGGCTGGCCCTGGAACTGCTCCGGGCTGGCATAAGCCGGCGTCAGCCGGCGGCCTACCGTGGCCGTGGCCGGCGATGCGCTGTCATCGACGATCAACCGAGCAATCCCGAAATCCAGCAGCTTTGGCTCTCCGTCCTCGCCAACCAGTATGTTGGATGGCTTGATGTCGCGATGGATAACCAGGTTGCGGTGGGCATGGGACAGGGCCGCGCAGATCTTCTCGACCAGCAGCAGACGCGCATTGATATCGAGCTGGTGCCTGTCGCAATAGCTGTCGATCGGCAAGCCATCGACATATTCCATTGCCAGCCATGGCATGCCGTCGGCACTGGTACCCCCGTCATACAGGCGGGCGATGCCCGGATGCTGAAGGCGCGCCAGCAGCTGGCGCTCACGGTTGAAGGCCTCTACCAGCAGCGGGTCGAGCAGCTCCTGACGGACCAGCTTCAGTGCGGCGACCTGCTCATACTCGCCCTCACGTCGCGCCTGGTACACCGACCCCATGCCGCCGCGAGCAATCAACCGCTCGATGCGCCAGTTTCCCACCCGCCGGCCTTCCAGACCCTGGCCGATGCGCTGCCCGACCACTGCCGTGACGGTCTCGACCGGGGGCTCCAGAAAGCCTGCTTCTGCCTCGCCATCTGCCATCAGCAGGGTCTCAACCTCGGCGGCCAGCTCGGGATCACTGGCAGCCAGCTCAGCCAGCATTTGGGCTCGGCAAGTGGTATCTGGCTCGCCTGCCAGCCGATCAAACTGTTCCTTGATCCGAGTCCAGCGCGCTGTGTTCACGACTGCGCGTTCATCGGGCAGACTGGTTATCCAGCTGACGATACAGCCAGGCTCGAGCCAGCCGCCAGTCCCGCTTGGCGGTAGCCGGAGAAATCGACAGCACCTCGGCCGCCTCCTGGATACTCAGGCCGGCAAAGTACCTCAACTCAACCAGGCGTCCCTGGCGTTCATCCATCCGGGTCAGATTGATCAGCGCGTTGTCGAGCTGGATCAACTCCTCGGCGGCAGAGGTCGACATCAGCTCGGGCACACTGTCCAGCGCCACCTCCCGCCGTCGGTCACGCCGCTGCGCGCAGCGGCCACGGGCATGATCGAGCAACAGACGCCGGATCACCGTGGCGGCCAGGGCAAAGAAGTGCGAGCGGTCGTTCCAGTCGGCCTGGCGCTGGCCGGCCAGGCGGATGTAGGCCTCATGGACCAGCTCGGTCGCCTGCAGGGTGACCGGCACCCCGGCGAGGTGAATCTGCGCCCGAGATATCTTTTTCAGCTCGGCATAGATCACCGGCAGCAATGCCTCGCCCGCTGCTTCATCGCCGGAGGACCAGGCGCGCAACAAACCGGTCACGTCAGCCTCGGATGCCATGAAAAATTGCTACCCCTTTTCGAAAATCTGGTTCCGATTGTAGTCCAGTATTCGGGCGTTTTCGATCACTGGGCGATCTCCATGGCCCTCAAGCTCTGCCTGGCCCAATCTTCAGCCCAACCTGAGTCCGTTATCTAATTGATCATCGAAAACCCGGTGAAACTCCTCGGGCAACGGCGAGACGAATCGGAGCGCCGCCCCGCCATCCGGATCCGGCAGGCTCAGGCTGCGGGCATGCAGCATCAAGCGATGAATACCGAAATGCTGGCGAAAGAACCGATTGTGCCGGCCTTCTCCGTAGGTGGTGTCGCCGATGATCGGGTGGAACACCTTGCGCAAGTGACGGCGCAGCTGGTGCATGCGACCGGTCCTTGGCCTGAGTGCAATCAGGCTGTAGCGGCTGGTCGGATAGCGACCGACCGGGAAATCGAACTCAGTGCGACGTAACAGGCGATAGCGGGTGCTGGCGGCAAGCAGCTGGTCACTGTGACCGGTCAGCGGCTCATCGATCATCCCGGCCAAATCCATCCAGCCGCGGACCAGCGCCAGGTAGCTCTTGCCAACCTGACGTTCCTGAAACGCCCGACCCAGCTGGCCGGCGACCCCTGCATTGCGGGCCAGCAGCAATACGCCGGAGGTGGCCCGATCGAGCCGGTGCACCGGGTGCAGACGACCACCCAGCTGCTGGCGCAGAATGTCGACCAGGAAACGCCGGTCCTGGCTGATCCGGCTGGGATGAACCATCAGCCCGGCCGGCTTGTCGACCGCCAGCAGCCGCTCGTCCTGGTAGAGAATGGGGATGGTTTCGTTCACATGTGCAGCATAGCCCAAGGCTTTGCACAAGGCCGACTCCCGGACAGCTACACTGTCCTGCATGGCAAACACGGAATTCGACGGCATCCGCTTTTCGGTTGAAGACGGTCGGCTGGAGCGACTCGACGATCGACGCAACGTAACACTGCGTCCGCAGGTGGCGAAGCTGCTGGAAGTGCTGCTGGCCCATGCCGGTCAGGTGGTCGGACGCGATATGCTTTGCCGGGAGATCTGGGGCGAGGATCGCATCGTCGATTTCGAGTCCGGGCTGGCGGCACTGGTCAAGGAACTGCGCCGCGAACTGCGGCAGCTGGACCTGGATTCCGAAATCCTCGAGACCATGCCCCGGCGCGGTTATCGTCTCAACGCCAGCGAACCTGCGCGGGATCGCCGCCGGCGAGGTATGCCGAAAGGCGCGCGCCTGGCCGGGCTGGCAGCCCTGGTGATAATCCTTTTGGCCGCTAGCTGGTTTTGGTGGCCAGACCGCGACCGGGACGCGGAATCGGCCCTGGCCATCCTGCCGTTCGAGATCTACGACGAGACCGACGCTTTGCCCGAGCATCTCGACCTGCTGCTGGCCGATGCGCTGCTGGCCAGGCTGTGGCAGCTTGAGCTGGAGCAGCTTGTTCTGATCGGTCGGACATCGATGCTGCCCTATGCCGGGCGTGCTGATGTCGGCGCTGCCGTCGCCAGGGACCTTGACGTCAACCTGCTGCTCGAGGGCGGCCTGGTCAGCGACGCCGACGGCTGGCGCATCGACAGCCGGCTACTGCTGATGCCCGGTGGACGAGTCATCTGGTCGGAACGTGTCGAGGGCAGTTCCGATCAGCCCATCGATACGGCTGCGACTGCCGCCGAGCTGGCCGAGCGTCTGGGCCAGGCCTGGCCAACCATCCGGCCCCAGACCCGGCGTTTGCGCCGCTCGCAGTGAGACGAGTCAATCGATCAAGGCAGTTTCAGGAACATTTCAGGACAATTTCAGGCCCGCAACATGGTACTGACGGGAATGGTTGGAGACAATGCGAGCGCAATCAATGAAAGGAGACACCCGATGCAACGTTTTCTCATCATGTTTTTCGCCCTGGCGCTGACCGTTCCGGCCCTGGCCGCTTCCGAATTCGCCAAGCTGGCCCGACCCGGCGAGCATTCGGCAACCATCAGTGGTCAGCCCGGATCGCCGGCCAACAATCTCTACCCGGTCCGATTTCTTGCCGTCGACGGCAAGCGTATAAACGGCGCGCGTGAAGTCATCTGGCTTGAACCCGGTCGCTACACGCTGACCGTGGCGGCGCAGATCACCAACCCCCCTGGCCAGAGCTATCGGCGTCCCAGCCTTCGCGATGAGCCGTCCAACACCATAGAAGTCGTGGTTGAGGCCGGACGCACTTACTACATCTATGCCCAGTACGATCGCGCCCGTCGCGGCTCGGAATATCAACCGGTGCTGCACAAGGTCGAGTAATCAAGGTTCAGTAATACCGGATGACAGCGGCGCCCCGTGCTGCGGGGCGCCGTGGGGGTCGATCAGATCAGGTCGCCGCTGCGCGCGGCATCCGGAACCTCACCTGGATCAACACCGGTCTGGTGGTCCACTTCCCAGGTCCTGCCGCCATCGCGGCTGACCATGATGGTTCCGCTGTAACACCTCAGGAAAAGCTGATTGTCCACCATGAACTGTGGA
>SKQS01000198.1 GCA_007118895.1 Wenzhouxiangella sp.
AGACCGCGGCCAAGTGGCTGAAAGAGTACGGCAGCCTGGATGCGGTGATCGAACATGCCGGTGAGATCGGCGGCAAGATCGGCGACAACCTGCGCGCCGGGCTGGACCAGCTCGCCCTGTCCCGCCAGCTGGTCGCGCTCGACGACCAGGTCGAGCTGCCGCTCAAGCTCGACGACCTCGAGGTCGCCGAGCCGGATTCGAAGGCGCTGGCAGCCTGGCTGAAAAAGCTCGGCTTTTCTACCTGGCTGAAACAGCTCGACCAGGATCCGGCCGAAAGCGAGGACCAGCCTACCGCGCTGGAAGTCAGCACTGTGACCCGGCTGGCCGAACTGGATGAGCTGGTCGAGACCCTGAAAAAGGCTGAGCTGATCGCACTGGACACCGAGACTACCAGCCTTGAACCGCTGGATGCCGAGCCGGTCGGGCTGTCTTTCTCGGTCCAGCCCGGCAAGGCCTGGTACGTGCCGCTGGCCCACCTCGACCAGCGCACCGAGTTCGATCGCCAACAGGCACTCGAGCGCCTGCGGCCGGTCCTGGAATCGGCCGAACTGCCCAAGCTGGGCCAACATCTGAAATACGACCTCAATGTGCTCAAACAGGCCGGCATCGATCTGGCCGGAATTGCCCACGACACCATGCTCGAGTCCTACGTATTCCACTCCACCGCCACCCGGCACGACCTGGACTCGCTGGCCGGACGCTACCTGGGCCGCCAGACCACCAGCTACGAACAGGTCGCCGGCAAGGGCCGCAACCAGCTGCGTTTCGACCAGGTGCCGGTAGCCACGGCGGCCGATTACGCCGGCGAGGATGCCGAGGTTACCCTCGCCCTGCATCAGCACCTGTGGCCCAGACTGAAGGAGCAGGAGGGTCCGGCGCGTATCTACCGGGAACTGGAGATTCCGCTTATCCCGGTGCTGGCCAGGATGGAGCGTTATGGCGTGCTGGTCGATGCCGGGCAGCTTGGGCAGCAGAGCCAGGAGTTGGGCGAGCGCATGGCCGAACTGGAGCAGGCCTCCTTTGACGAGGCAGGCCAGAGCTTCAACCTCGGCTCGCCCAAGCAGCTGCAGGAAATCCTTTTCGGCAAGCTGGAGCTGCCGGTCAGCCGCAAGACCCCGACCGGGCAACCATCGACCGCAGAAGACGTGCTGCAGGAGCTGGCAGTCGACTATGAACTGCCGCGGCTGATCCTTGAGTATCGCGCCCTGGCCAAGCTTCGAAATACCTACACCGACCGGCTGCCGGAAAAGATTCACCCCCGTACCGGCCGGGTCCACACCCATTACCACCAGGCCGTAGCCGCCACCGGGCGTTTGTCTTCTACCGACCCCAACCTGCAGAACATTCCGATCAGACGCGCGGAAGGACGGCGCATTCGCAAGGCCTTCGTCGCCCCGCCGGGCCACCTGCTGCTGGCCGCCGACTACTCGCAGATCGAACTGCGCATCATGGCCCATCTGTCCGGCGACGAGCGGCTGCTGGCCGCCTTCGAGGCCGGCGAGGACGTGCATCGGGCGACCGCGGCCGAAGTGTTCGCTGTCGCCCCCGGCGCGGTCACCGACGATGAGCGACGCGCCGCCAAGGCGATCAATTTCGGCCTGATGTACGGCATGAGCGCCTGGGGGCTGGCGCGTCAGCTGGAAATCGACCGCGAATCGGCCGCCGACTACATCAAGCGCTATTTCGAACGTTATCCGGACGTTCGCCGCTTCATGGACGATACCCGGGAATCAGCACGCGAACGCGGCTGGGTAGAGACCCTGTTCGGGCGCCGGCTTTGGACCGACGAAATCCGCTCGCGCAATCCGGCACGCCGCCAGGCCGCCGAACGTGCCGCCATCAACGCCCCCATGCAGGGCACCGCCGCCGACATCATCAAGCGTGCCATGATCGCCGTGGATCAGTGGCTTGAAAGCAGCGATCTGGGCGCAAGGATGATCATGCAGGTCCATGATGAGCTGGTCCTGGAGGTCCCGGAGAAAAACCTCGAATCGGTGCGCTCC
The DNA here is from genome assembly GCA_007118895.1 of Wenzhouxiangella sp. GTDB lineage: Bacteria > Pseudomonadota > Gammaproteobacteria > Xanthomonadales > Wenzhouxiangellaceae > SKQS01. The sequence continues at coordinate 2,004 of SKQS01000198.1, forward strand.
GGCGTGGTGCGCCACATGAGCTCGGTTGCAGGACTGTCGGTCGATCTTGTCGTCGAAACCGGCAGCGGGCCGGACTGGGACAGCGCTCACTGAGGAACCCGTGAACCACGAAATCCCGGCCAGCCGTTGCCCCAGGCTGTGCCCGAACCGGACCCGCCCGAAACCCGGAAAAATTTTTTCCGGGACCGGAACTTTTGCCAAAATCGCCCGGTCTCAGTAATCGCCAAGCAATTGGCATTCGGTCCGCTTCCCTCCCTAGGCGGACCAAACCTGGATTCGGTTCTAGTCCCCAAGCCGGATCCGACTCTAGGCCCCGGGTCCTCCCTCGCCCGGGGCCTTTTTTATTTCTGGTTTTTCCTCTCTCTGCCTGGCCTTTAGTTACAGATCGGACAACCGGTCCCAGGCCTGCGGATTGACCCGGCCGCTTCCGGCATGTACCTTGCCTCGAACACCGACCGCGGCCTGAACACAATAAAAAGGGACAAACTCGCATGCTGGGGAATTTCGGACTGCTACTGGGCCTGGCGGCGCTGATCTGGATGGCGCTGCGCGGCGTCAACATCCTCATCGCAGCACTTGTCGCCAGCCTTATCGTCGCCACAAGCAACTCGATCGGCGTGGCGCCGACCCTGCTGGAGCATTTCCCGTTCGGTCCGCTCGGCGCGTTTACCTTTGCCGGGCAGTTCTTCATCCTGTTCCTAACCGGGGCAATCTTCGGCAAGATGATGGCCGCCAGCGGCGCGGCGGCATCGATCGCCAACGCGGTGATTGGCTGGCTGGGTGCACGCCACACCCTGCTGGTCACGGTGCTGGTCTGCGCGGTACTGACCTACGGCGGCGTGGTGGTGTTCGTGGTGATATTCACCATGTATCCGCTGGGTATCGCGCTGATGCGCGAGGCCAATTTGCCCAAACGACTGTTCTGCGGCGCCGCCGCGCTGGGCGCGGGCACCTTCACAATGACCGCCCTGCCCGGCACCCCTTCGGTGCACAACGTGATCGCCGCTTCGGCGCTGGGAACCGACCTGTTTGCCGGCATCACCGTTGGCCTGGCCGGTGCCGCGGTGATGTTTGCCGGCGGACTCTATTACCTGGAGGATCAGTGGCGCCGGGCCCGGCGCGACAGCGAAGGCTATCGCGCCAACGAGCAGGACGCGGCAATGGAAAAACTCGCCCCGGAGCTGGCCGATGCGCCCGACTGGCGGCTGGCCCTGGTTCCGCTGGTCACCGTGCTGGGCACTATCCTGATGCCGCGGCTGCTCACTGCCTCAGGGTTTGCAGGTGCCGAGACCGCGGTAATCGGCCCTATGCTGGCCTTTGCCGCCAGCCAACCCATCGTCTGGCCCAGTTTTGCCCTGCTGCTGGGCGCGGTGGCCTGCGCCGTGTTGTTCACCAGCCTGCGCCGGCAGGTCATGACGGCAGCTGGCAGCGGCGCCAACGACGCCATCATGCCGCTGCTCAACACCGCTGCAGTGATCGGTTTTGGCGGCGTGGTTACCCAGACCGAGGGCTTTGCCACATTTGCCCAGGCGGTGATGGGGCTGAATCTGCCGCCGCTGGTCTCAGCAGCGGCCTCGATCAGCGTGGTATCAGGCATCGTCGGCTCGGCCTCCGGCGGCCTGCAAATCTTCATGCAGACCTTCGCCGAGACCTACCTGGCGATGGGGGTCGATCGCGAGGCGCTGCACCGTGTTGCGGCCATCGCCTCGGGCGGACTGGACTCGCTGCCGCACAGCGGCGCTGTGATCGCCATGCTGACCATCATGGGGCTGAAGCATGCCGAGGCCTATCGCGACATCTTTGTCGTCACCGTCGTCGTGCCGCTGATCGCCACCCTGGCGGCAATCGGGCTGGCCATGGTGATTTACTGACAACGGTATACTCTTCGCCAGACCTGACCATTGAGCTCAAGATGCTGGAAGTCCTGATTCTGGCCGCCGGCGAGGGCAAGCGGATGAACTCCGCCCGCCCAAAGGTGCTGCAGCCGGTCGGCGGGCAACCCATGCTCGCCCACCTGATCGAAACCACCCGGTCACTCAAACCCTCGGCCATTCGAATCGTGGTTGGCGCCGGCGCCGACCAGGTACAGGCAGCATTTGCCGGCCAGGACCTGGACTGGGTGATTCAGCATCAGCGCCTGGGCACCGGCCATGCTGCCGCCACCGCGCTGCCTGCGATTCATCCCGAGGCCAGGGTGCTGATCCTGCCCGGCGATATGCCGCTGGTCGGTGCACAAACCCTGCGCCAGGTGGTCGATGCAGATGCCGATCTGACCCTGTTGAGTTTCATTGCCGCCGATCCGACCGGTTACGGCCGCATCCTGCGTGACGGCGAACAGGTGATCGCGATTCGCGAGCAGCACGACGCCAGCCCTGACGAACAATCGATAGACGAATGCAACAGTGGCGTGATGTGTGCCAACCGGTCCCGCCTGGCCGACTGGCTGGGCCGGGTGGATGCCGACAACGCCCAGGGCGAGTACTACCTGACCGACTGCGTGGCGCTTGCCATCGTCGATGGCCGGCGCGTCCAGTGCGTCGTCAGCGCAGACGCAGACGAGGTGCTGGGTGCCAACGACCGCCACCAGCTCGCCACGCTGGAGGCAACCTGGCAGACCCGGGCGAGGCATCGCCTGCTCGATGCCGGCGTGACCCTGCCTGACCCACCCTCGGTGCAGATCCGCGGCCAGGTCGACTGCGGTCGCGACGTGGTCATCGATTGTGGCGTAATCCTGATCGGCGAAGTGCGGCTGGGCGACGGGGTGTCGATCGGAGCGCACTGCGTGCTGGAAAACTGCGACCTGGCTGCCGGCACCCGGGTAGAGCCGCACTGCGTGTTGACAGGCGTGCGCACTACCGGCGCCTGCAGCATCGGGCCGTTCGCCCGTCTGCGTCCAGGCACCGAGCTGGCCAGAGAGGTGAAAATCGGCAATTTCGTCGAGGTCAAGAAGGCGACATTCGCCGCCGGCGCCAAGGCCAGTCACTTGAGCTACATCGGTGATGCCAGCGTCGGCGCCGGCGCCAATCTGGGCGCCGGCACGATTACCTGCAACTACGACGGCGTCAACAAGCACCGGACCGAAATCGGTGCCGGCGCCTTTGTCGGATCGAACTCGGCGTTGGTAGCGCCAGTCGAAATTGGCGAACAAGCGACCATAGGCGCCGGCAGTGTGATCAGTCGCAATGCCCCGGCCGGGGAGCTGACCGTGGCCCGTGGGCGTCAGCGCACCATCTCCGGCTGGCGGCGACCCGAGCCAAACAAGCCTTCCGGCCAGGATTGAGCCTGGCCGATGCCCTTGGCTATCAGCGACCGGCTGCGGTATCCTTCAGACGAGTAGTACGCGAACCGAAAACCGAGATCATGCGCAAGCGCCAACGCCTGGATGACGAAGCCGAAATCAACATCACGCCGATGTTGGATATCGTCTTCATCATGCTGATCTTTTTCATCGTCACGACCTCGTTTGTACGTGAGAGCGGGCTGGATATCTCGCGACCTACCCAGGCCGAAGACCGGGTGGTCGAGGATGAAATACTTCCAATCGTCGTTCGCATCAATCACGCCAGTGTCATTCAGATCAACAATCGCACCGTTGATCTTCAGGCGGTGCGCGCCAACCTGGAGCGCGAAAGCGCCCAGAGCCCGCGCTCACCGGTGATCATCGCCGCTCACCCCGACTCCGAGAGCAACGCCCTGGTCCAGGTGCTCGACGCGGCCAATATCGTCGGCATCAGCTCGGTCAGCGTGGCCACGGAAACCACGCCGCGACGCTGATGCGCAAAGCCGACCGGCAACAACAACCAAAACCTTGAGGGAGATATACCCATGACTGAATTCGAGAACTCGCCGGAACCTGCCGATGATGCCGGTGATACCGGCGCACCGGACCAAGAGACCCGCACCTGGTCAATGATCCTGCACCTGTCACTGCTGTCCGGCCTGATCGTGCCGATGGCCGGGCTGATCGTGCCGATCGTCATCTATTTCATCAAGAAGGACAGCATTCCCGGCCTGGTGCCGCACGGCAATGTGGTCTTCAACTGGATGATCAGCGCGCTGATCTATGCGGTGGTCAGTGCCATTCTGGCCATCATCCTGATCGGTTTCCTGCTGCTGGCGGTGCTCGCCATCCTGGCCATCGTGTTCCCGATCATCGGTGCGCTGAAGGCATCGGAAGGCCAGGTCTGGCCCTATCCGCTGTCTATCCCCATATTTAAGTAACGCAATTCGGCTTCCTCCGGCCTCGCCGCCGCAAAGCGGCGGTTGAGTGCCGGAAAACCGAGCCCCCCTATCACGAGAACCAAGATGTCAGATTCCAGCAAAAGCTCCGCCACCCAACCCAGCGAACATTCCGGCAGGCAGTCCCGCCAGGAAAAGCCACCGCTGGTCTGGTCCAACCTGATTTTTTTCATCACCATCACCATACTCGGCCTGGTCGCAGCCCCGATCTGGGGCATCCTGGTCGGTTTCAGTGGCTGGGCCTGGGCCTTCCTGTTCATCTTCTGGACCCTGAACGGGCTGACCATCACCATCGGCTATCACCGACTGTGGTCACACCGTACCTTCAAGGCCCGTTGGCCGCTCAGGCTGGTACTGGCGCTGCTCGGGACCCAGGCCCTGCAGAACAGCATCCTGGTGTGGGCGGCGCGGCATCGCGTGCATCACCGCCATGTCGATGACACCGAGCGTGACCCGCACTCGATTCGCACCGGCTTCTGGCATGCCCACATGGGCTGGATGCTGCGCGACTGGCCAACCAGCGAAATCGACTTTGACCAGGTCAAAGACCTGCAGCGCGACCCGATCGTGATGTGGCAGCATCGCCACTACTGGGCCCTGACCTGGCTGACCAATCTGGGTGTGCCGGTGGTGCTGGGCTTGCTGCTTGGCGATCTGATCGGCATGGTACTGCTGGCCGGTGCTGCGCGCCTGGTGATCAGCCAGCATCTGACCTTCTTCATCAACTCGCTGGCCCATACCTGGGGCCGTCGGAATTACAGTGACGACAACACCGCTCGCGACAACGGTCTGATTGCCCTGCTGACCTGGGGTGAGGGCTACCACAACTTCCATCACGCCTTCCAGGCCGACTACCGCAACGGCGTGCGCTGGTGGCACTTTGATCCTGCCAAGTGGTGCATCGCCACCGCCAGCCTGCTGGGCATGGCCTACGACCTGAAGCGAACCCCGCGTTTCAAGATCCAGCGCGCCCGGCTGCAGACGCAGTTCCGGCGGCTGGAGCAGAGACTGGCTCAGGCCGAAGTCGAGCCGACCTGGCGTGAGGTATTCGAGCGCGAATACCAGCAGTTCAAGGACACTGTCGTACAGTGGCAGGCGGTGCAGACCGAGCGGGTTCAGGCCGGGGCCGGGGCGCTGCGTGATCGTTGGCGGCGGATCGAATTCAGAACCCGTTACCGCGAGCTCGAGTATCGCCTCAAGATGCAGGCTCGGCGATTGTCGATGCTGAATCGAGCGATGTCGACGTCGGCAGCTTGAAAAAGGCGCGTGCGCAGGCGGTGGTCTCAGCCGCCAGCTTGTCGGGGGAAACTCCCCGACAGGCAGCTACCGTGCCTGCAATCCACGGCAGCCACTGCGGCTCATTGCGGTGCGTGCGGGCCTTGGGCCTCAAGTTTCTCGGCTTGAGATAGGGCGCATCGGTTTCCAGCATCAGCCGCTCGGCGGGAATTTCTCCCACCAGCTCCTTTAGATGCCGGCCACGACGCTCGTCGCAGATCCAGCCGGTAATACCGATATGACAATCCAGGGCCAGGTAGTCACGCAAGGCCCGACCGCTGTCGGTAAAACAATGCACGACCACCTGGTTCAGTCGGTCGCGATAGTCCCTGAGGATAGCCATGAAATCCTCATGAGCCTCGCGCTGGTGCAGAAACACAGGCTTGCCGCAGGACACCGCCAGCTCCAGCTGGCGCTCGAAAGCCTTGTGCTGGGCCGGGCGCGGCGAGAAGTCGCGGAAATAGTCCAGGCCACACTCACCGACCGCCACCACCCTCTCCATTGCGTGCAGCTCGCGCAGCACGCTCTCGGTATCGGCGCTGAAATCGGCCGCATGATGCGGGTGCACTCCGGCGGTTGCGCTAAGGCGCTTCGGGTTTGCGGCCGCCAGTCGGCGAGCCTTGATGCTGCCCTCCTCCGTCGCCCCGGTGACCACCATGTGAACCACCCCGACTGCAATCGCGTTGGCGATCACCTGCTCACGATCGGCATCGAAACTGTCATGGGTCAGGTTGCAGCCTATGTCGATCAGCTCCATGTCCGTATCACTCCTTGTCGTCCTGTTCGGCCGATTCCTCCTGGTCTTCCGGATACATCTCCAGGGCCACCGGCGAGGTTGCAAACTGCGGCACGTAGTCGCCCTGCGCCTCCAACGGCACCGGCGGCGCGACGCTCATCCGCCAGCGCGCAAACACCGCAGGCACCAGCCCGGCCAGTCCCAGAAACGGCAGCAGCAGCCAGGGCCCGAACCAGTGCATGGCGAATCCTGCCAATACCGGGCCAATGGTCGCCCCGATGCCCCACAGCAGCTGCAGGCCGGAGGTTGCCTCGAGCATGTCTTCGGCAGCCAGGTGATCATTGGTGTGAGCAGCGCTGAGGGCGTAGATGCTGAATGAAAAGGCGCCATAGGCAAAGCCTGCCGCCAGCACCGGGTACCAGCCCAGCGTGACCAGCCACGACCCCATGGCGGCGGCCAGGGCAGTCGCGGTACAAACCCACATCAGCACCCGTCGGCGGTCGTAGCGGTCGGACAGCCGGCCGACCGGCCACAGCATCAGCACGCCGCCGATAATGGTCATGCCCATGAATACGGCAACCCCGGCGGTCGGTAAACCGATCCCGACGGCAAACACCGGGCCCAGCGCCCAGAACGCGCCGCCACCCAGTCCCGAAAACAGCGCGCCGATCACACCCAGTGGCGAAGTCTGGTACAGACGCCGTACACCGAAGCGCACCGAGGAGCCCAGCTTCGGCTCGACTACCCGGGTAAAGGCGACCGGAATCAGTCCCAGCGAAAGCAGGACCGATACCAGGGCGAACAGCTCGAGCTGGCCCGGATCGCCCAGCACCAGCAAGAACTGGCCGATACCCAGACCGATCAGCGTGGTTGTCATGTAGACGGCAAAGACATGACCGCGCTGCTCGTTGCCGGTTTGTGCGTTGAGCCAGCTCTCGATGACGATATAGATGCCAACGATGCAGATTCCCGAGATCAGCCGCAGCAGGAACCAGAGCTCGGGCAACACCAGCAAGCCGTGCGCCAGGGCGACCACCGAAGCCATGGAAGCCAGGGCGGCAAATACCCGGATATGGCCGAACTGTCGGACCCATCCCGGAATCAGCAAGGTTCCGAGCATGAAACCGAGGAAGTAGGCAGCCATGACCACGCCCAGCACGGCGCTGGAAAAGCCCTCGGCTTCCCCACGCACGCCCAGCAGGGTACCAAGCAGGCCGTTGCCGGCCAGTATCACGGCGATGCCCAGCAGCAGGGTATAGATGGCGAGTACGGCGCGCAGCAATTCAGGGCTCCGGCAGAAGCTGTGTCAGGGGACCGGGCTGTGACCGACCTCGCGACCCGAGGTTCCTTCCGCGCGCGCGCGGGGAAGAAGTGTTCGCAAGCGCCCCCATCAGTCGCCGCCCGGTTCCTTCCGCGCGCGCGCGGGGAAGAAACAGCGCCTGGAGATCATTGAGGCAGCTGGCGCCACGCTCGGTGCGCCGCAGTCCATGCCCGTTGACTTCAAGCAGGCCCAGAGCAACCGCCTCGGTAACCGCCTCGGCCACGCTATCGGACGCCAGCCCGGTGCGGGCCGAGAACTCCTGCCAGCTGATGGGCTGGGCCAGCCGCAGGCGGTTGAGAAAGTACTCGAAGGCACGGTCGACGCTTTCGACCTCGCGCAACTCGGCAATGAAGCCAGCTTCGTTGGCGGCGTTCAGGTAGCTGCGCGGATGCGCCTTGCGACGGGTGCGCAGGATGCGACCCTCGCCGGCCAGGGTCAGCTTGCCGTGAGCGCCGGCGCCGATGCCGATGTAGTCGCCGAAGCGCCAGTAGTTGAGATTGTGTCGGCAGGCCCGGCCCGGTTGCGCCCAGGCCGAGATTTCGTAACCCTCGTAGCCGGCCGCGCCCAGCCGTTCGGCGGCCTGTTCCTGGATGGTCCAGGCCTGCTCCTCGTCCGGCAGCAGCGGCGGGCGGGCGGCAAACAGCGTGTTCGGCTCGATGGTCAGCTGATAATGGGACAGGTGCGGCGGCTGCCAGCTGAGCGCTCGGTCGAGATCGGTCAGCGCCTGGTCCGGCGTCTGTCCGGGCAGCGCCCACATCAGGTCCAGGTTGAAATTGTCAAAACCGGCCGCGACCACGGCCTGTATCGCGCGATCGGCCTGAACTGAGTCGTGAATCCGGCCCAGCCGTCGCAGGTGCTCATCGTTGAAGCTCTGTATCCCTAAGCTGATGCGGTTGATCCCGCAGGCCAGGTAGTCCTCGAAACGATCGTGCTCGACGCTACCGGGATTTGCCTCAAGGGTGATCTCGGCATCCGGACTCAGGCTCAGCCGGGCACGGATGCCGGACAGCAGGCAATCCAGCGCCTGCGCGGAAAACAGGCTGGGCGTGCCGCCACCAATAAACACCGTTGACACCACCCGCCCCCAGACCTGCGGCAGTTCCAGCTCCAGGTCGGCAAGCACAGCGTCGACGTAAGCCATCTCCGGCAGCGCGCCCTGCTGCGCGTAAGAGTTGAAGTCGCAGTAGGGACACTTGGCAACGCACCAGGGCAGGTGCACATAAAGACCCAGGGGAGGCGTCGCCAGCATCGTCGATGCGCCCTACTGACGGTCCGCAGACAACTTGTCGAGCAGGGCCTTCAGTGCCTGGCCACGGTGGCTGACGCGGTTCTTCTCGCCCAGCGGCAGCTCCGCGGCAGTGGCGCCGAGCTGCCGGTCATAAAACAGTGGATCGTAGCCGAAGCCACCATCGCCGCGCGGTGAAGCCAGAATCTCCCCGCGCCAGCTGCCGGTCACTATCAACGGGGCCGGATCCAGCGGGTGGCGCAGCAGCACCATGCAGCAGAAGAAAGCTGCCGAGCGTCGCTCCGGCGGCAGGCCGTCCAGGGCCCGAAGCAGTTTCGCATTGTTGGCTTCATCATCAGCTTCGGGGCCTGCATAACGGGCCGAATGAATCCCCGGCTGACCGTCCAGCGCATCGACGATCAGGCCGGAGTCATCGGCCAGCGCCGGCAGGTCGGCACGTTCGGCCGCCGCTCGTGCCTTGAGCAGGGCATTCTCGACAAAAGTCAGGCCGGTTTCATCTACCGGTTCGATATCGAACTCCGACTGCGGCCGGGCACTGATGTGCAGTGGCGCAAGGATTTCGTTGATCTCGCGCAGCTTGCCGCGATTGGAAGAGGCCAGCACCATGCGGCCGGCATCCAGTCCGGTCGGACGCTCAGGCATCAAGGGCCTCGCGCTGAAAGGCCAGTAGCTGCTCGATGCCGCCGGCAGCCAGATCAAGCATTTGGTCCAGTTCGTTGCGCCGGAACGCATGGCCCTCGGCCGTGCCCTGGACCTCGACGTAAGCCAGGGCATCGTTCATCACCACGTTGAGATCGGTATCGGCGGCAAAGTCCTCGGCATAGTCGAGATCCACCACCGCATCGCTGCCCAGCAATCCAACCGACACCGCGGCCACCTGACCATGAATGGGGCTGGTGCGGAACCTGCCGGCATCGATCATGGTATCGACCGCGTCGACCAGCGCCACGTAAGCACCGGTAATGGCCGCGGTGCGAGTGCCTCCATCAGCCTGAATGACGTCGCAGTCCAGCGTGATGGTGCGCTCGCCAAGTGCTTCCAGGTCAATCACCGAACGCAGGCTGCGTCCGATCAGGCGCTGGATTTCCAGGGTCCGGCCGCCCTGTCGACCGCGACTGGCCTCGCGCTGGTTGCGGGTGCCGGTGGCCCGCGGCAGCATGCCATACTCGGCGGTCAGCCAGCCAGCGCCCTTGCCGCGCAGCCAGGGCGGTACGCGGTCTTCGACGCTGGCAGTGCACAGCACCCGGGTATCGCCACAGCTGATCAGCACCGAGCCCTCGGCATGACGGGTGAAGTGGCGCTCGATCACCACATCCCGCAGTTGATCCGGGCGCCGTCCGGAAGGTCTTTCCACGATGATCATGTCCTGTCGAAAACTGGCCCGTGAGAGTACCATGTCGTGAACGACCAGAGACTTCGACAGACCATGATCCAGAGCATGACCGCCTATGCCAGCGGGACCGCCAGCACCGAGCAGGGCGTGCTGACCTGGGAGCTGCGCAGCGTCAACCAGCGCTTTCTAGATTTCAGCCTGCGCCTGCCGGAGGAATTCCGGATGCTGGATGGCCGTCTGCGCGAGCTGCTGAAATCACGCTTGAGCCGCGGCAAGATCGAAGCCACATTGAAGTTTCAGGCCGACCCGACTGCCGCCAGCGCCGAGCTCAGGCTTAACGAGGAGCTGGCCTCGGCACTGGGCCAGCTGCTGACCCAGCTGGCCGAGCGCACCGGCAGCGCGCAGCAAGCCGACCTCGGACGATTGCTCGGCTGGCCGGGGCTGGTCATCCAGCAGCGCGCCGATTTCAGCGCCGAGCAGGAACAGGCCGAGATTCTGTTTCGGCAGGTACTCGACCAGCTCGTCGCCGCCCGCACCGTCGAAGGCCGGGCAATCAGCGAGATGCTCAAGGTTCGCCTGAACGGTATCGAACAGGAGGTGGAGAAAGTCAGCGCCCTGCTGCCAAATATTCGCCAGGGACTTGAAAACCGCTTCCGCGAGCGGCTGGCCGCCATTGAGGCGCCGGTCGAGACCGGCCGGGTCGAACAGGAGCTGGTGCTGCTTCTGCAGAAGCTCGACATCGACGAGGAGATCGACCGCCTGCGTGCGCACCTGTCCGAGTTCCGGCGCGTGCTTGGGATCGACGACCCGATCGGCCGACGGCTGGACTTCCTGCTGCAGGAAATGAACCGCGAGGCCAACACCATCGGCTCCAAGGCCCAGGTGGCAGATACCGGCCAGGCCGCCATCGAGATCAAGGTGCTGATCGAGCAGATGCGCGAGCAGATCCAGAACGTGGAATGAGCGGGAACGGTGCTTGTTCGGCACCACGATTTAGCGGTAGAATGAAAGGTCGCGCCGTTGGTCTGCCCAAGTCATCGATTTGACTCTTCAATCGGAATTATCGACTCAAATCGGAATACGGCACCGGGCAGGGGCCGCGGCATTTGGCAAGAATTCATGGAACCTGTGACAAGAGCATGGCACGAGTAACCGTCGAGGACTGTATCGAGTCCGTACCGAACCGCTTCGAACTGGTCGTCACCGCCGCCCAGCGGGCCCGCATGATTGCCAATGGCGCCGACCCGCTGGTTGAAGAGGAGTCCGACAAGCCCACCGTGATCGCGCTGCGCGAGATTGCCGAAGGCGCCGTCGACAACGACAACATCAACAAGCTTCAGGCCGAGCTGGATGCCCGACTGGCCGCCATCCAGGCCGAAATTCCGCCGCCGCCGCCGGACGAGGATTGATCGTCCCTGATTTCCCCGCCCGCCGCTGAACACGAGCCCCGACCCGTGAAGCTGCCCGAGCCGGTCCGGCAACTGAGGGATCTGCTCAACACCTATCTGGAGCCAGAAAATGTGGCCATGGTACTGCGCGCCTACGAGGTGGGCGACAGTGCGCATGAAGGCCAGGTCCGTCGCTCCGGCGAGCCCTACATCCTGCACCCGGTAGCCGTGGCGCGCATCCTTGCCGGCATGCGCATGGACCATCAGACCCTGGTGGCAGCCATCCTGCACGACACCATCGAAGATACCGAGCTGACCGAAGAAGCGCTGGTCGATGAGTTCGGCGAGGAAGTCGGCAAGCTGGTCGACGGGGTAACCAAGCTCGACAAGATGAAGTTCCGCACCCGCGCCGAGGCCGATGCGGAAAGCTTCCGCAAGCTGCTGCTGGCGATGAGCCGCGATCTCAGGGTGATCTTCATCAAGCTGGCCGATCGCCTGCACAACATGCGCACCATCTCGCACATGTCGCCTGCCTCACGCCGGCGGGTCTCGCGCGAGACGCTGGAGATCTACGCCCCGATTGCCGAGCGGCTGGGCATGAACGCACTCAAGAGCGAGCTGGAGGAGCTGGGCTTTGCCAACCTCTATCCGCAGCGTCATCGGGTGATATCGCGCCGGGTCAAGGCAGTGGCCGGCAATCGCCAGGAAATCATCGACAGCATTAGTGCAACGCTGAAGAAACGCTTGAGCGAGGCGGGCATACCGTGCCGTGTAGAGGGCCGGACCAAAACGCCGTACAGCATCTACTGCAAGATGCGCGACAAGAGCCTGTCTTATGACCAGGTGATGGACCTGTACGCCTTTCGGGTGGTGGTCCAGTCCGAGCCGCATTGCTATCAGGCGCTGGGCGTGGCGCACGCCATCTTCATGCCCAAGCCCGGCAGCTTCAAGGACTACATCGCCCTGCCCAAACCCAACGGCTATCAGTCGCTGCACACCGTGCTGAACTCGCCTTACAACGTGCCGGTGGAAATCCAGATTCGCACCGAGGAGATGGACCTGGTAGCCGAAAAGGGTGCCGCAGCGCACTGGCTGTACAAGGCCGTGCCCGACGCCTCGATGGCAGTGCGCGCCCGCGAATGGCTGCTCAAGCTGGTCGAGACCCAGTCGCGTGCCGGCGATTCGCTGGAGTTCATTGACTCGGCCAAGTCGGAGCTGTTTCCCGACGAGGTATTCGTATTTACCCCGCGCGGCAAGATCATCGACCTCAAGGCCGACTCCACCGCGCTGGACTTCGCCTACGCCATCCATACCGATGTCGGCAACCAGGCCGTCGCAGCCAAGGTCGATCGCGAGACCATGCCGCTCAACACCCGGCTGGAAAACGGCCAGATGGTCGAGATCATTACCGACAAGAACGGCAGCCCGCAGCCGGAATGGCTGGAGTTCGTGGCCACCACCAAGGCGCGCACCGGCATACGAACCCATCTGAAGAATCTGGAAAAGGCCGACTCGGTGGCCGTCGGCGACCGGCTGCTGGACCAGGCCTTGGCACTGCGTGGTTCTTCGCTGGAAAAGATCTCGCCGCGGCGGGTGGATCGGATCCTCAAGAAGATGGGGCTGGAACGGCTGGAAGACCTGCTGATTCGCATTGCCCGCGGCGAGATGCTGGCCACCGTCGCCGCCCACAAGCTGCTGCCGCTGACCCGTCGCCTGCAGTCCGACCCCAGTGCATCGGAGCCGTTGCGCATCGGCGGTACCGAAGGCAGCGCGATCAGCTACGGCAACTGCTGCCACCCGATTCCGGGTGATCGCATCATGGGCTACATGTCGCCAGGCAAGGGCATCGTCATTCATCGCACCAATTGCCCGAATGTCGGCGAGCTGTTCAAGAGCCACAAGGACCGCTGCCTGGAGGTCGACTGGGAGCCGGTCATGCGCGGCAACTTCAGCGTGTTGCTCAAGGTGGTCACGGTCAACAGTCCCGGTGTGCTGGCTTCGGTCTCGGCCAGCCTTGGCCAGGCCGATGCCAATATCGAGCGGGTCGACCAGCGCGACTCCACGCGCGAGACCGCGGTGATCTTCTTTACCATAGCGGTGACCGGCCGCGACCAGCTGGCCCGGGTAATGCAGCGCCTGCGGCGCAACCGCCACGTACTCAAGGTCAGCCGCGAGATGACCTAACCCGGCCAGGCCACTACAGGAGAATGCCAGGATGACCAGACAAGCTATCCACAGCGACCAGGCCCCGGCCGCCATCGGTCCCTATTCTCAGGCTATCAAAATCGGCAACACGGTCTACCTTTCCGGCCAGATCCCGCTAGACCCGGCAACCGGTGAGGTAATCGACGGCGATTTCGCAGCCATGGTCCGGCGGGTTTTTGACAACCTGGCCGCCGTGGCCGCAGCCGCCAGCGGCAGCCTGGACGATATCGTCAAGCTCAATGTCTTTCTCACCGACCTGGGGCATTTCGCCACCGTCAACGAGATCATGGCCGGCTATTTCACCGAGCCCTACCCGGCCCGGGCTGCGATCGAGGTTTCCGCCCTGCCCAGGGGTGTGCCGGTGGAAATGGACGGCATTCTCGTGGTGAATGACGGAAGTTAGCCGGGACCGGCCACCGCATACCGGTTCCGAACTGGCCGATCTTTCCGGCATCGGAACCCAGCTTGCCGCGCGTCTCAAGGCCTTGGGCCTGGTCCGCGAGATCGATTTGCTGCTGCATCAGCCGCTGCGCTACGAAGACCGCACGCGGCTGACCCGGCTGGACCGGATCCGGCCCGGCGAGCTGGTTCAGGTCGAGGGCCGGATCGCCCACAGCGAAATCCGCCGGGCCCGCAAGCGCATGCTGATCGCCGTGCTGGCCGATGATCACGGCCAGATACTGCTGCGCTTCTTTCACTTCTTTCCCAGCCAGCAGAAGTTGCTCTCTGCCGGCAACCGCGTGCGCTGCTATGGCGAGGTCCGGTTCGGCCGCGAAGGCTTCGAGCTGATTCATCCGCAGTGCCAGCACATCGACGATAGGGGCCGGCCGGCGCTGCCGACCCGCTTAAGTCCGATCTACCCGACCACCGCCGGGCTGGCCCAGTACCGGCTCGGAAGGCTGATCGCCGATGCCCTGGCGCGCGCCGCCTCGGAGCAATGGCCGCTGCCAGACCCGCTCGGAGCGTGGAAAGATTTCCCCGACCTGCTCAATGCCCTTGTCGAGATGCACCAGCCCTCACCTGATGCCGACCTGGCGGCCCTGATCGACGGCCACCACCCGGCGATCCGGCGCCTGGCCATCGAGGAACTGCTGGCCCATCACCTGGCGCTGGCACGGGTCAACCAGGCCAGGGAGCGCCAGCGTGCCAGCCGCCTGAAGGACAAAAACCAGCTGCGCAAGCGCTTGCTCAAAGGCCTGCCGTTCAAGCCGACTGCCGCCCAGACTCGGGTCAGCGCCGAGATTGCCGCCGACCTGGCGGCCGAGCGACCGATGCGGCGGCTGCTGCAGGGCGATGTCGGCTCCGGCAAGACCCTGGTCGCCGCCCTGGCCATGCTTACCGCCGTCGGCGCCGGGCGCCAGGCCGCGCTGGTCGCGCCCACCGAGATCCTGGCCGAGCAGCACTACCGCACCTTCAGCGACTGGTTCGAACCGCTGGGCATCGAGCCGGTTTGGCTGGCCGGCAAGGTCAAGGGCAAGGCGCGCACGGCCGTGCTCAAGGCGCTGGCAGAAGGGGCCCCGGTGGCAATCGGCACCCATGCCCTGTTTCAGTCGGGCGTGAGCTTTTCCGACCTGGCACTGGTCGTGGTCGATGAGCAGCACCGCTTCGGCGTCCACCAGCGCCTGGCGCTGGCCGACAAGGGTCGCCAGGGCGAACACCTGCCGCACCAGCTGGTCATGACCGCCACGCCGATCCCGCGCACCCTGGCAATGACCGCCTATGCCGGGCTGGACGTCTCGATCATCGACGAGCTGCCGCCGGGCCGGCAGCCGGTGACTACCGTGGTAATGGGCGAAGACAAGCGCGAGCGCCTGATCGAGCGCATTCGCGTGGCCCTGAAGGACGGCCGCCAGGCCTACTGGGTATGCCCGCTGATCGCCGAATCCGAGCAGCTCGAGGCCGAGGCAGCCGAAACCACCAGCGAGACACTCAAGGCCCAGCTGCCGGACTTTCGCATCGGCCTGATCCACGGCCGGATGAAGCCCGCCGAGAAACAGGAAGTGATGAGCGAGTTCGTCTCCGGCCGGATCCGCCTGCTGGTCGCCACCACCGTGATCGAGGTCGGGGTCGACGTGCCCAACGCCAGCCTGATGATCATCGAAAACGCCGAACGCCTCGGCCTGTCGCAGCTGCACCAGCTGCGCGGCCGGGTCGGTCGCGGCAGCGACCAGTCGGCCTGCGTGCTGCTGTACAAGCCGCCGCTGGGCGAGATCGCAAAAGCCCGCCTGGAAGTCATGCGCTCGACCACCGACGGCTTCGTGATCGCCGAGAAGGACCTGGAACTGCGCGGCCCGGGCGAAGTGCTGGGCACCCGCCAGACCGGCATGCTGCGCTTCCGCATCGCTGATTTGGCCCGCGACGCCGACTGCTTCGACCAGGTCAAAGAACTGGCCGGCAGGATCGACCGCCCCGGCGCCGATGTGCTGATCGAACGCTGGATCGGCCCGGCCGAGGCGTTTGTGGAAGTTTGATTTGCTTACCTGGTAAGACAACCACGGCCGCGAGAGTGTCAACAGGTTATGCTGGCAAGTCAACGCAGAGTCCCAAGGCTTGGCTCCTCGCCAGCTGCCTTCCACTGGCGACTCACTATGGTGTTTGGTGAGCAGATCCGGTCATTTTATCTGAAGCGACGCAAATACCGATTGCGCTGCAGTCTTGAGGCTCGATGCATTGGGGATGGACCTGCTTGCAATTCGCAGGCGGGGGGGGGTACCCTGTCTGTGGGCATTGATGGTAGGGGGTCAACTCTGCAGCATAGCTGCGACCCCGCCACGGTGTCTTCGTCATTCATTATTAACCCGGCAGGTATGTAGATCGCATTCAGCCGCAGTGTGGCTTTCGTCAGCAAGGCAGCGAAACGCCGCTGTAGCACTTCTACAGCAAGTTTCGATAACGCAGTCTGACGAAAGCCACACTGCGGCCTGTCATTTAAATTCAATCAGTTAGGGGCGCCAAGCAGGCCCCGACTCTGCGTTCTCGCTCTTGCCAATGGAATCACCATTGCCGGCGAGCGA
>SKQS01000139.1 GCA_007118895.1 Wenzhouxiangella sp.
AGGGATGCACCTCGTCGACCAGGCGCTGAACGGCAGCGACCCGAGTTGTCATGGTCTTTATGGTCAGCGGCACCTCGCGGTCGGTCTCAACCCGCCCCTGCCACGGATAGCGTGAAGTCACAGGCGACCCGATCGACACGCAGGCAGCCAGCTTGCGAGCAATCAGCTCATCGGCCAGGGTCTCGGCCGACTCGGTACCGGGGCAAGTGGTGTGAATCATGCAGGGGGCGTTGTTCGACATGACATGGTTGTATTGTTGATTCTTAAGGTCGGGAATACCGGCTAGCTGCGGATTTGGACCGAACCGGGCCGGCAAGATTCAAGGCTCAAGCATACCCAAATCCCAAACATGGGGGCGTGGCTGCCCGGGTTCCAGCGCCCGGCCATTCGCGGCCAACACTTGAAATGCCCGCTCGCGGACTCCATTTGACGCTGCGTAGCGGCACCGGGATGGCAAGAACGCTCCTGCCCGACCGTGCCAGCCGAGAAATCGAAGGCGGCTGCCAGCGCAACAGGCACTGCGGCCGATTGTTCAACCACACATTGCGACAAGGGAGATTACCCAATGAAACTGCGTCCTCTGCACGATCGCGTCATCGTCAAGCGCGTAGAAGAAGAGCGCACGACCCCCGGCGGCATCGTGATTCCCGACAGCGCCACCGAAAAGCCGATTCGCGGCGAAGTGCTGGCGGTCGGCAACGGCAAGATCCTGGACAACGGTGAGCAGCGCGGCCTTGACGTCAAGGTCGGCGACACTGTGCTGTTTGGCAAGTACTCCGGAACCGAGGTCAAGGTAGACGGCGAAGAACTGCTCGTGATGCGTGAAGACGACATCATGGCCGTCATCGAATCCTGATCCCAACAGACCCGACAAGAAATTCAGAGGAATATCAATCATGAGCGCCAAAGAAGTACGCTTTTCCGAAGACGCCCGAAACAAGATTCTCAAGGGCGTCAATGTGCTGGCCAAGGCAGTCAGCGTCACTCTCGGACCCAAGGGCCGCAACGTGGTCATCGAGAAGAGCTTCGGAGCTCCGACCGTCACCAAGGACGGGGTTTCGGTGGCCAAGGAAATCGAACTGGAAGACAAGTTCGAAAACATGGGAGCCCAGATGGTCAAGGAAGTCGCTTCCCAGACTTCCGACGAAGCTGGTGACGGCACCACCACCGCCACCGTTCTGGCCCATGCCATGCTGCGCGAAGGCATGAAGGCAGTGGCCGCCGGCATGAATCCGATGGATCTCAAGCGCGGCGTCGACAAGGCAGTACGTGCCGCCACCGAAGAACTGAAAAAGCAGTCGATCCCCTGCAGCGACGACAAGGCAATTGCCCAGGTCGGCACGATTTCGGCCAACTCCGACGAGGAAATCGGTCGGATCATCGCCGAGGCGATGAGCAAGGTCGGCAAGGAAGGCGTGATCACGGTCGAAGAAGGCCAGTCGCTGGAAAACGAGCTTGACGTGGTCGAAGGCATGCAGTTCGATCGCGGCTATCTGTCGCCGTATTTCGTCACCGACCAGCAGACCATGCAGGTCGAGCTCGACAACCCCTACATCCTGCTGCACGACAAGAAGATCTCCAACGTGCGTGACCTGCTGCCGGCGCTCGAGTCGGTCGCCAAGTCCGGCCGCAGCCTGCTGATCGTCTCCGAGGACATCGAAGGTGAAGCGCTGGCCACCCTGGTGGTCAACAACCTGCGCGGCACCGTCAAGGTTGCTGCCGTCAAGGCGCCCGGCTTCGGCGATCGTCGCAAGGCGATGCTCGAGGACATGGCGATCCTGACCGGCGGCCAGGTGATCTCCGAGGAAGTGGGTCTGAGCCTGGAAAAGGCCAGCCTGGATCAGCTGGGCACCGCCAAGAAGGTGCAGATCAGCAAGGAAAACACCACCATCATCGACGGTGCCGGCGATGCCGGCGCGATCGAGGGTCGGGTCGGCCAGATCCGCGCCCAGATCGAGGAAGCCAGCTCCGATTACGACCGTGAGAAGCTGCAGGAGCGCGTGGCCAAGCTGGCCGGCGGTGTTGCGGTGATCAAGGTCGGCGCCGCCACCGAAGTGGAAATGAAGGAGAAGAAGGCCCGCGTCGAGGACGCTCTGCACGCCACGCGTGCCGCCGTGGAGGAAGGCGTGGTGCCCGGTGGTGGTACCGCCCTGGTTCGTGCGCTGGCGGCCATCGGCTCGCTGACTGCCGAAAACGAAGACCAGAACCACGGCATCAAGATCGCCCTGCGCGCCATGGAAGAGCCGCTGCGCAAGATCGTCGAGAATGCCGGCGGCGAGCCGTCCGTGGTGCTGGCCAAGGTAGCCGAAGGCGAAGGCAACTTCGGCTTCAACGCCCAGAGCGGAGAATATGTGGACATGATCGAGGCCGGGATTCTGGATCCGACCAAGGTCACTCGCATGGCTCTGCAGAACGCCAGCTCGGTGGCCAGCCTGATGATCACCACCGAATGCGCCATCGCCGAGGTTCCGAAGAAGGATGAAGGCGGCGGTGCCCCTGACATGGGTGGCATGGGTGGCATGGGCGGCATGGGTGGCATGATGTAAGCCACTGCAGCCCATCGCAGTAACCACCAAAACCCCGGCCCTGGCGCCGGGGTTTTTCATTTCTGATCGGCCTTGCCGCGGCTGGTTTACCGTGCCATGACCGCAACAGACTGCTAACATCGCTACAGTCCAGTCGCCTTCCGTCACAGGCAAAGATCACGATGACCGACTCCAAGTCCGGATTCCTGACGCCGCCACGTGCCCGAGGCGACGACGACCAGCTGCGCCGGGTCGGCATCGAGCTGGAAGTGGCCGGCCTGAAGCCGGAGCAGATGGCCGCCGCCGTGGTCGAAGAGGCCGGCGGTCGGGTGGAACGGGAAAGTTCCTTCATCAGCGTAGTCCGTGACACCGAGCTGGGCGATTTTCGCGTCGAGCTGGATGCCGACCTGCTCAAGAGCCGCAGCTACCAGCAACAACTCAAAGAGCTGGGGATCGATATCGGCCAGGGCGAGCGACGCGAAAACATCGAGTCGGTCCTGTCGAAGGTTGCCGGCCTGGTGGTCCCGCTCGAGCTGGTCGGCCCACCGGTTCCCTGGCCGGAGCTTGAGCGCCTGGATCGAATCCGAAAAAACCTGCATGATGCCGGCGCCAGGGGCACCCTTTCCTCTCCGCTGTACGCGTTCGGCATGCACATGAACATCGAGGTCGCCAGCCTCGAGCCAGACCACCTGCTGGCCATGCTGCGCGCCTTCCTGATCTGCTACGACTGGCTGCTTGACCGCAGCGACATCGACCTGACACGACGCGTCAGTCCCTATATTCTCCCCTACCCGGAAGACTACCTCGCCCACGTGCTGGCAGCCGACTACCGGCCGGACATGAATACGCTGATCGACGATTTTCTGAAGTTCACGCCGACCCGCAACCGGCCGCTGGACCTGCTGCCGCTGCTGGCTCACATCGACAAAAAGCGCGTGATGGCAGCACCGGTGGAGAAAAACCTGATCAAACCGCGCCCGGCCTGGCACTATCGCCTGCCCAACTGCCTGATCGATCAGGCCGACTGGTCGCTGGCCACCCCCTGGAACGACTGGATCGAAATCGAGCGCCTGGCTGACGACCCCGAGCGGCTGGAACGGCTGCGCGCCCGGCGCCTGGCCCAATCCAGCGGCCTGATGCGCTGGCTGGCCGAGCGCTGGAGAAAGCTTTTTTCATGAGGCGCGCCGGCAAACCCCTGATCGGCATCACCGGGCCCGACCACGGCGGCCTGGTTGCCTGGTGGTTTACTGCCCGCGCGGTGCGTCGGGCCGGCGGCAAGCCGCTGCGCCTGCGCCCGGGCAAGCCATTACCGCTGAATCACCTCGATGGACTGATCATTGGCGGCGGGGCTGACGTCAGTCCGGACATGTACGGCCAGCAGCGCCTGCCGGAACTGGAACAGCTGCGTGACCGCGGGCTGACCGGCTGGCGAGCGATGATGGGGTTTGTTCTGTTTCCGCTGCTGCTGGTGCTTCGCAAACTGTTCGCCTCACCGTTGAGCGGCCTGGACCGCGCTCGCGACGAGCTGGAAGAGCGACTGATCCGAAAAGCGCGGCACGCCGGCCTGCCGATGCTGGGAATCTGCCGCGGAATGCAACTGCTCAACGTCAGCGCCGGCGGCAGCCTGCATCAGAACATCGAAAGCTTCTACCAGGAACATCCGGCGATACGCAGCGTGTTGCCGCGCAAGTTGATCCAGCTGAAGGCCGATTCACGTCTGGCCAGCATCCTGGCCACGACCCGGCTGCACGTAAACGCCCTGCATGACCAGGCCATCGCTGAGCTTGGCGACGATTACCGCGTTTCGGCCGAGGAAAAAAACGGCGTGATCCAGGCCGTCGAACACGCCGGCGACCGGTTCGAGATCGGCGTGCAGTGGCATCCGGAATACCTGCCGCAACGTCCCGAGCAGCGCGCGCTGTTTGCCGCCCTGGTCAAGGCGGCCGGATCCGCCGGCGCCGGGAGTCACACCACATGATGCAGCGACCGGTCGATGCACTGACGTTCGACGAGCTGACCCGGCACAGTGTTTACGTCGCCGAGGCGCTGCGCCACTGGCCAGGCGCTGTTGACGAGCAGGCACCGGCAGTACCGGAACGCCCGGATAGCGAAGCGATGGCAGCCGATCCGCTGGCCGCGCTGAGGCGCTTTCGCCAGCTCGCTACCGTGGCGCTGTTGTGGCGCGAGCTTGGCGGAGAGATCGACCTGCCGAAGTTCGGCGCGAAGCTTTCAGCCCTGGCCAGCGACTGCCTGAACCTGGCCCTGGCCCGGGCCGAAGCAAGCATTACCGAGCGCCATGGCCAGCTGCTTGACGCAGACGGAGCGCCAATACGGCTTTCCATCATCGGCCTGGGCAAGCTCGGCGGCGAGGAGCTGAACTTCAACTCCGATATCGACGTGGTGTTCGTCTATCGCGGCGAAGGCAGGAGCACCGGTCCGCGACGGCTTGACGCCGGCGCCTGGTGCAGCCAGGTCGCACGGGAGCTGATTCGGTTGATGGACACGCTCTCTCCCAGCGGCCGGGTCTGGGCCATGGATGCGCGTCTGCGACCATTCGGCGACGCCGGTCCGCTGGCCTGGTCGGTGTCGGCCATGGAAACCTACTTTCTCGGCGAGGGTCGCACCTGGGAGCGCTACGCCTGGCTGAAGGCGCGCTGCGTGGCCGGCGATTTGTCCACTGGCCAGGCGCTGCTGGAGCAGCTGCAGCCGTTCATCTATCGCCGCTATCTGGATTACGGCATCTTCGCCAGCCTGCGCGAGCTGCATCACCGCATCGACCGCAGCGGGCGTCAGGAAAAGCGTCGCCACGACATCAAGCGCGGACCCGGCGGCATCCGCGAGCTGGAGTTCCTGATCCAGAGCCTGCAGCTGTTGCGCGGCGGGCGCGATCGCCAGCTCCGGGTCAGCGGTTTCCTGCCGGCGCTCGAGGCGGCCGCCGGGGCTGGTCTGATCAATGCCGCCGAGGCGGACGAGATTGCGGGTGACTACGGTTTCCTGCGGATACTGGAAAATCGCCTGCAGGCGGTTACCGGGCGCCAGACCCAGCAACTGCCGGACCATGCCGAACCGCGCGCCGCGCTGGCCCGACTGATGGCTGCAGACGGCTGGGACAGCCTGGCGACTGAGATCGATAGCGTGCGCGAGCGGGTACAGCAACGCTTCCAACGCCAGTTCGCCGAGCCCGACGAGCAGGCCGAGACCAGCCCCTGGCCACCGGAGGGCAACCTGCAGGCGCGCCTGGCAGAAAGCGGCTTCGAGGCGCCGGCAGAAGCAGCCGATCTCCTGACCCGGCTTGACGAGCGGATCGGCCGGCGCCCGCTGAGCGCGGAAGGCCGCAGACGGCTGGAGCGGCTGTTACCCCGGCTGCTGGCCGAAGCCGGCCAGCATCAGCCGCCCGACACCGGCTTCGCGGATTTGATCGCCCTGGTCGAGGCGATCGCCCGTCGGTCGGCCTACCTGGCGCTGCTGAGCGAGCGGCCGCGCACCCTGGAGCGACTGGTCCGGGTATTTCGTCTCAGCCACCGGGTGGCCGGATGGATCATCGCCTCACCGCAGCTGCTGGACGACCTGCTGGATCCGGTTCACGGCTTCGATCTGCCCGAGGCCCCACGCACCGATCCGTCCGATCCCGAAACCAGCCTGGATGCCCTGTCACGGTGGCGCCACAGCGGCCACCTGAGAACCGCGCTGGCCGAGCTGGATGAACGGATGGCCGTGACTGATGTCGGCGTACGCTTGAGCCATATCGCCGAGACGGTGGTTGGCCGGGTGCTTGACCTGATCACCGGCCACCGGCCCGACCTGGCCGTCATCGGCTACGGCAACCTTGGCGCACGCAGCCTGCACTACGAGTCCGACCTCGATCTGGTTTTCCTGCACGCCGACGAGCAGCCGCCACTGCGCACAGCGCAGCGCCTGATCAGCCACATGCAGCTGCCGCTGCCGGGCGGGCGAATGTTCACCATCGATACCCGGCTCAGGCCCAACGGCCAGGCCGGTCTGCTGGTCAGTCGAATGGAACAGTTCGCCGACTACCAGCGACGCAAGGCCTGGACCTGGGAGCACCAGGCACTGATCCGGGCACGCTGGGTGGCAGGCGATGATGAACTCAAGCGCCCGTTCGAGCAGCTGCGCCGCGATCTGTTATGCCAGCCGCGCGAACCGGACCGGGTAGCCCGGGATCTGGCCAGCATGCGCCGCAAACAGCGCAGCGAGCGAAAGGAAGATCCGGTCAAGCGATTGCTGACCGATATCCAGTTCATCGCCGAGAAAGCCGTTCTGTGCCTGTCGCACCGTCACCCGGCACTGAGCGAGCAAACCGGCGTGGTCGAACAGCTTGAACACCTGGCCCGGATAGACAGTGAATTCGCCGCCGATGCACCGGTGCTGGGCCAGTACTTCGCCGAGCTCAGTGCCCGACGCCACAACCAGTGGCTGTACCGTCAACCCGACCCGCCGGCGCCGGAAGCAATCGATTCACGGCTGGCCAGAATCTGGCAGCAGCACTTTCCGGACTGAACCCATGCATCGGGTCGGCCTGCACGCTCGCCGCGCAGGCTCCTAGGGTAAAATGCAGGCTTACGAATCCACCCCCGTGTCAGGAGACCTCCAAGCATGAGCGCATCCGGGCAACAAGCCGGCGCCAGCCACGCTGCGAGCAAGACCGCCAGCACCGAACATCGTTACGTCGTCAAGCGCAGCGATCTGCCCCTGTCCTGCCCGATGCCCGACATGATGCTGTGGAATTCCCATCCGCGCGTCTACCTGCCCATCGAGAAGACCGGCAAGGCCAAGTGCCCCTATTGCGGAGCCGAGTACGTCCTCGAAGACTGACACCGGTGATGCTTGACTGATCAGCAGCTTTCACCTGCCCGGGATCTGACCGGCCAGGCTGTCCATTCCCTGGCAGGCATAGAGGCCTCGCACCTGCTTGCCCGGCTCTCTGCCGTCATTCTGTTTTCCATCCTCGCGCTGGGTCTGGTCGTACCCAAGGTCGCCGGTGCCGGCTACCTGCTGCTGGCACTGATCGCCGCCGTCTGGCTCAGCCTGACCGGCAACTGGTGGCGGCCGCGCCTGAAGGCGGATGAAAAACTGCTGGTGCTTGCCGTCAGCCTGTTCATCGGTGTCTATCTGCTGGCCTGGGCAGGACACGGCTTCGATCCCGCCGGAAAGGACGGGGTGGGCAGAATACTGCGGATCGGCCTGGTGATACCGATCTACCTGTTCATTCGCCGGGTGGACGGACTGGAGCCTGCCTGGTGGAACGGCCTGTCCATGGGCGCCATCCTGGCCGGAGGCTACGCAATCTGGTTCTTCTTGTCCGGACAACCGGGAGAGTTCCAGTATCGTGTAGGCGGACCGACCAACCCGATCTATTTCGGCGGCATCGCGCTGGCCTTTGGGCTGATGCTGCTGCCACGCATTACCGACCCCGAGCTTGGTGTGCCAATGCGCAGCCTGGCGGTCTTCGCGGTACTGATGGCGCTTACCGCCAGTACCCTATCCGGTTCCCGAGGAGCCTGGGTGGCACTGCCGCCGCTGCTTTTGCTGTATATCTTCACCCTGGGTGCGCGCCAGCCACCCCGCTGGCGCTACGGCGTACCGGCCGCCATGCTGCTGATCACCCTGTTCATCGCGCTGACGCCCGTCGTTCCCTTGAGCGAGCGTTTTTCCGACGGCGCCTCAGCACTGGTCTCGATCAGCCGCGGCGAATCACCGGCCGGCACGCTGGGCCTGCGCATGGAGATGTGGGAAGTGGCCGGGGCCCTGGTTGCCGAACGCCCGCTGACCGGCGCCGGACCGGGTGGTTTTAGACAGGCGCTGGAAGCCTCAGTGGAAGACGGGCGCCTGGATGCCGAATTTCTGGAGTTCAGGCACCCGCACAGCGAGTACCTGTCGGCCCTGACCCTGGCCGGTATCCCCGGGCTGATCGCCCTGCTGTTGCTGTTCGGCCTGCCGACCCGACGCTTCATCACCCTGTGGCAGACTGGATTGACCCGAACCCGCCTGATGGGCTGGTGTGGCCTGACCGCGATGGTGGTGCTGGCCACGATGGCATTGAGCGAGTCGATCTTCGAGCGAAACTCCGGCGTGCTATGGTTCAGCATCTTTACCGCCTGCGCCAGCGGCCTGGTCCATGCCCGACGCCGTCAGGATCTGTTTGGCAGCATGCCGGCGCGTCGCCAGACCCTGAGCGTGATCGTGATTACCCGTGATGAGGCCGACCGGATCGCCCGCTGCCTGAGCTCGGTAGCCGGCTGGGCCGACGAAATCATCGTTCTCGACTGCGGAAGCACTGACGATACCGTCGAGATCGCACGCCAATTCACCCATCGGGTCGAAGTCACCGACTGGCCCGGTTTCGGCAAGCAGAAACAGCGCGCCCTGGACCGGGCAACCTGCGACTGGGTGCTGTCGCTGGATGCCGACGAGGTGGTCAGCGAAGAGCTCAGGCGTGAAATCGACCTGGTGCTGGCCAGGCGTCACCCGAGCTTTGACGGTTATTACCTGCCGTGGTCGATTCGCGCCCTGGGCGGGGAAATGCAGTTCGGCCGCTGGTCACGAGCGCCGCTCAGGCTGTTCCGCCGCACCCGCGGTCGCTTCACCCCGGCCGAGGTGCACGAAAAAGTCGTACTCGATGAGGGCTGTCGCTCCGGGCGCCTGGAGGGTCCCCTGGTTCACTACGTCTACCGCGACCTCGACCATGCCCGCGCCAAGCTGGCCCGCTATGCCGAGCTGCAGGCCCGCGAGCGCCGCTCGCAGGGTCATCACCGCATACTGCCGCTGGGGCCGGCGGTGCGCGCGGCAATCAACCTGATCGACAACCTGATCCTGCGTGCAGCCTTTCTGGACGGCCGGCCCGGCCTGATCATGACCGGGCTGCACGCCCGCTACACCTACGGCAAGTATCGACGCCTGCGCCAGCTCCAGCGCTCGGCCTAACCGTACCGTGGCCGCTCACCTTCCGGCGTGGTCTTGAACCGACGGTGCAGCCACCAGTACTGAGCCGGTGCCTGGCGCACATACCGCTCGATGAACGCGTTGACCCGGGCCAGGTCGGCCTCCGGATCGGGACCCGGAAAATCCTCGAAAGCCTCATCGATAATCACCGTGACGGCGCCACTGCGCTCATCCTTGATCGGGTACATCGGTACTACCCTGGCCCGACCGAGTCGGGCAAGTTCCAGAATGCCGACCGCGGTGGCTGTCTGGATGCCGAAAAACGGCGCGAATCGGCTGCGCTCAGGGCCGAAGTCCTGATCCGGCGCATACCAGAGCACCTTGCCCTGGCGCAGCGTGCGAACCATGGCTCGCAGATTGTCGCGTGGAATCATCGCGTCGGCATAGCGGGCCCGACCGCGATTCTGGAACGCATCGACCACCCGGTTGCGCAAGGGCCGGTAAATCCCGCTTGCAGCTACCCGCTCGCCGAACAACCGCGCCCCCAGCTCCAGGCAGGTGGTATGGGCAGTGATCAGCAACACTCCCTGGCCGCCGGCACGCGCTGCCTCCAGGTGCTCCAGGCCGGTCACCCGCCCAAAGCGATCATCAAGCCGACCCGGTCGGCACCAGGCAGCCGCGATCTCGGCCAGGCTCTCGGACAGATGGCGAAAATGCGCCCTGAGCAGCCGGCGGCGCTGCCGTGACGAAAGCGCCGGAAAGCACAGATCGAGGTTGCGCTCGGCGATTTTTCGGCGGCGCTTCATCGCCAGGCGCATCGGCAGCGCCAGGGGTCGGACCAGAAGCCTGGCCAGCCGGACCGGGAGTCGACCCAGCACCCGTACCGGCAGCAGGCCCAGCCGACTGAGGATCATGCCGCCCCGGCTCATGTATGATCCCCGATCAATGAAGGCTTCCTTCCCGGCATCAAATCCATGCTGACACTGTACCGCCTGCTGACCCGCCTCGCCACGCCTCTGGCCCTCAGAAGACTCGAGCGCGATGCCGGGGCGGACATGGCCGGGCGCCGGGATGAACGCCTGGGCGATGTCGAGCCGGTCGGAGCGGCGCCGATATGGATACATGCCGCATCGGTCGGCGAGGTCAACGCCGCGGCGGTACTGGTCGAGGCCCTGCAAAAACGCTGCCCTGCCCTGCCGCTGGTGATCAGCACGATGACAGCCAGCGGGGCCCGACGCTGCCAGGAACGCCTCGGCCCGTCCATTGCCCATCGATTCGCGCCGCTGGATACGCGCCCAGCCACACGACGCTGGCTGGCCGCGCTGGAGCCACGGGTCGGCCTGATCACAGAGACCGAGATCTGGCCGGAGCTATTTCACCAGTGCGCGGCGCGAAAACTGCCGCTGGCGATGATCAATGCCCGCGTCTCGCAAGTAGCCATGCGTCGCTACCGCCGGGTCGGCCGGCTGATGGCCCCGGCCCTGGGCGCGGTGTCCCTGGCTGCCTGCCAGTCCGACCGCGACGCCGAGCGACTGCATGAGCTCGGGCTACCGGAAGGCCGGGCAGTGGTGACCGGCAACATGAAGTTCGATTTCAGCCCGCCAGCCGACCTGGAAACGCGCGCCGACCAGCTCGAGACCTGGCTGGGCCAGCGGCCGGTATGGGTGGCCGGCAGCACCCGGCCGGGGGAAGAGGAGATCGTGCTGCGCGCCCACCAGCGGCTGCGGCAGCAGCACCCAAAAGCAGTGCTGATCCTGGCGCCACGACATATTGACAGGGCAGATGACATCGCCGACCTGATGTCCAGCCTGGGGATGGACTTCGGCCGGCTGGGAGAAGCACTGGCAGCCGACCGCAATGTGATGCTGGTCGATCGTATGGGCTGGCTGCTGCCGGCCTATAGTGTTGGCCAGGCCGCCCTGGTTGGCGGCACGCTGGTCGCCGGCATCGGCGGCCACAACCTGCTGGAGCCGGGCCTGGCCGGCTGCCCGGTGATCGCCGGTCCGCACGTGGAAAATCAGCAGGAAATGGCCAGTGCACTGGATCAGGCCGGAGCGCTGGTCAAGGTACTCGACAGTAGCGGGCTGGCCGAAGCGGTCGCAGTTTTGATCGAGGATGAGGACAAACGTCGGCAGCGAATCGATGCCGCTGGCACAGTCATCGCAGCCGGTCGCGGTGCAGTCGACCGGACGCTACAGGCCTTGAGTCAGGCCGGCCTGCTTCCTATCGAAGCAGCCGGTTGACCTCGACCAGGTCATTCTCGGTCAACCGACCGGCCGCCTGGCGCAGCAGCAGCTGGTTGAGGATGAACTGGTGACGAGCCTGCGAATAGTCACGCTCGGCCTGAAAGAAGCGCTGCTCGGACAACAGCACGTCGACAATGGTGCGGGTACCGACCTCGAAGCCGGCGTTGGTGGCCTCCAGCGCGCTTTCGGCCGATACCAGCGCCTGGTGGCGCGCCTCGACCTCGCGAATGCCGGCCAGCACGGCGCGGAAGGCATTCTCGGTCTGGCGAACCACGGCGCGCTGGGTCAGATCCAGATCTTCATCGGCCGCACTCAGGTTCAGGCCGGCCTGGCGATGCCGGGACTGGGTTGCAAATCCCTGGAAGATCGGCACATCAAGGGTCAGCCCGACCTGCCAGCCATCGGTGGTCAGGCTCAGCACACCAAGCAGTTGCTGGGTGGCCGGGTCACGGGCGACGAACTCGTTATCGACATTGCGCGAGATCTGGCCGGTCAGTGACAAAGTCGGCAGGAAACCGCCACGAGCGACCCGCACATCGGCACTGGCCACATCGACCTCGCTGATCTGGCGCAGCACCCGCGGGTTGCCGGCCAGGGCGAACTCTATCCACTGCTCCACGTTACCCGGGTTGGGCTCGTTCAGCGGCACCTCGTCGATCAGGCGGGCAAAGTTCTCGAACTGCGTGCCGGTGGTCTCACGCAGCGCCTCGCGGGCGTCTTCCAGCCGGTTCTCGGCCACGATACCTCGGGCCCGGGCGCCGTCGAAAGCCGCGCGCGCCTCGTGAACATCGGTCACCGCTGCCAGGCCAACTTCGAAACGTTGCTCGGCTTGTTCGAACTGGCGCCGGAGCGCACTTTCCTCAGCCCTGGCGAAGGCCACCGAGTCCAGTGCGGTCAGCACGTCGAAGTAGCGATCGGCAACTCGAAACAGAAATGCCTGAAACGCCTCGGCAAACTGCGCCTCGGCGGCCGCCACCTGTGCCCTTCCACGGTCCAGACGGCCATAGTTGGCGTCATCGTAGATCGACTGACTCAAACGCACGCTGTAGGACTCGCGATCAATATCGCTCGACTCAAGATCGAGCCCGGGAATTGCGGGGCTGGAGCGTCCCAGGGTGCGATTGGCCGAGCCATCCAGCCGCGGTAGCAGCGCCGAGCGGGCCTGCACCGTGACTTCCTCGGCCGCCTGGCGACGCAGCTCGGCCGCCCGCAACTCGGCATCGTTGGTGCGAGCCAGCTCGTAGACCCCGATCAGATCGACCGCCCACAGCGGCGTGACAAAAACGAGCGAAGACAGCGGGAGCAGGTTGCGAAGTAATTTCATGCCAGGTAATCCATAGAGAATTCTAGAATTCGAAGACCGGCGCATCCTCGGCGCCTATCAGTCTCGGTAAATCGGTCTCGAACAGGCTTTCAGCAAGCCAGCGCGTACCGACGCCAGTCAGACAGACCGCTTCCATGGCCGGCGAGTGGCCGCGAACGATGAACAGTCGACCGTTGCGTTCCAGCCAGTCGAAGAATACCGACGGTGGCTCGGCGGCCGAGCCGGTCACGACCAGGACATCGTAACTGCCCTCGGGCGAGTAGCCTCCCAGGGCGTCGGCGCACTCGACACGCACGTTGCCGTAGCCCAGGCGCGACAGACGATCGGCTGCACTTTCGGCCAGCCTGGGATTGATTTCTATACTATGCACCTCGGCCGCCAGCGTGGCCAGGCAGGCCGAGATGAAACCCGAACCAGTACCGATCTCCAGCACCCGCTCCGAACCGGTCAGCGTCAGCGCCTGCAGCATCCGGCCCTCTTCCACCGGCTTCATCATCACCTGGTCGTCGCCGAGTGGAATTCTCAGGTCCGAAAAGGCCAGCTTGCGGTAGCGCGAAGGCACGAAGTCCTCGCGCGGCACACTGCCCAGGGTATCCAGCACGCGGGAATCAAGCACCTCCCAGGTTCGCACCTGCTGCTCGATCATGTTGTTTCGGGCCAGTTCAATATTACTCGACATGTCAGGTTCCGGAATTAAGCCGACGGTCTCGTCAGATGCGTATTGTACCTGCCCATGCAGGAACCGACCCGTGCTGAAGGTCATGAGCCAGAGTTGCTATCATCCATCACAGACCATCCGGATGGCGTCAATGACCGGCATGACAAGAAAATCTATCGCTCCCGGGTCGCAACCGCGGCTCGATGAAAGCAAAAGCCAGTTTGTCCGGTCTTGAATGATAGCGAGCAAAAGCGCCGGTTCGAGCGCCTGACGCGAGCCTACGGCGACGACCTGTATCGTTTCGCCGTGTGGCTTTGTCGTGATCCCACGCACGCGGCAGACCTGGTGCAGGAAACCCTGCTGCGCGCCTGGCGCGCGCTGCATTCGCTCAAGGACGACAAGGCGGCCAAGAGCTGGCTGATCACGATCCTGAGGCGGGAGCACGCGCGCGGTTTCGAGCGCAAGCAGCTGCCGATCAGCGATAGCGACGAAACCCTGGCTGCCGACAGTGAATCCGGCGAGCCGGACCACCAGGTCGAGCTGGCGCAGTTTCGCGAGGCGATCATGGCGCTGGAGCCAAACTATCGCGAGCCGCTGGTGCTACAGGTGCTGATGGGGCTCTCGATAGCCGAGATTGCCAACCAGCTCGAGCTCACCGAAAGCGCCGTCATGACCCGCGTTTTCCGGGCCCGGGAACAACTCAAAGTGCGACTGGAGCGCGGCCGACTGCAGGTGAAGAAATGAACATCGAGGAATTCAGACGGCGCTTGATGACCGAGCCGGACCGGCGCGATGCGGACATGCGTGCTGCCGGGCGCTGGGATCCCGAGTTCGCCAGCCTGGCGCGCGAGTCCGAGGCCTTCGAGGCCAAGCTCAAGGCCGCACTGGAGCTACCGGTGCCGGACGGACTGATCGACCGTATCACCAACAAGGCCAGCAGCCAGCCGGCACGGCGTGGCTGGCTGCCGGTTTCCGGCGTCTGGGCCAACGCCGCCGCAGTGGTCCTGCTGGTAGCTGCAGCGATCCTGGCCCAAGTCGCTTTCGACGCGCCCGGGCATGCCGAGCTGCGCGAGCACCTGCGCTGGCACTGGAACCTGGACGGGCCGGAAGCACTGGCCATGGCCCAGCTGCCCTCGCCGCAGGTCCGCGACCTGAGGGTGCTCAACCGCTTCGGCCTGGAAGCCAGCGAGCCGCTGGCCGAGCACATTGCGGTCAGCAAGTTCTGCCCGGCTCCTGGCGGAACCGGCGTGCACCTGGTGCTGGAGACCACCGCCGGTCAGGTCACCGTCTTCTACCTGCCGGAAACCCGGCTGGCCAGACGCCTGGAGTTCGGACTGGACGATGAGCGCCAGGCCCGGGTGTTCAACCTGGGCCAGGGCAGCGTCGCCCTGATTGCCGAGGCCGACATCGACCTCGAACCAGTCGCTCACCTGCTCAGGGGTGAACTCAGACCCTATTCCAGTCGCGAGCTGTAAGAAGCCTAGGGAGCCTCTGAATAACGTTGCTCGGAGCCTGGCTGTACACTGAATGGCCAGGTTCCGAATCAGGAGTACCCGCCATGATGCCGAAAGTCATTGCTGCCCTGTTGCTGATTTCGCTGGCGACCTCGCTGGCTGCCGACAGTCTGCTGTTTACCAACGTCAGGCTGGTCGATGTAGAAAACGCCAGCGTTTCCGAGCCAATGCCGCTGGCGGTGCGCGACGGCTTCATCGTCGCTGCCGGGGAGCTCGGCGAGGCCGGCAGAGTGGTGGAAACCAGCGGCTACCTGATCCCCGGCCTGGCCGAAATGCATGCCCATGTGCCGCAGATGCGGCTGGGCGAGTCGCTGGTTCATGACACCCTGGTGCTGTACCTGGCTCACGGCATCACCACCATCCGCGGCATGCTGGGCGAGCCCGGCCATCTGACCCTGCGCCAGCAGCTGGCAAGCGGCGAGGTGATCGGACCGCGCCTGATCACTTCCGGGCCGTCGTTCAACGGCAACTCGGTCTCATCGGCAGCTGCGGCACGAGACATGGTCCGGGCCCAGGCCGAAGCCGGCTACGACCTGCTCAAGCTGCACCCGGGGCTGTGGCCGGAAGCCTTCCAGGCCATCACCGAAACCGCCGAGGGGCTGGGCATCGACTACTCCGGCCATATTTCGGTGGCGGTCGGCCTGGACCGCACGCTGGCCTCCAGGCAGGGCTCGATCGATCATCTCGACGGCTATGGACAGAAGCTGGTGCCGGAAGACCATGAACTATACGGGACCGATCCCGGCCTGTTCGCTATCAATCTGGTCTCGGCCATGGATGAAAGCCTGATCCCGGAACTGGCACGGCGTACTGTCGAGGCCGGCATAGCCAACGTGCCAACCCAGAGCCTGATCGAGAACTGGGCCGCGGCGGATGTCGAGGCCCTGCTTGCCCGCGACGGCATGCGCTGGATTCCGGTCCAGACCCGAGAGCAGTGGCGAGGCGCAATCGAGAACATCCGCGGCCGTATTCCCGAGGGTCAGGGCCAGCGTTTCGTCGAGATCCGCCGCCAGCTGATCGGCGCGTTGCACGAAGCCGGCGCGACCATTCTGCTCGGCGCCGACGCACCGCAGATCATGAGCATCCCCGGCGACGCCATCCATCATGAGCTTGAAATCTACGTCGAGTCCGGGATGAGTCCGGCCGAAGCCCTGGCCACCGGCACCGTCAACATCGCCCGCTACCTGGACCAGCCGGCCCATGGCTGCCTGGAGCCCGGCTGCGTAGCCGACCTGGTACTGCTGACCGACAACCCGCTCGAGGACATCCGGCATAGCCGTAGCATCCAGGGCGTGATGCGGGCCGGGCGCTGGTTCGACCGCGAGCGGCTCGACGAGCTGCTCGACGACATTGCCGAGCGCGCCGCAGCCGGTCAATGAAAATCGAACGACGGCTGCTCAGCTATGCCGGCCGGCTGGAGCGACGCGAAACGGAGACCATTTGCGGCGTGGTGGTGCATGCGACCGAGCTGCCGGATCTGGACATGGCGCGTGAATACGGCGAGCGCATCCATTACCCGGCCTCGGCAACCGGCAACAGCGGCCACTACTACATCGACCGCGACGGCTCGATCGAGTTGTGGGTGGAGCCCGACCACATCGCTCACCATACCGCCGGTCACAACGCCGAAACCATCGGTATCGAGCTGGTCAATCTCGGCCGCTATCCGAACTGGCTGGACAGCCGCCACCAGGCCTGGCAGGAACAGATCACACCGGCCCAGGTCGAGGCGCTGATCGAGCTGCTGCGGGTTTTGAAATCCGAGCTGCCCGCGCTGCAATGGATCGCCGGCCACGACCAGCTGGATACCCGCGAAGTGGCTGCCAGCGACGACCCGAAGCTGACCGTGCGGCGCAAACTGGATCCGGGCCCGGACTTTCCGTGGCGGCAGGTTGTTGCCGCAATCGGCTTGAGGCGACTGGAGAGCGCCTAGGGGGGCGGTGCGGCGGTGCGTCTGTGCGTCGGTGCGTCTGTGCGTCTGTGGGACCAACGACGCGCTGGCGCGCTGAGGTTTAAGGGGAAAGCGGTTTACGGTTTACGGTCTACGGCAACAGGCACAAGGCTCAAGGCTCAAGGCTCAAGGCTCAAGGCTCAAGAAGCAAGGATAAGACGGGTACGGCGACTTGTGCGGCTGTGGGACCGACGCACTGCCGCACTGCCGCACTGACGCACTGACGCACCGACGCACCGTCCCTCAGTGCCGTTTACGCAGCGCGGCACCGACAATCTCGCCGACATCCGGCGATAATCCCTTGAGATCGCGAACCGCTGCCAGCTCGGCCTGCATGGCCTTCGCTCGCTTGTCATCGTAGGCGCGCCAGCGGTTGAATGCAGTCACCAGGCGGGCGGCAACCTGCGGGTTGAGCCGGTCAAGCTCGCGCACCAGCCGGCCCAGCAGACGGTAGCCGGAAGCATCGGCGCGGTGGAAAGCATACGGGTTGGCGTGACTGAAAGCCCCGAGCAGAGACCGCACCTTGTTCGGGTTCTTCAGGCTGAAGGCCGGATGATCGAGCAGCGCCTCGACCCGTTCGACGGTGTCTTCGGAAGGTCGCGTGGCCTGCACCGTGAACCACTTGTCCATGACCAGCGGGTCATCGGCAAATCGCGATTCGAAGTCTGCCAGCACTTCGGCGGCACCGGGCAGCTCATGGTGGACCAGAACCGTCATTGCCGCCAGCCGATCGGTCATATTGTCGGCCGATCCGTAGCGCTGGTTCGCAAGATCGGCTGCAGCCGAGGCCGGGTCGGCGGCCATGATCGACAGCACCAAATTGGACAGACGGCGCGCGCCGGCTCCTTCTGCGCCGGACTCACGACGGCCGATTGCGGCGGCCCTTACGTAGACTTCGACCAGCGATGAGGCCAGCTCGCCGGCCAGGTGGGCTCGCAGGGTTTCGCGCTGCCGATGAATACCCTCGACATCGACCGGATCGAATGCCTGGGCCAGCTCGGATTCACCCGGCAAGGTGAGCAATTCGGCCGCCAGGGCCGGATCGATCTCCTGATCTTCCAGCACGGCACGCCAGGCCGAGAC
This sequence comes from Wenzhouxiangella sp., assembly GCA_007118895.1. Lineage (GTDB taxonomy): Bacteria > Pseudomonadota > Gammaproteobacteria > Xanthomonadales > Wenzhouxiangellaceae > SKQS01. The sequence continues at coordinate 18,202 of SKQS01000139.1, forward strand.
CAGCAGCGCCGGATCGGTCGGGCGACCGTCGGCCAGCGCTTCGGTAATCAAGCCCTCGGCCAGGCGGCGCATCGCCCGCCAGCGGTTGACGGGATCGGCATCGTGGCCGGCCAGCCGGGCCAGATCGCGCCGCGAGTAATCAAACTCAAGCCGAACCGGCGCCGAGAAGTTGCGCAGTATGGACGGCAGCACATCGGCCGGCAGGTCGCGGAAGCGGAAGGTATGATCCTGCTCGTTGACCAGCAGCAGGCGGCTTTGCGGACCGGGCTCGCGCTCGCCGGCCAGAGTCACCGGCAAAGGTCGGTTGGCGCTGTCAAGAAAGCCAATCTCGACCGGAATCAGCAGTGGACCGAGCTCGCGATTGTCGGCGTGATCGGGCAGGCGCTGGCGGAAAGTCAGGCTGTACTCGCCGGTGTCTTCGTCGAACTGGCCGCGCGCCTCGAGCACCGGGGTGCCGA